>DATANP010000356.1:0-5682 GCA_036266195.1 Thermoanaerobaculia bacterium | reverse complement strand
TCTTGGGGGCCGCGGCCTTCTTGGGCTTGGCTTCCTTCTCCTTGCCCTCCTTGGCCTCCTTCGGCTTGGCCTCCTTCTTGGGCTTCGGCTCCTTCTTGGCCTTGGTCTCCTTCGGAGCCTCGGCCGGGGCCGCGGTGGCCTCCCGCTCGACCAGCTCGAGAACCGCCATCTCGGCGCCATCACCCTGGCGAGGTCCGAGCTTGACGATCCTCAGGTAGCCGCCCGGACGCTCGGCGAAGCGCGGCGCGATGTCGTCGAACAGCTTCTTGACGAGCTCGCGGTCGAGCAGCCAGCGCAGGGCCCAGCGGCGGTCGTGGACCCCGCCGTGCTTGCCGCGGGTGATCACCTTCTCGGCGATCGGCCGCAGCTCCTTGGCCTTGGGCAGGGTGGTGACGATCCGCTCGCTCACCATGAGCGACTGGAGCTGGTTGCGGAACAGGGCCTCGCGGTGGGAGCTGGTCCGTCCCAGCTTCCGGTTTCTCATCGCATGACGCATGATGTCCCCTCCTTGGGCACCGGCTTACGCCGAGGCCCCGGCTGCGCCGGTCCGCTCCGGCACTTCCATGCCGAGCGACAGGCCCAGCTTGTCGAGCACTTCCTGCACCTCCTCCAGCGACTTCTTGCCGAAGTTCTTCGTCTCGAGCATGTCCTTCTCGGTACGCCGGACGAGATCGCGGAGGGTGTGGATGTTGGCGTTCTTGAGCGAGTTCGCCGAGCGCACCGACAGGTCCAGCTCGTCGATGTTCTTGGCGAGCAGGGCATCCAGTCCGGCCAGCTCCTCGCGGCCGAGCTCGCCGCCGTCATGCCGCAGGCTGTCCTCGGTCTGGATGAAGATGCCGAGGTGGTCGCGCAGCAGCATGGCCGCGAGCGACACCGCCTCCTCGGGGCTGACCGTGCCGTTGGTCCAGACCTCGAGGATGAGGCGCTCGTAGTCGGTGGTCTGGCCGAGGCGGGCCGCCTCGACGCGGTAGTTCACGCGGCGGACCGGGCTGTGCGCCGAGTCCAGCGGGATCCAGCCGATGCCCATCGACTCGTCGAAGTTGCGGTCGGCGGCCACGTAGCCGCGGCCGAGCTTGACCTGGGCCTGCAGCTTGAGACGGCCTTCCTCGTTCGTCGTGGCGACGTGGACGTTCGGGTCGATGATCTCGACCTGCGGGTCCTCGCTCATCTGTCCGGCGGTCACCGCACCCGGGCCCTGCACGTCGATCGACAGCACCTTGGCGTCGTCGGTGTGCAGGCGGATCGGGATCTGCTTGAGGTTCAGGATGATGTCGGTGACATCCTCGTGCACCCCCGGGATCGAGGAGAACTCGTGCAGCACCCCCTCGATGTTGACCGCCGTGATCGCCGCCCCCTCGATGGAGGACAGCAGACAGCGCCGCAGGGCATTGCCGATCGTCGTGGCGAAGCCACGCTCGAAGGGCTGGGCGGTGAACCGCCCGTATGTGGACGTCAGGCTGTCCTGATCGACCTCGAGGCGCTTCGGGCGCTGAAAACCTTTCCAAAGCATTCTGAAAACTCCTTCCCTGGGGTCAGTTCCCTGGGTTTAGCGGCTGTAGAGCTCGACGATCAACTGCTCCTGGATCGGGAGCTTGATGTCTTCGCGGGCCGGCAGGCGCAGGACCTTGCCGCTCACGTTCTCCGCGTCCAGCTCCAGCCACTCCGGGACGCCGCGTCCGCGCGCGGTCTCGACGCTCGACCGGACCAGCGGGTTCTTGCGGCTGGACTCCTTGACGACCACCGCCTGGCCGGCCTTGACCTGGTACGAGGGGATCGAGATCTTGCGGCCGTCGACCTGCACGTGGCCGTGCCGGACGAGCTGGCGGGCCTGGGCGCGCGACGCGGCAAACCCGAGGCTGTAGACGACGTTGTCGAGGCGCCGCTCGAGCATGACGAGCAGGTTCTCGCCCGTGATTCCCTTGCGCCGGTCCGCCTCCTCGAAATAGGTGCGGAACTGGCTCTCGAGCACGCCGTAGATGCGCTTCACCTTCTGCTTCTCGCGGAGCTGCAGGCCGTAGCCGAGCGTCCGGCGGCCGCGCCGCGTGCCGTGCTGTCCGGGCGGGAAGTTCCGCCGCTCGACCGCGCACTTCTCCTTGAAGCAGCGGTCGCCCTTCAGAAACAGCTTCATCCGCTCCCGGCGGCAAAGCCGGCAGACGGGTCCCGTATATCTTGCCACTGAGATCTCTCCTTGACGTCCTCTCCCCGACGCTACGGGGACTTCAACCTGGGAAGACGCCTGACGAGCCCCCGGCACACCCGGGCGGCTCCGCGGCGGTTCCGAACTGCTGTGACTTACACGCGGCGGCGCTTGCGCGGCCGGCAGCCGTTGTGGGGAATGGGGGTGACGTCCTTGATCGACTTGACCTCCAGGCCGGAAGCCTGGAGCGCGCGGATCGCCGACTCGCGCCCGGCGCCTGGTCCCTTGACCAGGACGTCCACGGAGCGCATGCCCACATCCTTCACGTTGCCGCCCGCATTCTGGGCCGCCACCTGGGCCGCGAAGGGAGTGCCCTTGCGCGAGCCCTTGAATCCGATCCGCCCGGCCGAGGACCAGGACAGGAGGTTACCCTCCGGATCGGAGATGGAAACGATCGTGTTGTTGAAGGTGGCCTGGATGTGCGCAACCCCATGCGGGACGTTGCGCTTCTCCTTGCGCTTGCCACCCTTCCGGTCCTTCTTTTCCGCTTTCGCCATCGTAGATCTCCTGGGCGCCCTGGCTTACTTCTTCGTCGCCTTCTTCTTGCCGGCTACCGCGCCGCGCCGCGGACCCTTGCGGGTACGGGCATTGGTCTGGGTCCGCTGACCCCGGACCGGCAGACCGCGGCGGTGACGGACGCCCCGGTAGGAGCCGATCTCCATCAGCCGCTTGATGTTCTGGCTGACCTCCTTGCGCAGGTCGCCCTCCACCCGGCCCTCGTCCGTGATGACCTTGCGGATCCGGCGCGCTTCGTCCTCCGTGAGGTCCCTGACCTTCGTCACGGTGGGCACGTCGGCCTTGGCCAGGATGTCGCGCGAGCGCGAACGGCCGATGCCGTAGATGTACGTGAGCCCGATCCAGACCTGTTTGTTCTGGGGCAGGTCGACCCCTGCGATACGTGCCATTGTCTACCTTATCCCTGACGCTGCTTGTGTTTCGGGTTCTCGCAAATCACCCGCACGACACCCTTCCGGCGGACGACTTTGCACTTCGGGCAGATCCGCTTCACCGACGAACGTACTTTCATGACCGACTTCCTTTCACCCCGTCCTACTTGAGACGGTAGACGATCCGGCCGCGCGTGAGATCGTACGGTGACAGCTCCACCAGGACGCGGTCTCCCGGGAGGATGCGGATGAAATGCTTCCGCATCTTGCCCGAGATGTGCGTCAGAACCTGGTGCTTGTTTTCGAGCTCGACCCGGAACATCGCGTTCGGGAGCGGCTCGATTACCGTGGCCTCGACCTCGATCGCCTCTTCTTTTTTGGACAAACTGTCTCTCTCCTAGGTTTTCAACTCAGGCCCAGCACCCGGGCGCCGGACGATGTGACCGCAACCGAGAATTCGAAATGGGCCGAGAGCGACCCGTCCTCGGTCCGCGCCGTCCACCCGTCGGCATCCATCCGGACACCGGCCTTCCCCGCATTGACCATGGGCTCGATCGCCAGCACCAGACCCGGGCGGAGCTTCGGCCCCTTGCCCGGTTTGCCGTAGTTCGGCACCTGCGGGTCCTCGTGCAGCGAGGTCCCGATCCCATGGCCTGAAAACTCCCGGACCACCGAGTAGCCGTGCCGCTCGGCATGCTGCTGAACCACGAAGCCGATGTCCGACAGGCGCGCGCCAGGCCGGACCTGCGCCACCGCCAGCCGCAACGCCTCCTCCGTCACCTTGAGGAGTCGCTTCGCGTCCTCCCCCACCTCCCCGACCGCGAACGTGCGGGCCGCGTCACCGTAGTACCCCTTGTAGAGCACCCCGCAGTCGATCCCGACGATCTGCCCCTCCTTGAGCGGCACGTCGTTCGGAATGCCGTGCACGATGACGTCGTTGACCGAAATGCAAAGAGTCGCCGGATAGCCCCGGTAGTGGAGGAAGGCCGGCACCCCGCCCGCGCTGCGGATCACCTTCTCCGCCAGACGGTCCAGCTCCCGCGAGGTCACGCCCGGACGGATCATGGCGCCGACCTCGTCCAGCACACGCAGGACGATCCGGTTCGCCTGATCCATCAGGTCGATCTCGCCGGGAGTCTTCAGCACCATCTCACCCTACCCCGACCGCCCGAGCGCGATCAGCATCTGGGACGTCACCTTGTCGACCGGGAGATTGCCGTCGATCGGGTAGAGCAGACCGCGCTCCCTATAATAACCGATCAGGGGCTCGGTTTTTTCCCGATAGACCCGAAGTCGTTCACGAACCACCTCTTCGCGGTCGTCCTCGCCCCGTCCGCGGAGCACGGCGCGGCGCACCAGCTCCTCCTCCGGGACCTCGATGGACAGCACCGCGTCGAGCTCCTGGCCGGCGTCGACCAGAATCCCCTCCAGCGTCCGGGCCTGGGGGATGGTCCGCGGATAGCCGTCGAGCAGGAAGCCCGGCATGGCGTCGGCCATGGCGAGCCGCGCCCGCACCACGTCCGCCATGGTGGCGTCGTCGACCAGTCCGCCCGCGGCCATGATCCCCTTCACCCGGCCGCCCAGCTCCGTGCCGGAGGCCACGGCCTGGCGCAGCATGTCGCCCGTCGAGATCGCGGGGACGCCGAGCTGCTGCGACAGCAGAGCCGCCTGCGTCCCCTTGCCGGCGCCCGGAGGGCCGAACAGGATGATCCGCGGGCGGCTGCCCGGAGCCGCGTTGGCCCCCGTCGATCCCGAGGTCTCAGCCACGCCGTCCACGGATGCGTCCCTTCTTCATGAACCCCTCGTAGTTGCGCATCACGAGCTGGCTTTCGATCTGCTGGATCGTGTCCATCGCGACGCCGACCACGATGAGGAGCGAGGTGCCGCCGAAGTAGAAGTTGATGCCCAGGCCCTCGGAGAACCACTCCGGGAAGTACGGCGCGATCGAGCGGCCGATCCCCGGGATGCCGGCCACGTTGAAGCCGGTCAGCAGGAACTCGGGCAGGATCGTCACCGCCGCCAGGTAGAGCGCGCCCACCAGCGTGATGCGGGTGAGGATGCGGTCGATGTACTCGGCGGTCCGCTTGCCCGGACGGATGCCCGGGATGAAGCCGCCGTACTTCCGCATGTTCTCGGCCAGGTCGGACGGGTTGAAGATGATCGAGACGTAGAAGTAGGAGAAGAAGACGATCGTGATCACCTGCAGGAGGTAGTAGATCGGCTGTCCCCAGGCGACCGTCTGCGCCATCCGCTGGATGGTCTCGTTGTGGACCATGCCGGCGATCACCGACGGCACCGTCACCACCGAGCTCGCGAAGATCACCGGGATCACGCCGCCGGTGTTGACCCGCAGCGGAAGGTAGGTGCTCTGGCCGCCGTAGACCTTGCGGCCGACCACGCGCTTGGCGTATTGCACCGGGATCCTTCGCTGCGCCCGCTCCATGTAGACGATGAAGGCGACCACCACCACCATGAACAGCAGCAGGACGAGGATGGTCAGGAACTGGAGGTTCCCCTTCTGCATGGCGTCGACGGTCTTGCCGACGGCCGGGATCAGGCCCACCACGATGCCGGCGAAGATGATGAGCGAGATGCCGT
>DATANP010000355.1:0-3018 GCA_036266195.1 Thermoanaerobaculia bacterium | reverse complement strand
CGTCGAGCCGCCCGAGATGTAAGCGGCCTGCTGGTTGATCGTGAGGAGCGACTGACCGGGCGCCGGCTGCTTGATGTAGGCGACCTCGGGGTCGTTGGCGAAGACCTCTTCGCAGAACGTCGGATTCTGGGACAGGTTCGTGGGCACGAACGGGAGCAGCGATGGCGGGGGATTGTTGCTCGCGGTCGTCATGGCACCGCAGTCGCTCGTCGGCAGACCGTTGTTCGGGAGACCGCCGGCGGTCAGGCCTGCCTCGAGGTGGCTCATGTGCAACTTCCGCTTGGCGGCCGCATCCCCCTGGCAGAGCGTGGGGTCCTTCAGGCAGGTCTGCTCCGTCCAGTTCTCGAAGGTGAGCGGATGGGTGCCGGTCGACGGACAGGTGGCGGCGACGAAGAGCTGCCACGCCGTCTCCTCCAGCGAGGACGCCGGCGCGGTCGGGAAGTCGCAGGCGCTGGCCACGACCGGCGGGGTCGGAGTCGGGGTGGACTCGGACGTATCAGGCGTTGAGTCCGTGCAACCGGAGAAAGTCAGGATGGCAAGGACGGCGAGGACGAGGACCACTGCATTTCGGCACGATCTCATTCGAGGCCTCCTCTGAACGGTGAACGCGGCTCGAAGGAGCCGCGGGAACGCCTGGGCGACCTGCTGTCAGTTGAGTCGAAACTACCGAGTCGGAATTTCGAAAGTATGGGTGGGGGCGGAAGCGGAGTCAAGGCGCTCTGGAACCTCCCGCCCCGCCGCCTCGTAGTACCCCCCATGAACGATCTCCGCCACGCCCTGCGGTTGCTCGCCAAGAGCCCCGGCTTTGCCCTTGTCGCCGTCCTGACCCTGGCCGTGGGCCTGGGGGCCAACACCACCGTGATGAGCTGGATCCGCGGCATCCTCCTGGAGCCGCTGCCGGGCGTGCCGGACCAGGAGCGGGTGCTCGTGATGGGCGGGAAGAGCCGCAGCGGCGACGACCGGTCGTGGTCCGTCCCCGACCTGCGCACCCTGCAGGAGGAGTGGCACGCCGCGGAAGTCGTCGGCGTCGACATGCTGACCCTGAGCCTGACGGCCGGCGACCAGCCGGAGAAGGTCTGGGGCTCGATCGTCACCGGCAACTTCTTCGACGCTCTCCAGGTGCCCGTCGCGCCGGGCCGAGGCTTCCGGAAGGAGGAGGACGGAGCGCCGGGCGCGCACCCGGTCGTGGTCCTCTCCCACGAATTCTGGGCCCGCCGCTTCGCCGCCGACCCCGGCATGATCGGCAAGACGATCCTCCTCAACCGCCATCCGTTCACCGTGATCGGCGTGGCCGCGTCCGGCTTCCAGGGGGCGCAGTCGGGGCTCCGGGCCGACCTCTGGGTCCCGCTGGCGATGCAGGAGACCGTGATCCCGGGCGGCAGCCGGCTCGACAGCCGGGGCAGCCACTGGATGCAGGCCCTGGCGCGGCTCCGGCCGGGGGTCACGATGAAGCAGGCCCAGGCCGCTCTGAACGGCATCGCGGCCGACCTGGGCCGCGAATACCCGGACACGAACGACGGCATGCGCTTCCTCCTGTTCCGCTTCTGGAACGCGCCCATGGGACCGTCGATGGTCCTGATGCCGGTGCTCGTGGTGCTGGCCTCGATGGCGGCGCTCGTCCTGCTCCTGGCCTGCGCCAACGTGGCGAACCTGCTGCTCGTGCGGGCGCTGGGCCGGCGGCGGGAGATCGCGGTGCGCTCCGCCCTCGGCGCCGCCCGGAACCGGCTGGTCCGGCAGCTCCTCACCGAGAGCCTGCTCCTGGCCGTGCCGGCGGGCGTCCTCGGCGTGGTGCTGGCCCTGGGAGGGGTACGGCTCCTGAAAACCTTCGTCCCGCCGGTCGACGCGCCGGTCGCCCTGGCCTTCCATCTGGATGGACGGGTGCTCGCCCTGACCGCGGCCCTGACCGTGCTGACCGGGCTCCTCTTCGGCCTGGCGCCGGCGATCCAGACCTCCCCCCGGCGCATCGCGCCGGTGCTGCGCGACGAGAGCGCCTCGACCCTGGGAGGCCGCAAGGGGCGGGCGCGGAGCGCGCTCGTCGTCGCCCAGATCGCCCTCTCCTGCCTGCTATTGATCACCGCCGGCCTGTTCTTCCGCAGCCTCGGGCGGGGCGGCGAGATCGATCCCGGGTTCCGGACGCGTAACGCGCTGCTGGCCGCGATCGACCTCTTCCCGAACGGCTACGACGAGGCCCGCGGCCGGGTCTTCTACCGCGAGGCGCTGCGGCGGCTCTCCGCCCTGCCCGGCGTGGAGTCCGCATCCGTGGCGATCTACCTCCCCCTGGACTTCGGCGGCTCGTCCTCGACCAACCTCCAGATCGACGGCTACGTGCCCAAGCCCAAGGAGGAGGTCGTGGTCGAGTACAACGTCGTCGGCCCGGACTACTTCCGGACGATGAGCATCCCCCTGGTGTCCGGCCGCGACTTCGGGCTGCAGGACGACGAGAAGTCCGGCTGCACCCTGGCGGTCAACGAGACCATGGCCGGCCGTTACTGGAAGAACCGGAACGACGCCCTGGGCGGCCGGATCAAGCTCTGGAACGAGGACTGCACGGTCGTGGCGATCGTGAAGGACGGCAAGTATCAGCAGCTCGGCGAGCCGCCGCGGCCCTTCTTCTACATGCCCATCCTGCACATGTACCAGGCCAGCTCGGTGATCCACGTGCGGACGGCCGGCGACCCCCTGGCGCTCGTCCCGGCCCTGAGGAGCGAGATCCGGGAGATGGACCCCTACCTGCCGCTCTCGGCCGTGAAATCGCTGCGCGAGCACCTGAAGATCTCGGTCTTCGCGCAGCGCCTGGCCGCGAGCTTCCTGGGCGCCTTCGGCCTGCTGGCGCTGGTGCTGGCGACCGTGGGTCTCTACAGCGTGATCCGCTACGCCGTGTCGCAGCGCACCCGGGAGATGGGCGTGCGCGCCGCCCTCGGCGCGCAGGCGCGGGACATCACCCGCCTGGTGGTGAAGGAGGGGATGGTCCTGGCCGCGGCCGGGCTCGTTGTGGGGCTCGTGGCCGCCGTCGGCATC
>DATANP010000354.1:0-2827 GCA_036266195.1 Thermoanaerobaculia bacterium | reverse complement strand
GCTGATCGTGTACTCTCGCGTTCCCGCTTGACAAGCCGGGGTGGTGTTGACCGAGAATCCGTACTTCCTGGTACGGAGACAATTCGTTGAGTCACGAGCGGACGGTCATGCAGTTCATGAAGGAGCTGAACCACCTCAGCGGGTTCAAGGTGGTCTTGAGACAGTCGAAGAGCGGCTTCTTTCTGGAGGGACCGGCCGGCGAGCGGGCCTCGATCGGCGAGAAGGGACCGCAAGGTCTTCTGTCCGCCCGCGAGCAGGAAGCGCTCTGCGAGAATCTCGGGTTCGACGCGACCCTGCTCGGCCTCAATCGCTATGATGACGACTAGGCCAGCGCCAGCTCCGTCCAGGCCGGCAGGATGACAGGCGGCTCCGCCTCCTGCAGGTTCCAGGGCTGGGCACCCTGGAACATCTGCCAGAACCGGCGCGGAGCCTGCGGCAGAGCGCTGAACGGCTCGATACCGGCCTCCTGATCGGCTTCGATCTGGACTCTCAGGAGGGTTTCGAGCTTGCTCGGCAACTCCCGCGGGTCCTGGGACGCCGTCGCCAGGTTTCTCTCCAGGCACTGCGCGACCCACCAGTCCCGGTCCTTGAAGAAAATCACGTGAAAGACGTGCCCACCCGCCATGGTTCTTCCCCCTTGGGGGCAGAGTATACCATTCTCACGCGCCTCGCGAGAGGGGCTCGCCGGGGGCGGCGGCCCGACCTGCCCGGATGCTACAATCCGCGGGCTCGACTGGACACGTACCCTGACCGCGGCCATGGAACAGCTCTCCGACACCCCGACCCCTGATGCTCCGGCGGAGGAGCGCGCCCAGCCGGGCCGGCTGTGGAACCGGAACTTCTTCCTGCTCTGGCAGGGGCAGACCATCAGCCAGCTCGGCAACCTGGCCTTCAGCTTCGCCATGATGCTGTGGCTCAAGGATGCCACCGGCTCCGCCAGCCTCATGGGACTCATCATGTTCGCGTCGCTGCTGCCCGGCGTCCTGCTCGGACCGTTCGGCGGCACGTTCGCGGACCGCCACTCCCGCATCCGCATCGCCCTGGTGTGCGACCTGCTGAGCGGCGCGGCCGTGCTGGCCCTGGCCTTCTTCATGTACAACCCCCGGGTCACCGGCCTCGAGCCCGGCGCGGTGCGCTTCGCCATCGGGCTGCTGTTCGCAGTCTCGGTGGTCATCGGCATTCTGCGGGCCTTCTTCACGCCGGCCCTGAGCGCGGCGATCCCGGACCTGGTGCCGCGCGACAGGATTCCGGCCGCCAACTCGCTCAACCAGTTCTCGGCCCAGGGTTCCACCCTGCTCGGCCAGGCGATCGGCGGGCTGCTCTACCAGGTGCTCGGCGCGCCCCTGCTCTTCCTGGTCGACGGCGTCAGCTTCCTCTACGCGGGCATCTGCGCGGCCTTCATCCGGCTGCCCCCGAGAGAGGTCAAGGCCGCATCGGCGCACCCGTTCCGCGACTTCCTCCAGGAGACCGCCGACGGCTTCCGCTACCTCTGGAGCCAGCCCGGCCTGCGCGACTTCATCGGCATGGCCTCGGTGGTGAACTTCTTCGGCATGCCGATCGCGGTGTTGCTGCCGTTCTATGTGGAGCTGTACCTCAAGGCCGACGACAAGTGGTACGGCTTCCTCACGGCGGTCATCGGCGCCGGCAGCGTCGCCGGGTTCATCCTCGCCGGAACCCTCAGGCTGACCGGGCGGGCGCGGCAGAAGGGCATCCTCATCGCCATGTTCCTGGCCCCGATCTTCTTCGGCGTCGTGGGCATGGTGACCAACGCCTTCCTGGCCATGGCCCTGGTGTTCCTCGGCGGCGCCTCGCTGGGGGTGATCAACGTCTACCTGATGAGCATGATCCAGATGGCCACGCCCGACGCGGTGCGCGGCCGGGTCCTGGGTGTGGTCATGACGCTCAGCGGCGGCCTCATGCCGATCGGCATGGTGCTGGGCGGCGTGGTGGGCGACCTCACCCACAAGAACATCCCGCTGGTCTACGCCGTCTGCGGTGGCGCCGCCCTCCTCGCCACGTTCGTGGGCGCCGCGCGGCGCGACCTGCGCGACTTCCTCGCCAACGGGTGAGCCTCCGGGTCCGACGTCTCGGGCGCCTGGGTCGCCTGGGGATGGTGGCGCGGTGGAAGCCGGTCCACCACGGCCATGCCGCCGTGCTCGAAGCCCTGGTCGAGCACGCGGACGAGGTGCTGATCGGCATCGGCAGCTCGAACAAGTACGATGTCCGCAACCCCTTCACGCCCGAAGAGAGCGAGGCCATGATCCGCCTCGTCCTCGGGGAGAGACCCGGCTATACGGTCCTGCCCGTGCCGGACCTCGGCCACGGTCCGCGGTGGCGGGCCATGGTGACCGAGCTCTTCGGTCCGCTTGACCTGTTCGTCACGGCGAACGACTACGTCCGCGACCTGATGCGCGAGGTCTACCCGGTCGTCCACCCGGTCACGCTCGTTCCGCCGGAGCGCCGCGTGCCTCTCGATGCGACCGCGGTTCGGCGGGCCATGGCCCAGGGTGAGGGGTGGAAGGAAATGGTTCCGCCGCAGGTCGCCACCTGGATCGAGGACGAGGGGCTCGACCGCCGGTTCCGCCGGGAGTTCGGCCTGGCCACGCTGGCGCTCGACGTCCCGAGCCGGTAGACTCGCACCACCCCCAACCGTCATCCAATGACCCCGATCGGAGGGCCGGATGTATTCCTGGAGCTCAGACACTTCGGACTGGTACGGCAAAGCCAGTTATTCCTACGATGCTACCCGCGGCAAGGCAGCGCGCGAGGCGGCCGCCAGCCGGGCGGCGGTCAGCGGACCCCGCACCTACGGGAGCAAGCACGCGCC
>DATANP010000353.1:0-13173 GCA_036266195.1 Thermoanaerobaculia bacterium | reverse complement strand
CTGACCTGCCCCCTCTGCGGCTTCGAGTTCGAACGCGTGGACTCCCTCTGCGGCCACGGCTGCCCGCTCGGCGCGGCCTGCCACCTGGCGCGCTGCCCGATGTGCGAATACGAGTTCCCCGAAAAGCCGGCCGGGACCTCCTGGCTGCGCCGGTTCCTGGGCCGGACCGCGTCTCCGGCGCCGTCCGCCTGCCCCGGCGACGGCCTGACCACGGTCAAGGACCTGCGCCCGGGCGAGGCGGCCGAGATCCTTGGGTTGTCGGGTGAAAGTCCGGCGCGGAAGAACAACCTCGCGGTGTTCGGCCTCGTGCCGGGCTCCGAGGTGCGACTGATCCAGCGCTACCCCTCGTTCGTGCTGCGGATCGGGGAGACGGTTCTGGCGCTCGACCGCGAGGTGGCCGGCGACATCGTGGTCCGGCGGCCGGAGCCCGCGGCGGGCTGAGCGCCGGTCGCTCTTTACGGATTCTTTGTCTCGTCTATCCTGGTGCGAGGCACCTATATTCCTCGGAGGAAGATGAATCCGCCTCCGTTCCTAGGTCCTCTCAAGGAGACAAGATGAAAAGAAAGTTCTTGCTAGGCTGTCTCGCTTTTGCCGTGTGTGTCGCCCAGGCGGGAGCGCTCGCGGCCCAGGATGACCGGTACGTGGTCGAGTTCAAGCGCGGCATCCCCGCGAATCTGGACGCCATGGTGAAAGCGGCGGGCGGAACCGTTCAGAAGGTCCTTCCCCAGATCGGCTACGCGGTGGTCAAGGCGAACCGGCCGTCGTTCGCGGACCGGATGGCGAAGCGCAGCGAGGTGGAAGGGGTCTACGCCAACGCCAGGCTCCAGCTCGAGCCGGTACTGGAGGGCAAGGCCTTCCGCGTTCCGGCGCGCGCCGCGCTCACCGCCGATCCGACCGAAGCCACCCTGTTCCCCTGCCAGTGGCAGCTCGACAAGATGGACGTCCCCGAGGCCTGGGAGCAGGGAGCCCTGGGCAGCACGAACGCCAAGGTCGCCATCATCGACACCGGCGTCGACGCGACCCAGGTTGACCTCGTGGGACGGGTCGACGAGGAGCACAGCGTCAACCTGCTCGCGGCGCCTTCCGAGTGCGGCGCGGAGGACGACGACACCATCCACGACCTCGCCGGGCACGGCACGTTCATGACCTCGCTGGTCACCACGAACGGCATCAACATGGCGGCCGTGGCGCCGGAGACGCAGGTCGTCATGGTCAAGGTCTTCAGCTGCACGGGCCAGGGCGACTGGCCGGAGGTCATCGAGGGCATCGTGTACGCCGCCGACCTGCCGGACGTCTCGGCCATCAGCATCAGCCTGGGCGGCTTCGTGAAGAAGAACGACCCCGGCGCCAAGCAGGTGATCCACGCTGTCAAGGACGCGGTGGACTACGCCTACTCGAAGGGCAAGATCGTCACGACCGTGGCCGGCAACCAGCATGTGGATCTGCGGACCACCCATACGCTGGTGCCCCTGCCCACGGTATCGGGCGAGGCGGTCGGCGTCTATGCCACCGACTTCAAGGACAACCTCACCAGCTACTCGAACTGGGGCTTCCCCCTGGCCTGGATCGGCGCGCCGGGCGGCGACAACGAGCCGCCGAAGAAATCGTTCCCGGGCTGCACGCTGCCGCTGGCCCAGCAGGGCCGGCTCGTCGGCGCCTGCTCCAGCTCGGTCTGCGACGGAGCGACCGACGCCTACATCACCGGCCGCGGCACCAGCGCGTCGTCGCCGCTCGTGGCCGCCGTGGCCGCCCTGGTCGACGGCGAGGCGAACGGCGCCCTCGACGGCCGGCGGCTCAAGGTGATCCTCAAGAACCGGGCCGACGACCTGGGCGAGCCCGGCACCGACCCGATCTATGGCCACGGCCGCGTGAATGCCGGCCGAGCGGTCAATCATTGATCCCGTTCCCCCTCTCCCCAGCCCTCTCCCCCGTTCCGGGGGAGAGGGGGCCCCTCCCAGCCTCTTGCTCCGACCGATAGAATCCGCGCCGTGATCGACGTCCTCGTCATCGGAGGCGGCATCTCCGGCCTCACCACCGCCTTCCACCTCGTGCGTGGCGGCCGGAAGGTCGTGCTCCTCGAAGCGTCTCCGCGCGTCGGCGGGTCGATCGAGACGAAGACCGACGGCCCCTGGCGCTTCGAGCTGGGGCCGAACACGGTGCTGGAGAACCATGAGACCGTCACCCGCCTGATCCGCGAGGCCGGCCTGGAGGGAGAGAAGGTCACCGCCCTGCCTTCGGCCAAGCGCCGGTTCCTCTGGAAGGACGGGCAGCTCCATGCCCTGCCGTCCGGGCCGTTGGGCTTCCTGAAGACACCTCTCTTCCCCGCTTCCGCCAAGCTCCGCCTGCTGCGCGAGCCCTGGATCTCCAAAGGGGATCCCGAGGAGACGATCGCCGAGTTCGTGCGCCGCCGGCTCGGTCAAGCCTTCCTCGACTACGCGGTGGGGCCGTTCGTCTCGGGCGTCTATGCCGGCGACCCCGAGCGCCTATCGGTGCGCCATGCGGTGCCGAAGATCGCTTCGCTGGAGAGGGAGCATGGGAGCCTGATCCGTGGAGCGCTGGCGCGGCGCAAGGGTCCGGCTCCCGGCGGCGCCATGATCTCCTTCCGTGAAGGGCTCGATCAGCTTCCTCGCAAGCTTGCCCTCGAGATCGGGGATGTCCGGACAGGCGTCGCCTGTCAGCGGATCGTCCGGACTCCGGAAGGCTTCCGCGCCGAGACCGACGCGGGGCCGATCGAGGCGCGGCAGGCCGTCCTCGCGGTGCCTGCCGACGCCGCGGCCCGGCTCCTGGACAGACCGGGCCTGGCGGAGATCCCCTACGCGGCCGTGTCCCTGGTCTCCACCGGCTGGCGCCGCGAGGACATCGCCCATCCGCTCGGCGGGTTCGGCTTCCTCGCGCCGCGCAAGGAGGGGCTGCACGTGCTCGGCGTCCTCTTCCCCTCCGAGATCTTCCCGGGACGCGCCCCCGAGGGACACACGGTGCTGACCGCGTTCGCCGGCGGACGCACCCAGCCGGAGGTGGCGGCGTGGGACGACGGCCGGCTGATGGCCACGGTCCTCGACGAGCTTCGCCGGACGGTCGGCGTGCGGGGCGAGCCGCGGATCTCGACGATCCGGCGCTGGCCGCGCGCCATCCCCCAGTACGAGGTGGGGCACGGCCGCTTCCTGGAGCAGGCCCGTGAGATCGAGGCCGCCCTTCCCGGCCTGCGGATCGGCGGCAACTTCCTCCATGGCGTCTCGGTGCCGGACTGTATCCGCAACGCCACGGACCTGGCTGAAGCCATGCTCAGGGCTGGGGCTTGACGTCCCAGCACTTGCCCAGGTGCTCCAGGAAGAACAACTTGCCGCTCTCGAAGAGCGGCCGGCCCGGGGCGCGCCAGAGCACCGGCCGCACGAAGGTGGCGACCTGGAACGAGACCAGGATGAAGAGGAGCAGCCAGAGGGACATGCCGCCCCTGGCGCCGCTCTCCTCCAGCGCCTTGCCCAGGAACCGCCAGCCGAAGATCAGCGAGACCAGCCAGAGCACCACGTGGATCCAGACGGACGAGATGAGATACCGGCTGCTCACCGAGAACAGCCAGGAGACCGGCAGGAGCGCCGCCATCAGGAGCCCCAGCGTGCCCACGAAGCCGGCGACCGAGGCGAGGAGCCGCCGACGGCTCCAGCGCGCACCCGACAGGGCTCCGAACACGTAGAGGCTCGGCAGGCAGAGCAACAGGGCCATCGCGACGATGAGCGGTGCCTTGAGCGCCGCGACCAGGATCTGGAGCCCGCCCTGGAAGCTGCCCGCCGAGGCGCCGTAGACCAGGAAGCCGGCGAGGCCGCCGGCCAGCAGCCACCAGGAGGAACGGCCCTCGCCGCCGAACAGGCTCTGGGGTTGGGTCAGAAGGCGGTCGAAGGCCCGGAGGCCTCCCCCACCCTCCGGGGTGACGGCGTCGGCGCTTGTCGCTTCCATGCTTGTTCCTCCCGTTCAGGGCCGCCCAGCAGGTGCGGCAGGATGTCAGTGAACACGAACTCGTAGACGTTGCCGTCGAGAGCGTCGCCGCGCAGGAACACGACCGGCTTGTAGACGCTGCCGACGAACGGGCGCAGGCCCCAGGCGATCTCGCCTCCGACCAGCGCGAACGCCGCGATCCACACCAGGCAGACCGCCCTCACGGTCCGCCTCGACCCCAGCGCGCGCATCCCCCGCCACAGCACGGCCACGCCGACCAGGCCGCTGCCGCCCACCAGGCCGGTGTGCAGGAGATAGAGGAGGTTGTGGGCGGTGCGCGCTTCGGTCCCCGGCGCGGGAGCGCAGAGCGTGAAGAGCGCTGCCACGGGGGCCAGCGAGGCGAGCAGCAGGCTCCCGGCCGCCAGGGCGAGGAAGGTCAGCACCGCCACCTGCCCGAGCCGGAGCGGCAGGCCCAGGAGCGCGGCGCCGGTCCAACTGAACGGCACCGTGGCGGCCGAGGTCAGGAGCAGCACGAGCGGCAGCTTGAAGGCCACGTAGACCGCGAGCCGCGGACCGTGCCAGGAGCCCAGGACGGCGCCGTAGAGGGCGGACGAGACGATCATCACCAGGCACAGCCCCAGCCAGCTCCGCATCAGGGCGCGGCCGGCGGTCACCTCGGACAGAAGCTCGCCGGCCCCGCGCAGCAGGTCCTGCGCGACGGGTCTCCTCATATCGTTCATCCAGGTATACGGATGAGGGCCGCCCGGCGTCGTGTACAATCGCCGGCCATCCCATGGAACCCACCGCGAAGCCGCCTCTCTCGACCCGGAAGAAGCTCGTCTTCTCGCTCGTCCTGCTGGCCTTCCTCTGGCTGTTCGTGGAGCTGGCCTGCTGGGCCGGACTCTGGGCGCTGGAGCGCTACAAGAACATCGAGTACACGCCAGCCCTGGTCCAGACCCTGTCCGACAAGCACCGGGGCATCCTGCAGGCCCACCTCGGCGGCTCGTCGTCCTACGTGATCTCCGACCCCGAGCTGGGCTGGACGATCCGGCCCTACGCCGCCAAGCGCGGCTACCGGGCGAACCGCTACGGCATCCGCGCCAACCGCGAGTACGAATTCCAGCCGCCGCCCGGCGTGCTGCGGCTCGCCGCGTTCGGCGACTCCTTCACCCACGCCAGCGACGTGCCCAACGGGCAGGCCTGGGAACGCCGCCTGGAGGAGATCCGGCCCGGCACCGAGGCGCTCAACTTCGGCGTGCCCGGGTTCGAGCCGGGCCAGGCCCTTCTCCGATACCGCCGCGAGGGGGTGAGGTTCCACCCCCACATCGTGCTGATCGGCTTCATGTCCGAGAACATCAACCGGGTGGTGAACACCTTCCGGCCGTTCTACTTCCCGCGCAGCGGCGTGCCGTTCACCAAGCCGCGCTTCGCGCTGCGCGGCGGCCAGCTCGTCCTGGTCCCGAACCCCATCCGGAGCCCCGAAGGCTATCGCGAGCTGCTGCGCAGCCCGGAGACCGTCCTGCCCCGGATCGGAAAAGAGGACTATTTCTATCAGCGGAACTCGAAGCGCAACCCCCTGGATTTTCTTCCTTCCGTCCGCTTCGCGAGCATCTTTGCCGATCAATACCTGCATCAGCCCACCTTCCGTGGCGGTGTTTACAACACCCGCTCGGAGGCGTACCGGGTGACGCTCGCCGTTCTGGAGCAGTTCTACAAAGAGGCGGCTGCCAACGGGTCGCTTCCGATCATCGTGCTCTTCCCCGAGCGCCGGGAGATCCGCAACCGGCGCGAGGGCAAGACCGTGGTCTACAAACCGCTCCTCGACGAGCTGCACCAAAAGGGCTACCGCGTGATCGACCTCCTCGACGGCTTCCAGCGCTACGACCCGCAGGGGGAGATGATGAAGAAGAAATTCATACACTACCCCAAGAGCGGAAACATGATGGTGGCGCGGACGATCCAGGACTACCTGGAGCGGAACGGGCTTACGGACGCGGCGCGGGTCCGGCAGGCCCTGAAAAGGGAAAACGCCTCACGGAAACCGTGAGGCGGTCCGGTGCGGGGGCCCGAAACTGCCGAGCCCCCTCTATGTGGCGCCGTGCCGCCTCAGCGGACTGCGCCGCGGCGGAACAGGTTGACGATCGCGAGCAGGACGACCGCCCCCAGCAGCGAGACGAGCAGCGAGGGCAGACTCAGGTCGCCCCCCGTGACCGTGCCGGTGCCGAAGAGCGGAGCGAGCAGCAGGCCGGCGAGCAGAGCGCCGACGATGCCAACGACGATGTTGAGAATGACGCCCTGCTGGGCATTTGTGCGCATGATCATGCTGGCTATCCAGCCGATCAGGCCACCGACGATAAGCATGATGATGATGTTCATGACGGTCCTCCTCTGGTTGAAGGTTCGTTGGGGTTTTCTTCCAACCATCCCCGCTCTGAGTAAATAGCAACTGTCGTGCCACACCGGGCCGGTTTCCGGTGTACGCTTGAGGCCGAGGGCTGAAGGAGGACGTCTGTGATGGTTCTGAGCCGGACCCGATCCGTTCTGGTTGTTGTCTGTCTGATGGTCTGCCTGCTGGTCTGCAATACCGTCCAGGCCGCTCCGCCCTCCACGGCCCAATCGCCGTTCGGCGAGGTCATCGAGGTCAACGTGGTGAACGTGGACGTCCACGTCACCGACCGCGACGGCCGACCCGTGCCGGGCCTGAAGAGCGAAGACTTCGAGGTGTACGAGGACGGCAAGCGCGTCAAGGTCACCAACTTCGAGGCGATCAAGGTCGAAACGGAGACCGCGGCGGTCCCCAAGGCCTCGGCCGCGCCGGCCCCGGCCGCCCCGGAGCCCGCGAAGGCGGAAGTCGCTCCCGAGGACCGGCTGCACCTGGTGGTCTACGTCGACAACCTCAATCTCGACCCGGCCCACCGCACCCGGGTCCTGGAGCAGGTCCGTACCTTCGTCAAGGATCTCCGCCCGGAGGACCGGGTGATGCTGGTGACGAACGACCTCGGGCTCAAGGTCCGCCTGCCCTTCACCGCCGATCCGGCCGCCCTCGAGGCGACGCTCGACGCGGTCGAGCGCCTGCCGGCCGCGGGCGCCTCCGCCGAATCCGACCGCCGGGAGGCCATGCGCCAGGTCCTGGAGATCCGGGAGGCGGTGCGGAAGATCGAGGGCCCCTGCAGCCGGTCGATCATGGTGCCGGCCGAAAGCTACGCGGAGACCATGCGCAACCAGGTGTTGCAATCCCTCAAGTCCATGACGGTCCTGGTGAACTCGCTCTCGGGCGTGCCTGGCCGCAAGGCGTTGCTCTATGTCAGCGACGGCCTGCCGGCCACCCCTGGCGAGGAGGTCTTCCAGCTCCTCGCCGAGATCTGCAGCGGCGGCAACGCCAATGGGATCCAGGACGTCCACGACCCGGATCTCGAAGGCCCCATCGACCAGTTCAAGGGCAGCGAGGCGCTCATGAAGGCGATGCGCTTCAGCGTCGTCGAGGACCTGAACCGGCTCGCGGCCCATGCCAACGCCAACCGGGTGACGCTCTACACCCTCCAGGCGGCCGGGCTGCAATCCTCCTCCTCCTCGATGGCGGACTACGGCCCGAACGAGCGCGTGCTGCAGCTCCCCAACCTCCAGTTCGTGCAGAAGACCAACCTCGAGAATTCGCTCACCCTCCTGGCCTCGGAGACCGGTGGCAAGGCGATCCTGAACGCCAACGACGTGAGCCCCGATCTGCGCCGGATGAAGGAGGACCTGTCGTCCTACTACTCGCTCGGCTACGTGCCGGAGCACACCGGCGACGCCAAGGAGCACCGGATCGAGGTCAAGATCCGCAAGCCCGGCCTCCAGGTCCGCAGCCGCCGGAGCTACCGCGACAAGCCGGCGATCGAGCGCGTGGTGGACCGCACGCTGGCCGCCGTCTATCACGGCTTCGAGGACAACCCGCTGGAGGTCACGCTGAAGCTCGGCGAGCAGGTCGCGCAGGGCGACCGTTTCCAGGTGCCGATCAAGCTGCGCATCCCGCTGTTCAAGCTGGCCATCCTGCCGCAGCAGGACAAGATCTACCGCGGCAGCCTGCGGCTCCTGGTGAGCACCCGCGACGAGCAGGGCGGGGTCTCCCCGATCCGCCAGATCCAGGTGCCGCTCGAGATCCCCGAGCAGCAGATCCTCTATGCCATGGGCCAGTTCTACGAGTACGACCTGATCCTGGTCCTGCCGCCCGGCGAGCAGCACGTGGCGATCACGGTGCGCGACGAGGCCACCGCGGCCACCTCCATCCTGAGCCGGACGTTGACGGTCGGAGGCGAGCCGGCGCGTTAGGTGCAGACCAGGGCGCAATGAATTGCGCCCGCTAGACCATCGAGAGGACGATTTTCCCGAACACGCCGCCGCGCTCCAGGGCCTTGTAGGCTTCGGGGGCGCGCTCGAACGGGACCACCCGGTCGACGATGGGGCGCAGGCGGCCTTCCTTGAGACGGGGCAGGGCGAAGGCGTTGAAGTCCGAGACGAGCTTCGCCTTCTCCGCCCGCGAGCGCGGCCGGAGCGTCGAGCCCACGATCTTCAGGCGGCGGCCGAGCACGTGATCGAGCCGCACCTCGGCCTTGCTCCCGGCCAGCAGTCCGATCAGCACGAGTCTGCCGCGCTCCTTCAGCGACGCCACGTGGCCCGGCAGCTCGGAGCCGCCCACGAAGTCCAGGACCAGATCGACACCCCGGCCGTTGGTGGCTTCGCGGACCTGCTGCGCCAGGTTGGGACCGGCGAGGCAGATCTCCTCCACGCCGTAGCCGCGGAGCTGTTCCAGGCGGTCGCGGTCACGGCCCGAGGCGATGACCCGCGCGCCCAGCTCACGGGCGAGCTGCACCGCGAAGCTCCCCATGCCGCCGCTCGCGCCCGAGATGAGCACCGTCTCCCCCTTCTCCAGCCCGCCTTCCGCGACCAGGTTGGTCCACGCGGTGAGAGCGGCCTCGGGGATGGCGGCGCCTTCGGTATAGGAAAGGTTGCCGGGCAGCGGCATGAGCTGTCCGGAGGGGATGGCGGCGAGGGTGGCGTGCGCGCCGCCCCCGACCAGAGCCATCACCCGGGCGCCCGGCTGCCAGAGCCGGTCCGAGGACTGAAGCACGCGGCCGGCGCACTCCAGGCCGGGCACGTCGCTCTCGCCGGGAGGCGGAGGGTAGGTGCCGCGGAGCTGGTGGAGGTCGGCGTGATTGAGGCCGGCGGCCTCGACCGCGACGAGGACCTCCCCGGGCCCGGGGACCGGGTCGGGGAGGTCGCCGATGCGCGGAACGGGCTGGCGTACGTCGCTGACTGGAAGGATCGCCCGCACGCCGTCTCCGTGATCCTCAGCGGGCCTTTCCAACCGGCGCCGGGACCGGCTTGGCATCGCCGGTCTCGATCTCGACGGGCTTGAGGTCGTGGGCCCGGCGGTCGAGGCCGAGGCTCCCCTGCTCCAGCCAGGCGTGCTTGCCGTCGAGGACCTTGAGCGCGACCTTGTACTTGCGCACGTCGTCGTTGCTCCACAGGTCCTGGAACAGCCGGACGATCCGGCGCCGCGAATTGCGGCAGAACAGGTCGGCCAGCTCGGCGGCGTTCTCGGCCTCGGAGTGGCCGGCCTCGCGCAGGGCATGGACGCGGGACGCCGTGGCAGCGATCGCGAACAGCTCGTTGGCGATGTCGACCAGTCGGAACAGGAACGCCTGCTTGTTCTGCAGCTTGGCCTGATGGACGAGCATGCCGTGGAAGATCTGCCGCGACAGCCGGCGGGTGTTGCGCTCGACGAAGCGCAGGTGCCCGGCCATGTCGCCGAACTCCTGGTAGCGCGGCCACTGGCCCCAGCCCAGCCAGCGGGTGGGGTACCAGCTCGCGTAGAAGGCGCTCATCTTCGGGATCTCGGAGAGCTTCTCGGCCACGCTCTTCTCCGGATCGATCATCGCGCCGGCCACCTGGAGGTGCTTGTCCACGGCCTCGCGGGCCATGAACAGGTGCATGATCTCGCTCGACCCTTCGAAGATCTTGTTGATCCGGTAGTCCCGCATCATCTGCTCGACCGGGATCGGCGCCTCGCCGCGGGCGGCGAGCGAGGGGGCGGTCTCATAGCCGCGCCCGCCGCGGATCTGCATGGTCTCGTCCACGATCACCCAGGTCCACCAGGTGTTCCACTCCTTGGCCGCGGCCGCCTCCAGGCGGATGTCGTAGCCGCCGCGGTCGGACATCTCGGTGGCGAGCAGCGCGATCGACTCCATGGCGAACGTGGTGGCCGCCATGTCGGCGATCTTGTGCGAGATCGCCTCGTGCTTGCCCACCGGCCGGCCCCACTGCACGCGCTCGTTCGCCCACTTGCGGCAGATCTCCAGGCAGAGCTTGGCCGTGCCCACCGAGCCGTTGGGGATCGACAGGCGGCCGTCGTTGAGCGTCGTGAGCGCGATCTTGAGGCCCTTGCCTTCGTCGCCGATCAGGTTCTCGGCCGGCACCCGGACGTTCTTGAAGCTGATCACGGCGTTGGCGAGCGCGCGCAGGCCCATGAAGTGGCAGCGGTGCTCGACCTTCACGCCCGGCCAGTCGGCCTCGACCACGAAGGCGCTGATCTTCTTGGATTTCGGATCGCGGGCCATCACCACCAGCAGCTTGGCGATGGTGCCGTTGGTGCACCAGAGCTTCTCGCCGTTGAGGATGTAGTCGCCCTCGGGCGTCTTGACCGCATCCGTCTGCAGCCGGGCGGGGTCGGAGCCGACGTTCGGCTCGGTCAGCGCGAAGGCCGAGATGTCGCCCTTGGCGCAGCGCGGCAGGTACTTCTGCTTGAGCGTCTCCGAGCCGAACAGCTTGAGCGGCTGCGGCACGCCGATCGACTGGTGGGCCGAGAGCAGGGCCGACAGGTTGCCGTCGCAGCTCCCCAGCAGGTGCATGATCTTCTGGTACTCGGCGTTGGTGAAGCCGAGGCCGCCGTACTTCTTCGGGATCTTCATCCCGAACGCGCCGAGCTTGCGCAGACCGTCCACCACGTGCTCGGGATACTCGCCCGTGACGTCGATCTCGATCGAGTCGACCTGGTCGCGCAGGAACTCTTTCATCGCCTGGTAGAAGGCCGCGAACTCCGGCCGCTCCTGCTCGGCGAGAGGGTACGGATGGATCAGGTCCAGGCGGAAGTTGCCGAGGAACATCTCGCGCAGGAAGCTCGGCTGCTTCCACTCCGTCTCGCGCGAGGCCTCCGCCACCTTCCTCGATTCCAGCTCACTGACGCTATGCAGGTCCTTGGTCGACATGGATCGCTTCCCCTTTTTTGCCAACGGGCTCCTGTTGCAACGAGCGTTCCCATCTCCATCCGGAGGGGCCCGATTTCTGCGGGCGGGCCCGTTGCTTGCCGCACTGCGACATTCTAGCAGGGCGCCAGGACGCCTACAAGGCCTACAAGGGACAATGAATACGTGACTTGGGAGGTCAAGTTCGCCGCGGTGCGGCTGAGGCCCGGACCGCGATCGCCACCCCGATCACCACCAGCGCCGCGCCGAGGAGGATGCGGAACGTGAACGGCTCGTCGAGGAGGACCGTGCCGACGAAGACGGCGACCACGGGCGTCGCGTAGTTGATCAGGGAGAGGCTGGTGGCCGGCAGGCGCCGGAGGAGCCAGTAGTAGAGGGTGAAGGCCACCGCGGAGCCCATGACCGCCAGGTACAGCAGGGCGAGGACCGGCCCTGTCCGCCATTCGATCGGCCGCTCTCCGGAGGTCCAGGCGAACGGCACGGTGAGGAGCGTGCCCACGGCCATGGGCATGGCCGAGATCGACAGCGGGTGGATGCCGCCGCCCCACTTCTTCACCGCCACGTTCGCGATGGCCGAGGCGAACGGCGCGATGAGCAGGACGGCCGAGGCGAATCCCACCTTCGGCCCGCCCAGCTTGCCGAAGTCCTCCGAGAAGAGGACCGCCACGCCCGCGAACCCGAGGAGGACACCGGCCAGGCTCCAGGTCCGCAGCCGCTCTCCGGGCAGGGTGAGGTGGGCCAGGATGGCCACGAACAGCGGGAAGGTCGCGAACAGGATCGCGGCGAGCCCCGAAGGCACCCACTGCTCCGCCCAGTAGACCAGGCCGTAGGAGATCGTGAAGGTGAGCGCGCCGTTCAGGACCCACAGCCGGCGCTCGCGCGGCTCGCGGCCCAGCCGCACCTTGAGCACCGGCGCGAGCGCCAGGAGGAGGACCGAGGCGATCGCGAAGCGCACCACCACCCCCTTGAGGGGCGGGAACCCTTCGAGGCTGACGCGGATCGCCGCCCACGTCGTGCCCCAGATGCAGAGCAGGGCCGCGAGGGCGGCGTAGGTGGCGAGCGAGCGGCCGTTCTTCAGAGCCGCCCCTCTCTACGGATAGATCTTGTACAGCATCCGCGGGTACGGGATCGTCTCGCGCAGGTGGGTGACGCCGCACATCCAGGCCACGAACCGTTCGACGCCCATGCCGAAGCCGCTGTGCGGGTAGGAGCCATACTTGCGCACGTCAAGATACCACTGAAACGCTTCGACCGGCAGGTTGTGGCTCCGGATGCGCTGGAGCAGCAGGTCGTGGTCGTGGATCCTCTGGCTGCCGCCGATGATCTCGCCGTAGCCCTCGGGCGCGATCAGGTCCAGGCCGAGCACGGTCTCGCGCCCCGGCTCGCTGTCCGGCGAGGGCTGCATGTAGAACGCCTTGAAGGCCGCCGGGAAGTGGGTGATCATCACCGGCCGGTCGTACTGGCTGGCGAGGATCGTCTCCTCGTCGCCGCCGAAGTCGTCGCCCCACTGGATGGGGTTGCCCTCGCGGTTGAGGATCTCGACCGCCTGCGTGTAGGTGATGCGCGGGAACGGCGGCACCACGGCTTCGAGCTTGGCGGTGTCGCGCTCCAGGACCTTGAGCTCCTCCTTCGCGCGGTCGAGGATGCGGGCGACCAGATAGCCCACGAAGTCCTGGGCGAGCTGGCAGAGGCCCTCGAATTCCAGGAAGGCCACCTCGGGCTCGACCATCCAGAACTCCATGAGGTGTCGCCTGGTCTTCGACTTCTCGGCCCGGAAGGTGGGTCCGAAGCAGTAGACCTTGCCGAGCGCGGCGGCGGCGGGCTCCAGGTAGAGCTGGCCGGACTGGCTCAAATAGGCCTTGTCGCCGAAGTAGTCGGTCTCGAACAGCGTCGAGGTGCCCTCGCAGGCCGCGGGGGTGAGGATGGGCGAGTCGATGAGGGTGAAGTCGCGCTCGTAGAAGAAGTCGCGGATCGCCTGCTCGACCTCGCTGCGCACGCGCCG
>DATANP010000352.1:0-6195 GCA_036266195.1 Thermoanaerobaculia bacterium | reverse complement strand
CGTCGGCCGAGCTGCCGAAGCGGGCGAGCATCTCCTTCATGATGGGGCCGATCGCGGCCGGGCCGGAGAGCCCCCGTTCAGCCACGAGCGACTCGATGGCGGCGCGGATCTGGCCTTCGTCGACCTGGGCCGGCAGGTACTCGGCGAGCATCTTCGCCTCGGCCTCCTCCTTGGCAGCCAGCTCCTCGCGGTTGCCGGCGCGGTACTGGGAGATCGAGTCCTCGCGCTGCTTGATCCCCTTGCGCACCAGCGCGACGAAGCCCGCCTCGTCCACGTCGCTGCCGCGGCGGATGCGCTCGTTCTTGATCTCGGTCAGGAGCATGCGCAGGGTGCCCAGGCGCTCCTTGTCGCCCGCCTTCATGGCGCTCTTCACGTCGGCTTCGATGCGCTGCTGCGGTGTGGTGGTCGTCATGTCCGGGATTATAGGGGGTGATAACGTATCGCCGGTGAAGATCGCGGCCCTCTCCGTCCTCCTGCTCCTGGTTGGCTGCCGTGCCGCGCCCGCTCCGGATCCTGGAGCTGTCCGCGTCGGCGTGAGCGTCGGGCCGCAGGCGGACCTGGTGCGGAGGATCGGCGGCGACCGGGTGGCGGTCACCACCCTGCTCCCGCCCGGCGCCTCGGACGAGGACGTCTCCTTGAGCCCGCGCCAGGCCCTGGCCCTGGAGACCGTCCAGCTCTACGTCGCCGTCGGCCATCCGGCCTTTCCCCTGGAGGCCCGGGTCGTCCGCCCCTTCCTCGACCGGCATCCTGGCGTCCGCGTCGTGGAGATGTCCGGGGATAGCAAGGATGGAGACCCGCACGTCTGGGTCTCGCCCGAGGTCATGACCGCGGCGTCGCGGAAGATTGCCGCCCAACTGGAAGCGCTCGACCCGGCCCATGCCGCGGAATACCGCCGCAACCTCGCCGGCTTCCTGGAGGACGCCGGGCGCCTGGACCGCGAGATCCGCACATGGCTTTCCATGCCCGGGACGAGCCGCGCCTTCGTGGTCTACCACCCTTCCTGGGGTTATTTCGCGGAGCGCTATGGCCTGGAGCAGATCGCCATCGAGGCCGAAGGCAAGGAGCCGGGCGCGGCGGGGCTCATCCAGCTCATCGACCGGGCGAGGCACGAGCGCGCCCGGGTCGTGCTCGTGCCGGAGGGCTTCCCACGGGAGAGCGCGCAGGTGATCGCGGACGCCATCCACGGCCGCATCGTCTCCGCCGACCCGCTGGCGCCGGACTGGGAGGCCACCCTGCTGCGCGTGGCGGAGGTGCTGGCGAATGGCTGACCCCGTGATCGAAGTCCGGGACGTGACCTTCGGCTACGGCCGAGAGGTGGTGCTGGACCATGTGAACCTCCAGATCCAGCCGCGCGACTTCCTGGCCATCATCGGCCCCAACGGCGGCGGCAAGACCACGCTCATCAAGGTGATCCTGGGCCTGCTCCGGCCGTGGTCCGGCGAGGTGATCGTCCGCACGCCGCAGGGTCATCTCGGGTACGTGCCCCAGTTCTCGACCTTCGACCGGAGCTTCCCGCTGCGCGTGCGCGACGTGGTGCTCATGGGCAAGCTGGGCCGCCGCGGCCTGATCCGGCGTTACACGAAGGAGGACCGGGAGGACGCGGAGCGCATCCTGGAGCGCCTCAAGCTTCAGGACGTGGCGCTCTCGCACGTCTCGGGCGTCTCCGGCGGCCAGCTCCAGCGCGTGCTCATCGCGCGGGCGCTCGCCGGCGACCCGGAGGCCCTGTTCCTCGACGAGCCCACGGCCTCGATCGATGCGGAGTCGCGCGAGGTCCTGCGCGAGATCCTGGAAGAGCTCAACCAGCGCATCCCGGTCGTGGTCATCACCCACGACGTGACCTCCCTCTCGCCCATGGCCACCCACATCGCCTGCATCAACCGGCGGCTCTTCTACCACGGCGCGGAGCTCGACCAGCACGCCCTGGAGGAGGTCTACGGCTGCCCGGTCGAGCTGGTGGCCCACGGCGTCCCCCACCGCGTGCTGCACCATCACCACTGAGGCCGACCCGGTTGCCGTCCTTCTTCGACGCCCTGTCCTACGAGTTCCTGCGCAACGCCCTGCTGGCCGGGGTGGTGGCGAGCGTGCTCTGCGGCGTGGTCGGCACCTTCGTGGTGGTCAAGCGCCTGGCCTTCCTGAGCGACGGCCTGAGCCACGCGGCGTTCGGCGGCATGGGGCTGTGCTATTTCCTGGGCGTCAACCCGCTGATCGGCGCCGTCTGCATGGCCCTGGCGGCGGCGCTGGCCCTGGGCTCCATGGACGGCGAGACGGTCCGCGCCTACGACACGGTCATCGGCGTGCTCTGGGCGGTGGGCATGGCGGTCGGCATCGTCTTCCTCTACCTGTCGCCCGGGTTCGCGCCGAACCTGACCACCTACCTGTTCGGCAACATCCTCCTGGTGTCGAGAGAGGAGATCCTGCTGATCCTGGCCTTCGCGGCGGTGGTGCTGGCGATCCTGGCGCTCTTCTTCCAGGGCATCGTGGCCGTGGCCTTCGACGAGGTCTTCGCCAGGGTCCAGGGCGTGCGGGTGCGGCTTCTCATGTCCCTCCTCCTGACCATGATCGCGCTGACCGTGGTGGTGCTGATCCAGGTGGTGGGGATCATCCTGGTGGTGGCGCTGCTGACCATCCCGCCGGTCATCTCCTTGATGCTGTTCAAGGACCTGCGGGGCGTGCTGGTCTGCTCGGTCCTGACCGGGGTCGGGATCACGCTGGGCGGGCTGGTCCTGTCCTTCTACTACGACCTGCCCTCCGGCCCGGCGATCATCCTGCTGGGGGCCGCGCTGCTGGGCGTGATCGCGGCCGCGAAGAAGCTGCGCGGCGAAGCGCCCCGTCTCCTGCCGATGTTTCGCGGGAAGGCACGCTGATTGCTCTGGTATCTCCGGAAGCCCGCGCCGGTTGCTCCCGGTTGGGCGGGCTCCCACCAGCGAGGAGGTGCCTGCATGAGCCTGCTTCCCAGGAACGAGATCGAGTCGCTTCTCCGGGCCTCCGGAGGGCCTTGCGTGTCCATCTTCCTGCCCACATTCCGCGCCGGCGGCGAGCGGCAGCAGAACCCGATCCGGCTCAAGAACGTGGTGCGCGACGTGGCCGAGCGGCTGGAGGGGGACTGGGGAATGCGCGGCCCGGACGCCGATGAGTTGCTCGAGCCCATCAAGCGGCTCGTGGACGACAACTCGTTCTGGCTCCACCAGCAGGACGGTCTGATGCTGTTCCGCTCCCCCCAGGTCTTCAAGAGCTTCCAGGTGCCGGTGCCGGTCAACGAGCTGGCGGTGGTGGAGAACCGCTTTCACGTCAAGCCGCTCCTGCCGCTGCTCTCGGGCGACGGCGACGGCCACTTCTACATCCTGAGTCTGAGCCGCAAGAACATCCGGCTGCTCGGCGGCTCCCGCTTCCGGATCGACGAGATCGACCTGGACTCGAAGGGAGTCCCGAACACCTTCACCGAGGCCCTTGGCGAGCTCGAACGGCGCCCGAGCCAGTTTCAGGGCGGCAGCTCCAAGACCCCGCACCGCTTCTCGATGGGAAAGAAAGGGTCTCCGACCTTCGCCGGCCATGGAACGGCTGAAGACGACCTCGGGGCCGAGTTGCGCAACTTCTTCGAGCGCTTCGACGACGCCCTGGCGAAGATCGACGTCGACCGCAAGGCCCCGGTCGTCCTGGCCGGGGTGGAGTACCTGCTGCCGATCTACCGCGACGTGGCGACCACCTTCCAGAACATCTGCGAGGACGCCCTGATGGGCAACATGGAAGGAGAGAAGGCGGAAGACCTCCACGCCGCGGCCTGGGAGATCGTGGAGCCTTCCTTTCTGGAGGAACGCCGCAGGACCGCCGAGCGCTACGGCGACATGAAGGGCTCCGGGCGCTCATCCGACAAACTCGCGGAGATCCTGACCGCCGCCCATGAAGGCCGGGTGGACACGCTGTGGGTGGCCCGCGGCGTCCGCGTTTGGGGCACCTACGATGCGGAGAAGCGCAAGATGAAGCCGCAGTCCGACCAGAGCGCCACGCCGCGCAACGGCAACGAGGATCTCCTCGACCTCGCCGCGGTCCAGACCTACATGACCGGCGGCAGGGTCTTCGTGGTCGATCCCCAGGAGGTGCCGGACCGCCAGCAGGCGGCGGCGATCTTCCGGTATTGAGCTTCCGACGACGAACGACCCAAGCTCAGCAGCAGCGGGGGCCGAGTGCCCCCGCCGTCACTTCGACGGCCTCCGGCGTGGCGGCTTCTCCGCACCATCCGACTTGATGATGAGACTGCCCTTTCCCTTGGATGGCAACGGAATTCTCGCCTGATCAATCGTAGCGGCGATCAGCGCTTCCACGTCTGGATGTGCCAACTGGCTGGCCGCCTCCACCTGGATGAAGCGAGTCTGTTTTCCCGATCCCCGCAGAAGTCGCTTCGGGTCGGGCAACTGAGGTCCCTGGCTGAAGTACAGCGATACACCGGTGGCACATGCGCGGATCGCCACGATGGAATCGATCCCTCGGTCTGCCGGCGAATAGCCGATGACGAGGGCGTCACTGTAGTCGTACGCCAACTCGTTGGCGGTCGGCAATCGCTTGCGCACAGCAGCCCGGACCGATCGAAAGAGCTTCTGATTCTCCGGATCAAGCTTGTTGATGTAAGCCCGGAGTTGGGCCTCCGGCGTACGATTGCTGCTATCGGGTTTCACTGTCATCGCATTCTCCCAGTCGTACCCGGAATTCTATGCCAACTGCACATCAGGCTAATACAGGTGTCAGGTGATAGACGCGTGCATCCCTGCTAGCCGCTCGAAGATCACCGCGGCGGAGTGACTCACGGACTGAATCGAGCCGTTCTGCATCTTCAAGTGACAGATACGGTGACCAGCCCTCGTCCGTCGTGATCAGCTCGACTTCTACCTCGGCTGCATACTCACCTTCGTGGACCAGTTTCTTATACCTTCTGCTCATCTGTCTCTCCTGCGGTGGAAGTCATCGGCCCACCGCTCCGGGTCAGGTCGATAGGCCGTGACAAGAACGGCTGGCGATGCCTTCCCCTTCGGGATGCCCCAGACGACATGGATGGGGCCGCCTGCCTACCCTCACTCCGCACAGGCGACCACGTCGACCTCCACTAGCCAGTCCGGCGAAACCAGACCCGCGACGAACAGAGTCGTGATGGCCGGACGGAAGCCGTCCAAAAGCTCCTTGCGCACCTCGACCAAGGCATCCATGTCCTCTCGACGCACGAGGTAGAAGGACATCTTCACGATGTCCTTGGGTGTCATACCGGCGGCGCTGAGGACGGAAAAGACGTTCCGGAGCGCCTGACGGCACTGGCCGCGGAAATCGGAGGGCAGGTTGCCATCCGGCTGCTGGCCAACCTGTCCAGAGACATGCAGCGTTCTCGCCCTGGCAGGGGTTTCCACTCCGTGTGAATAGATGCCTTGGTAGGGCGTGCCGACGGGGAAGGGATCGTGGCGGATGGATATGGGCATCCCATGGTACGCAGCGAGAGCCTGGTCATACAGTTTGCTGAGCTCATCTGACTTCGGGATATGGGAAGGCAAGTCGGTCAGATGGAGGAGCCTACGGCGTTTGCTCTCGCGATCTTGATCTCTGAGTGCGTCAACGAGCTCACTACGAATCCATTCGACTTGAGTCGATGGGTCCATTCTCTTCAGGCGAATCACCTTCCAGTAGTAGGACACCCACCCATACCCCATGGCCTTTCACCTCGTATTTTCAGCAGGAGACGCCTCTTTAAGTTCACGCTCTCTCTCGGCTTCAGGCCAAGACGCCCACCGAAGCCGACTACGAGACGAACTTGGCGGTGAGCGGCGGGACCGCGCTTTCTGCGGTTCCCGTCCGCTCGACCACCCTCCACTACTCTACGGTATGGGAGTAATAAGGCCGTCTCCGCCAGCTTTGATATTCGTTCTCACCTTCATAGAGCTCTCCTTTCAAGATTTAGGTTGTCTGCCCTACTGCTATTCCACAACGATGGTTGTGGATGTGCCAGGTGTTTTCGACGGCACGCCCTGAAGGTGAGCGGCGGCACCGCACGATAGGGCGGTGTTCGTCCGCTCGACCGCGGGGTGTACGCCCGGCATGGGCGTGAGCTTATGGGGTGCAAGTCCCCTGTCGGAGAACCAACATCGATGAAATCGGTGCCAACGACTAGCCAGAGGCAAGGGCGTCTCCGTGAGGCGGCGTCCGGAGGAAGCCCGCGGC
>DATANP010000351.1:0-21391 GCA_036266195.1 Thermoanaerobaculia bacterium | reverse complement strand
GTTCCCCCTCTCCCGGCGGGGGCCGGGTGGGAGATGGGAGAGGGGGACAGGGGGTGAGGTTTCTACCGCCCCAACTGCTCGCGGACCGCCTCTTCCACGGCGGCCAGGGCCTGGGGGAGGTTCTCGGGCTGCTTGCCGCCGGCCTGGGCGAAGTCGGGCCGGCCGCCGCCTCCGCCGCCCACGATGGGCGACAGGCGCTTGACCAGCTCTCCCGCCTTGACCTTCGCGGTCAGGTCCTTGGTGACCGCGGCCACCAGGCTGACGTTGCCCTCCGAGCGCGAGCCGATCACCACCACGCCCGAGCCGAGCTTGGAGCGCAGGGTGTCCGCCATGTCCCGCATCTCGTTGGCCGGGGCCGGCGGCACCTCGCGGGCCACGACCTTGATGCCGTCGACCATCTTCTCCTCCTCGGGGGCCGCGGAGGCGCCGGAGATGAGCTGCATGCGGAGCTTGCGCATCTCGCTCTCCAGCTCGTCCTGGCGCTGGCGGATCTGCTCGGCGCGCAGGAGCTGCTGCTCGTAGTCGCCCGAGCGGATGCCCAGGCGCACGACCAGCTCCTGGTAGGCCGCGCGCTGCTGCCGCACCTCGGCCAGGGCGGCGGCGCCGGTCACCGCCTCGATGCGGCGCACGCCCGAGGCCACGCCGCGCTCGGACTCGATCATGAACAGGCCGATCTCGCCCGTGTTCCGCACGTGGCAGCCGCCGCAGAGCTCCAGGCTGAACCCCGGGACGTTCACGGTGCGCACCCGCTCGCCGTACTTCTCGCCGAACAGGGCCATGGCGCCGGCCGCGATGGCCTCCTGGTAACTGCGCTGGACGATCTCCGTGCTCACCGCGCGGCGCACCCATTCGTTCACCATGTCCTCCACCTGGTCCATCTCCTGGCGGAACATGCCCCGGTGGTAGGTGAAGTCGAAGCGCAGCCGGTCGGGCGCGACCAGCGAGCCCGCCTGGCGCACGCTCTTGCCGAGCACGAGGCGCAGCGCCGCGTGCAGCAGGTGGGTCGCGGTGTGGTTGCGCTGGGTGGACAGGCGGACCTCGTGGTCCACCCGGAGCTGGACTCGCATGTGGCGGGTGAGCGTCCCCTCCTCCACCTCGACGAAATGGAAGTAGACGCCCGCCGCGTCCTTCTGGGTGTCGATCACGCGCGCGCGTCCGCCGTCCCAGAGGAGCTGGCCGGTGTCCCCGACCTGGCCGCCGGACTCGGCGTAGAAGATCGTCTGGTCGAGGACGACGACGCCCGACTGGCCCTTCCTGATCGAGGACACGCGCTCGGGCGCGCCGTCCTTCCACGTGGCGAGGCGGACGACCTCGGCCAGCGGGTCGAGCATCTCGGTGCGCTCGTAGCCCTCGAACCGGGTCTCGGCCAGCTCGGCGTGGCCGATCATGACCTCGCGCAGCGCGGCCATGCGGTTCTGGACCTCGGCCGTGGCCTTGCGCGAGGTGACGCGGGCCTCGTCGAGCGTCCGCGTGAAGCCGGCCTCGTCCACCTGGAAGCGCTCCTCCTCGGCGATCTCGCGGATCACCTCCAGCGGCAGGCCGTAGGTGTCGTAGAGCCGGAAGACCATCGGGCCCGGCAGCATGGACTTGCCCTCGGGCCGCAGGCGCTCGATCTCCTCCTGCACTTGGCGGGCGCCGTTGGCCACCGTGGAGAGGAACTTCTCCTCCTCCGCCCTGATCGTGGCCATGGACGCCTGGCGGGTGGCCGCCAGCTCCAGGTAGGCCGAGCCCATGACCTCGCCCAGCACGGGCACCAGCTTGTGGAAGAACGGCTCCTCGAAGCCCAGGCGCATGCCGTGGCGGACCGCCCGGCGCAGGATGCGGCGCAGCACGTAGCCGCGCCCCTCGTTGCCCGGGATCACGCCGTCCGCGAGCAGGAAGGAGACGGCGCGGATGTGGTCCGCGATCACCCGCAGCGAGGTGTCCTTCTCCGGGTCGTGGCCGTAGTTCGTCTTCGCGAAGTCGGCGGCGGCGTGGAGGATCGGCCGGAACAGGTCGGTGTCGTAGTTCGAGCCCACGCCCTGGAGCACGGCCGCGACCCGCTCCAGGCCGGCGCCGGTGTCGATCGAGGGGTTCGGCAGCGGGTGGAGGCTGCCGGACTCGTCGCGCTCGTACTGCATGAAGACCAGGTTCCAGATCTCCAGATACCGGCCGGACTCGGTCCCCTCGTCCCAGCTCACCGCCGGGAGATCGGGATGGAGATCGACGAAGATCTCGCTGCACGGCCCGCAGGGGCCGGTCTCGCCCATGGCCCAGAAGTTGTCCTTCTTGCCGCAGCGGTGGATGCGCTCGGAGGGCAGGGTGGACAGCCTGCGCCACAGGTCGTAGGCCTCGTCGTCCTCTTCATAGACCGTGGCCGAGAGGTTGTCCACGGGCAGGCCCCAGACCTGGGTGACCAGCTCCCAGGCGGCGCGGATGGCCTCGTCCTTGAAGTAGTCGCCGAAGGAGAAGTTGCCGAGCATTTCGAAGAACGTGTGGTGGCGCGGGCTGGGCCCGACGTTCTCCAGGTCGTTGTGCTTGCCCGAGACGCGCAGACACTTCTGGACCGTGACCGCCCGCGGCGCCGCCGGCCTGGTGGTGCCCAGGAACCAGTCCTTGAACTGGACCATGCCGGCGTTCGTGAACAGCAGGGTCGGATCGCCCTGCGGCACCAGGGGGGCGCTCGGGAACGGCCGGTGCGGCAGGCCCTTCCGGTCCTTGAAGAAGTCGGTGAAGCTGCTGCGGATGTCTGCGCTTTTCATGGTCTCTCACTCCTCGATCCCGTCGAGGTCGAGGTCCTCCCGTCTCTCGGTCAGAACGGCAAAGATAGCACGGCGGGAGAACCCCTTGCGCGAGAGGTGCTGGGCCAGGGAGCTGCCCTTCCCGCGGGGGTGAAGGCGGGCCCAGCGCTCCGCCGCTTCCCGGGCGGGCTCGAGGTCGTCGTCCGGCAGATCGGCCAGGGCCGACTCGATCGCCTCCGGAGCGGCGCCGCGCTTCTCGAGCTCGGCCTTGAGGCGCAGCCGGCCTTCGGCGTTGCGCTCCAGGCGGTGCTCCACGAAGCTTACGGCGGTCTTGATGTCGTCCAGGTAGCCCTGCCCGGCGAGGCGGTCGAGGGCCTCCTCGATCTCCTCGGGAGGAAATCCGCGCTGCGCCAGCTTGGCCTGGAGCTCCCGCCGGAAGTGCGGGCGGGAGCCCAGGAGCTGAACGGCCTTGTCGTAGCAGGAAGGCAAGTTGCCTAGAACTGCTCCAGCTCGAACTGCGAGCCGCCGGTGAGGAGGTCGTCCTCGCCCTGAAGGTGCAGCGCCTCCTCCATCTGCTCGCGCGAGATGTCGGCCGTGAACTGCACGCCCTGGATCTTGAGGCGGAACTCGTCGGGGTTGGTGGCCCGCTTGAGCGCCTCGTCGAGGGTGATCAGGCCGCTCTTGTAGAGCTGGAAGAGCGACTGGTCGAAGGTCTGCATGCCGTACTGGCTGGTACCGAGCGCGATCTGCTCGCGGATGTATTTGGTCTTGTCCTTGTTCTCGATGCACTCGCGGATGTAGGCGGTCGAGATCAGGACCTCGGCGGCGGGCACGCGGCCGATGCCGTCGGCGCGCGGCACGAGGCGCAGCGAGATCACCGCCTTGAGCACCTGCGAGAGCTGGATGCGGATCTGCTTCTGGTGGTGCGGCGGGAAGACCGAAATGATGCGGTTGATCGTCTCCGTCGCGTCCAGGGTGTGCAGGGTCGAGAACACGAGGTGGCCGGTCTCGGCCGCGAGGAGCGCGGTCTCGATGGTCTCGTAGTCGCGCATCTCGCCCACGAGAATCACGTCGGGGTCCTGGCGGAGGGCGGCGCGCAGCGCGGAGGAGAACTGGCGGGTGTCCACGTCCACCTCGCGCTGGTTGAGGATCGACTTCTTGTCGCGGTGGATGAACTCGATCGGGTCCTCGACGGTCAGGATGTGCTCGCTGCGGCTGGAGTTGATGTAGTCAATCATCGCGGCGAGGGTGGTCGACTTGCCCGAGCCGGTCGTGCCGGTGCAGAGGATCAGGCCGCGGCGCTCCTCGCAGATGCGCTCCAGGACCGGCGGCAGCATGAGCTCGCGCACGGTCTGGATGCGGGCTGGGATGACGCGCAGCACCAGGCCGACCACGCCGCGCTGCTGGAAGACGTTGCAGCGGAAGCGCCCGAGGCCCGGCACCGAGTAGGCGATGTCGAGCTCGAACTCCTCCTTGAAGCGCTGCTTCTGCCGGGCGTTCATGATGGAGAACGCCATGGCGATGGTGTCCTCCTGCATGAGCTTCTTGAACTCCGGCATCGGCATCAGCTCGCCGTCGACGCGGATGATCGGGTGGCTTCCCACCTTGAGGTGCAGATCGGACGCCTTGCGCTCGACCGCGATCTTCAGCAGGTCGTTGATGTTCATGTCACTGCTCCGGTCCGCCTCAGGCGGACGTTGATGCCTCGGCCGGGCTCAGCTCCGGCTCGGTTGCCTTCCCCGTTGGCCGCCCCGTGGTCCGCCCAACGGGGGTCATCCAGCCATGCCGGTCCTCGGTCTCGCCGTTGATGACCCCATTGAAAGCCTTCAGGATGCGGCTGGTCACCGGGCCCGGGCAGCCCGAGCCGACCGGGTTGCGGTCGACCGAACGCACCGGCGTGATCTCGGCCGCCGTGCCGGTCAGGAACAGCTCGTCGCAGATGTAGAGCTGGCCGCGCGAGATCATCTCCTCGCGCACCTCGATGCCCAGCTCCCGGGCCAGGGTCGCCACCGTGCTCCGGGTGATGCCGTTGAGCAGGGCGGCGCCGAGCGGCGGCGTGACCAGCACGCCGTCCCGGACGAGGAACAGGTTCTCGCCGGAGCCCTCGCTGACATAGCCGTTCGAGTCGAGCGCGATGCCCTCGACGTAGCCGTTGGTGATCGCCTCGATCTTGATGAGCTGCGAGTTGATGTAGTTGGCCGTGGCCTTGGCCACCGACGGCACCGCCTCCGTCGCGGGCCGGCGCCAGGACGACACGCAGACGTCCACCCCACCCTCCGAGGCGTCGCCGAGGTACTTGCCCCACGGCCAGACCGCGATCATGGTATCCACGGGCGAGCGCAGGGGATTGACCCCCATGGTGCCGAAGCCGCGGTAGACGAGCGGCCGGATGTAGCACGAGTCCAGCCCGTTGGCGCGGACCGTCTCCAGGATGGCCTCCGAGAATTCGGCCGCCGGCAGCGGCAGGTCCATGCGGTAGACCTTGGCCGACAGCTCCAGCCGCCGGACGTGCTCGGGCAGGCGGAACACCTCCGGACCGCGGCGGGTGTCGTAGCAGCGGATGCCCTCGAACACCCCCGAGCCGTAGTGGAGGGCGTGGGTCATCACATGGACGGTGGCCTTTTCGAATTCGACGAGCCTGCCGTTCATCCAGATCCAGCGGACACCGGCGAAGAGGTTGGACAAGGGGGCCTCCTTGGAGCGATTCTGGTGGTGGGATGCTAGCCCGATCCCGCCATCAGGTCAATTATTGAATTTCATGAATGTCGGCCGAGCAGGAGCATGGCGGCCCCTGCGAGCGCCGCGGATTCGATTCTGAGGATACGCGGTCCGAGGCCGACCGGGCGCCACCCGGCGTCGAGCACCTCCTGGCGCTCCTCGGGCGTCCAGCCGCCCTCCGGCCCCACGAGGAGCGCGCCGCGCGCGCCGAATTGATCCCCGTCGCCCCAGTCGCCCGGGACGCCCCGGGTGTCGAGGAACCAGCGCGACTCGATGCCGGAGGTCAGCGGCCCGATCTCGCGCCAGTCGTGGGGGCCGGTGATCTCGGGAAGGAGCGATCGGTGGCACTGCTCGACCGCGGCCGCGGCCAGCCGGCCGAAGCGCTCGATGTTGGCCTCGCCGAAGTGGCGCGGCGCCCGGGAGCTGTTCAGGAAGCGGATGGCCGACACCCCCAGCTCGGTGGCCTTCTCGACCAGCCAGGAGGCGCGCTCGGGCCGGAACGTGGGTACCAGGAGGTCGAGGCGCCAGGCGGGCTCGTGGGTCGGAGCCGGCTCGCCCAGGGTGACCTTCGCCGAGCTGCGGTCCACCCGCGCGACCTTGCCCCACCGGGCCCGGCCCCGGCCGTCCACCACCCGGAAGATGGCGCCGACCGGCACCCGCCGCGCGCGGAAGAGATGGCGGTAGGCGTCGCCCTCCACCGTGACCTCGCCGGCCTCCATCTCGGCCGGCGCGGCAAGGAGGGTGATCATCTCCATCGGGGTGCCTTGGCGACGCGAAAAGCGATCCACTCGCCGGCCGTGCGCCGCTCGCGCTCGACCAGTCCGAGGCGGCCGACGGCTTCGAGCACCTCGTCTCCCTTCTCCTCCAGGATGCCGGAGAGGATCGCCTCGCCGTCCGGCGCGAGCCGGTCGACCAGGCCGGGCATCTCCGGTCCGATCTCCTCGGGGATGACGTTGATCAGCTCCAGGTCGAACCGGACGTCCGCGCGGAGGGCGGCCGAGGTGCCTATAAACAGGCGAGGGTGGAGATCGTTGAGCCGCCGGTTGACCATGGCGTTGAAGGGAGAGGCCGGGTCGATGTCGAACGCCACCACCTCGGCCGCTCCGAGCATCAGGGAGGCGAACGCCAGGATGCCGGTGCCGGTGCCGACGTCGAGCACCCGCTTGCCACGAAGCTCGCAGTCCTCCAGAAGCTCGACCGCCAGGCTGGTCGACTCGTGGCTCCCGATGCCGAACGCGGTCCGGGCCGGCAGGCGCAGGAGCCGGCGGCCCTCGGGAATCTCCAGCTCCGCCTCCTCGGGCTCGCGGGGATCTATATAAAGGCCGCGTCCGACCGGGAACGGAGTGGCCTGGGCCCGGTAGCTGGCGAGCCAGTCGAGGTCCGGCACGGTATCTTCCATACCCTCCCGGACGCCGGGCCGCAGGTTCACCTGGGGATCGCTCCCCTCCGGGAACCAAGCTTCCAGCCGCACCTCGTCCGGCCCGGCCTCCGACTGCACCCCCAGGGTGCCGGCTTCCCAGAGGTCGGCAAGGACAATCTCCTCCAGCTCGGCAGGCACGTGGTAGAAGCGACGCAGGTAGGGCATGCGCCTACCTCACCCGAACAGGTTCTTCTTCACCCGGTCGAACACCCCGCGCTCCTCCCGCACCGAGTGGCCGCCGATCTCGGCAAGCCGGCGGAGGAGCTGCTGCTCCTCTTCCGAGAGATTGCGCGGGTTCGGGACCTCGATCTCCACGGAGACGACGTGGTCCCCCTTGCCGCTGCCGTCCAGCCGCTCGATGCCCTGGCTGCGGAGGCGGAAGTCCTTGCCGTGCGGCGTGCCGGGCGGGATGTCGAGTTGCGACTTGCCGTGGATCGTGTCCACCTCGACCGTGGTGCCCAGCACCGCCTGCGGGTAGCTGATCGCGAACTTCGAGAATACCGTCGAGCCATCCCGGCGGAACTTCGCGTGCGGCCGGACCTGCACGACCACATACAGGTCGCCCGCCGGACCGCCGCGCCGGCCGTGCTCGCCCTCGCCCACCAGGCGCAGGCGCGCACCGGTGTCCACGCCGGCCGGGATCTTTACGGAAAGCGAGCGCTCCTTCTCCACCCGGCCCTCGCCATCGCACTCCTTGCAGGGGTCCGAGACCACCCGTCCCTCGCCGCGGCACTGCGGGCAGGTGCGGGCCACCGTGAAAAAACCCTGCGTGAAGCGCACCTGGCCGCGTCCGCCGCAGGCCGAGCAGGTCTCCGGCGCCTTGCCGCCCTGGCTCCCGGTCCCCTTGCACTCGTCGCAGGTCTCCAGCCGCGGCACGCGGAGCGTCGTCTCCACGCCGAAGGCGGCCTCCTCGAACGTGAGAGTCAGGTCGTAGCGCAGGTCGGCGCCGCGGGTCATGCCCGAGCCGCCGCCCCGCCCCCGGCCGCCGCCCATGCCGAAGAAGTCGCCGAGGATGTCCGAGAAGTCGGCGAAGATCGTGGGATCGATCCCGCCAAACCCGCCGCCCGCGGCGCCCGCCACCCCCTGGTGGCCGAAGCGGTCGTAGCGCGCCCGCTTGTCCTGGTCCGAGAGCACGGCGTAGGCCTCGGCCGCCTCCTTGAACTTCTCCTCCGCGTCCTTGTCCCCCGGGTTCTTGTCGGGGTGATACTTCTGCGCCAGCTTGCGGTAGGCCGACTTGATGTCCTGCTGGCCCGCGTTGCGCTGGACGCCCAAAACCTCGTAGTAGTCCTGTTTCGCCATTCCCTTCAACCCTTCTTGTCGCCGCCCGCCTTGGAGAGCATGACGTCGGACAGCGTGCGCGAGATCCCGTTCAGATCGAAGATGGCGGCCTCGAGATCGGCCTTCTTGTCCTCGCCGAGCGCCACCCGCGCCTTGAGCAACGTTTCATGGATCTTCTTCGATTCCGCCTCGGCGATCATGTCCTTGAACTGGTCGTAGACCCGCTCGTTGCTGTAGATCAACCCCTCGAGACGGTTCTTGAGCGTCAGCACCTCGCGCTTGTTCAGGTCGGCCTGCGACTGGGCGCTGGCCTCGTCCACGAGCTTCTTGACCTCCTCCTCGGAGAGGCCGCCGGCCGGCGAGATCTGGATGCTCTGCGTCTGGTTCGTGGCCATGTCGCGGGCCGAGACGTTCACGATGCCGTTCGAATCGATCGCGAACGTCACTTCAATTTGAGGCACGCCGCGCGGCGCCGGCGGGATGCCGACCAGCTCGAAGCGGCCGAGCGACTTGTTCTCCGCCGCGATCTGGCGCTCGCCCTGGAGCGCGTGGATCTCCACCTTGTCCTGGTTGTCCACCACGGTGGTGAAGATCTGCGTGCTCTTCGTGGGGATCGTCGAGTTGCGGTCGATCAGCCGGGTGAACAGGCCGCCCTGGGTCTCGACGCCGAGCGACAGCGGCGTCACGTCGAGCAGCACCAGGTCCTTGATGTCGCCGCGCAGGATGCCGCCCTGGACGGCCGCGCCCATGGCGACCACCTCGTCCGGGTTGATCTCGCGGTTCGGCTTGCGGCCGAAGATGCGCTCCACCGTGGCGGCGACCATGGGCGTGCGCGTCTGGCCGCCCACCAGGAGCACCTCGTGGATCTGGTCGGCGCGCAGGCCGGCCTGCTTCAAGGCATCCGTGCAGGGCCCCTCGGTGCGCTCGACCAGCTCGCGCACCAGGCTTTCGAAGTGCTCGCGGGTGAGGGTGCGGGCGAGGTGGCGCGGGCCGGAGCGGTCGGCGGAGATGAACGGCAGGTTGATCTGCGCCGAGTCCGCGCTCGACAGCTCGCATTTGGCGCGCTCGGCGGCCTCCTTGAGGCGCTGGAGGGCCATGCGGTCGCCGCGCAGGTCGATGTTGGTCTCCTTCTGGAAGTCCTCGATCAGCCAGTCCATGATCCGCTGGTCGAAGTCCTCGCCGCCCAGGAACGTGTCGCCCGAGGTGGAGCGCACCTCGAAGATGCCCTGCGAGAGCTGGAGGACCGAGATGTCGAACGTGCCGCCGCCCAGGTCGTAGACGGCGATATTGGCGCCCTGCTCCACGTGCTCGAGGCCATAGGCGAGCGCCGCGGCCGTGGGCTCGTTGATGATGCGCAGCACCTCCAGGCCGGCGATCTTGCCGGCGTCCTTGGTGGCCTGGCGCTGGGAGTCGTTGAAATAGGCCGGCACCGTGATCACCGCCTCGGTGACCGGCTCGCCCAGGGTCTCCTCCACGAACTCCTTGATCTCGCGCAGCACCTGCGCGGAGATCTCCTCCGGGCTGTACTGCCGGTCGCGGATCTCCAGCTTGATGTCGCCGTTCTGGGCCTCGACCAGGGTGTAGGGGAGCACCTGGCGGGCGCGCGCCACCTGCGGGTCCGAGAACTTGCGGCCGACGAGCCGCTTGACCGCGAAGATCGTGTTCTCGGGGTTGGTGATCGCCTGCCGCTTGGCGATCTGGCCGACCAGCCGGTCTCCCTCCTCGGCGAAGGCGACGATGGACGGCGTGGTGCGGCTCCCCTCGCGGTTGGCGAGCACACGGGGGACCGTCGCCTCCACGATGGCGGCGCACGAGTTCGTGGTGCCGAGGTCGATGCCCAGAATCTTGCTCACGAGGCCAGCCCCCAATTCTTGCTTCTACAAGCGCGCAGGGACCGCCCTCGACGAGAGCGGTCCACCTCTACAAGAGAAACCTGCGGGCTATTGTAGCGGGATCTAGACGCCTTCAACCGCCGGCTTCGTCTCGGAAGGGACGGCTACCTTGACCATCGAAGGGCGGAGCAGCCGGTCGTGAAGGAGATAGCCGCGCCGCAGCTCGCCGACCACGGTCGCCTTGGTGACCGTGGGGTCCTCCTCGCGGGAGACCGCCTCGTGCAGGGCGGGATCGAAGGGCTGGTTCAGGGCCTCGATCTCCTTCACGCCGTGGCGGCGCAGGAGGTCCTGCATCTGGCGGTGGATCATCTCCACGCCGCGCTTCAGGTCGTCGGTCGAGCCGGAGGCCGAGAGGGCCAGGCCGAGGTTGTCCACGACCTCGATGAAGTCGCGCAGCGGCTCGAGCAGGGCGTAGCGCCGGCTCTCCTGGCGCTCGCGCTCGGCGCGCTTGCGGAAGTTGTCGAAGTCCGCGAGGGTGCGCATGGAGCGGTCGCGCAGGTCGGCGATCTCGCGCCGCAGCTTCGCGGTCTCGTCCTCATCGGTATCCCGAGCGGCCTTGGCCTCGCCGCCTTCCACGGCTTCGACCGCCTCCACCGCCTCGCGCATGGCGGCGTCGAGGTCTTCGGTCTGACCGTCCAGATCGAGCGCCACGGCCTCGGCGTCGTCGTTCTTCATTTCGTCTGCCATCACCCGTCTCCTGTCATTTCGTCTCCGGGCCGGAGAAGCTCTCCGCCAGCGCCCGGCTCAGGGTCTCTCCCAGGAAGTCCACCAGCGGGATGATCTTCTGGTACTCCATCCGCGACGGCCCGAAGATGCCGAGCGTTCCGAGGGTCCGGTCGCCGACGCCGTAGGGGGTGGCGACCAGGCTGAAGTCCAGCTCCGAGGTGAGATCGCTGTCCTCGCCGATGAGGACGCGGACCCCTCCGCCCCGGACGCACTGGTTCAGCAGATTCACAAGCCGTGCCTTGTCGGCGAAGGTCTCGAACATACGCCGCACGCGGCCGAGGTCGGCCAGCTCGGGCTGGTTGAGCAGCCCCGAGGTGCCGTCCAGCACGACGCCAGGGCCCTGGGAGAGGTCGAGGCCGCGGCGCGCCAGCTCCAGGGTGTTGTTGAGCCAGCGGTCCATCTGGGCGCGCTCCTCGGTCATGCGCCGCAGCAGCCGGTCGCGGATCTCACGCAGGGTCTGGCCCGCGAAGTTCTCGGTCAGGTAGTTGGACGTCCGCACCAGCTCCTCGCGCGGCACCGGCTCGTCGGTCTCGATCACCTTGTTCTCGACGAAACCGGTGGTGGAGACCACCACGCAGAGCACCTTGCGGCCGGAGAGCGGCACGAAGTCCACCGCCTTGAGCACGGTGTCGCCCCAGGTGGGGGTCACCACCACGCCGACCTGGTTGGTCAGCTCCGACAGCAGGTGCGAGGTGACCTCCATGAGCTGGTCGGCGTCGGCGGGCACCCCCTTGATGTTCTCCTCGATGTACCGCCGCTCGCGCGCGGAAATGGCGCGGGTCTCCATCATGGTCTGGATGAAGAGGTGGTACGCGGCCCGGGTGGGCACCCGGCCGGCCGAGGTGTGCGGCTGCGCCAGGAAGCCCCACTCCTCCAGGTCGGCCATGACGTTCCGGATGGTGGCCGCGGACAGACCGAGCTGTCCGTGTTTCGACACCGACCGGGAGCTCACCGGCTCGGCCGTGAGGATGTACGTTAGGATCACATCCTTGAGGATGTCCCTGTCCCGCGGCGTCAGCGCCGGAGTCTTCGTAGGCTGCATGGTCGATCTCTTGGCTTGTTTAGCACTCTCCCGCCGAGAGTGCTAAGAGAGAATAGCCGGAGGGCGATGGGATGTCAAGGCCGAGAGACCTCAAGTGACTGAAGCGAAGGGATTTCCGCGATTGCCCCTTGCCGGACTGACGTTTTCGCTGGCCGGTCCCGGCCGGGTCGGGACGAGCCTCGCCGCCTGGCTGGAGGCCGCGGGAGCCCGCCGGATCGCGGCCGCGGGCCGGGCGGAGATCGGAGAGCTGGAGACCGCCGGCCAGGACCTTCTCCTGATCGCGGTGCCGGATCCGGTCCTCCAGGATGTGGCGGCCCGGCTCGCGGGCAGGCCGCAGGCGAGAGTGGCGCTGCACACGTCCGGAAACCTGGATGCTTCGGCCCTCGCGCCTCTCCGGGAGGGCTCGGCGGCAGGCAGCCTCCATCCTCTGAAAGCGTTCCCGCGTCCGCTGACCGATCCGGCCGAGGCGAAGGGGGTCTTCTTCGCGGTAGATGGAGATCCGGAGGCCCGGTCCCTGGCGCACCGGATCGCCGCGGCCTGGGGAGGCATCTCGGCTGATGTCGAGGCGGAGGTCCGTCCTCTCTATCACTTCGCGGCCACCCTTTCGGCCGGAGGGGTGGTGACGGTCCTGGCTCTTGCGGAAGACCTGGCCCGACGCCTGGGCCTGCCGGAGGCTGCGGTCCGCGGTTACTTGGAGCTTTGCCGCGGCGCCGTGGCCCAGGCGGTGGCGACCGGCACCCCGGCCGCCGTCCTGACCGGACCCGCGGCCCGCGGCGACCGCGCCACGGTGTCCGGGCACCTGGAGGCCCTCCGAGAGCTGGCCCCGGACAAGCTGCCCCTGGTCATCCACCTCGCCCGGGAGACCCTGAGTCAGAGGGAGAGGATCGGCGGGCTTACGGCGGAGCAGCGGGAGCTCGCGGCGTACCTGGAGAGTCTCTGATAGAGTCTGCCACCTGAGCGAGACGACCATGTCACGATCCCAGCGAATCCGTTCCTGGTGGGTCCTCCTGGCCGCCGCCATCCTTTTGACGACCAGCATGTTCGCACGCGCCAGCCGCCCCCAGAAAAAGCCCCCGGTCCCGCCCGGCACGAAGCGGGTCCTGTTCGTCGGCAACAGCCTGACGTACGGCAACGATCTGCCGGCGATCGTCCAGGCCCTGGCCCAGGCGCGCAAGAAGAGCCTGCTCACCGACGCCGTCACCCTGGGCGGCGCCAGCCTGGAGGACCACTGGAACGACGGCAAGGCCCGGCGGGTCATCGCCCGCGGCGGCTGGGACGTGGTCGTGCTCCAGCAGGGGCCGTCCGCCACCGAGGGCCGGCCCATCCTCCTGGAGTATGGCGGCCGGTTCGTCGAGGAGATCCGCAAGGTCAAGGCCGCCCCGGCCTATTACATGGTGTGGCCGGCCAGCGACCGGATGCAGGACTTCGACGGCGTGAGTGAGTCCTACCGCATGGCCGCCGAGCAGGCCAACGGCTACTGCTTCCCCGTGGGCGAGGCCTGGCGCGCCGCCTGGCGGCTCGACCCGGAGATGCCGCTCTACTCCGGCGACGGCTTCCATCCCACCCGGGAGGCCTCCTACCTGGCGGCGCTCGTCATGGTCCAGATGCTCACCGGCGAGTCTCCCGTGGGCATGCCGCACCAGCTCAAGCTGCGCGGCGGCTCGCTGAGCATTCCGGCTCCCCGCGCCAGGGTCCTCCAGCAGGCGGCGGCCGAAGCGAATGCAGCGTTTGGGAGGGTGCCCAAATAGGAATTGCTTTCCGTTGACCCCCCTCGGACCGGGTGATATGCTCCCTTCCCCGCTCCAGGCCGGTTAAAACCATGGTTTTCTTCAACTACAGCACGATGCAGATGGCCGCGAAGGTCGTGTATTACGGCCCGGGTCTCTGCGGCAAAACCACCAACCTCCACTACATCTACGGCCATACGACCCAGGAATCCCGCGGCGAGATGGTCTCCCTGGAGACCGAGACCGACCGCACGCTGTTCTTCGACCTGCTGCCGATCGACGTCGGCTCCATCGCCGGCTTCAACACCCGCATCCAGCTCTACACCGTGCCCGGGCAGGTGTTCTACAACACCACCCGCAAACTGGTGCTCAAGGGCGTGGACGGCATCGTGTTCGTGGCCGACTCCCAGCGGCCGATGCTCCAGGCCAACATCGACTCCTTCCGGAACCTGGAGGAGAACATCGGTGAGATGGGCCTGTCGCTCGACACGCTGCCCATCGTCCTCCAGTTCAACAAGCGCGACCTGCCGGACATCCTGTCCGTGGACGAGATGAACGCCGCGCTCAACCGCGGCAACTGGTCGCACGTCGAGGCCTCGGCCTTCACGGGCATGGGCGTGTTCGAGACGCTCAAGGAGATCTCCAGGGTCACCCTGCTTTCCCTGAAGAAGCGCCTGGCCCGACCCGACGCCCCCGCCGCGCAGCCGCCGAAGCCCCCCGGACCACCCAGGCCGCCCGTGGCGCAGACGCCGGCCCCGTCTCCGGCAGCCACGGTTCCGGTGGCCCCGGCTGTGAGGCCCGTGTCCGCCCCCCATCCCGTGGTGACCCCTCCGCCGCCCCCCGGCCCCCCGATCCCTCCGGTCCAGCAGGCGCCGACGCCTCCACCGCGGCCGGTCTCGGCGGCCCATCCGGTCGTGTCCGTCCCGGCTCCCCCGCCGGCCCCGGCTCCGGCTCCCAGACTGACTACGCCGTCGGCCCCACCGCCGCCGCCCCGGCCGGCCGCAGCCAAGAAGGGGGCGCTCGACGTGCTCGGCGAGCTCGAGAAGCTCCGGCAGCAGACCAAGGCTCCGACGGCCTCGGCTCCAGCCCACAAGCCTGCCAGCAACGGCCGGCACGAGCTGTCGCGCGACATCGAAATGACGCTCCGGCGCACCGACCTCCAGCGGGCGCGCCGCGTCCTGATCAGCTTCCAGGTCGAGGACGACCAGCAGCGGGTGATGGATTCGGTCCGCGACCTGCCGGTGGACATCCAGGACGCCGCCTCCCTGGAGAAGCTCCTGTTGCGTCTCAACATTGCGTTGAACGCCAAGGAGTAGCCCGCACCGCGATGAGGTGCCCCTTCTGCTCCGAGAACCGCGACCGGGTGGTGGACTCCCGCGAGAGCCGCGACGGGGTCACCATCCGGCGCCGGCGTGAATGCCTGAGCTGCGGCCGGCGGTTCACGTCCTACGAGCAGATCGAAGACATCCCCTACATGGTCGTGAAGCACGACGGCACGCGGGAGGAGTTCAGCCGCAAGAAGCTGCTGGGCGGCCTGCTCAAGGCGTGCGAGAAGCGCGCGGTCCCCATGAAGAAGCTGGAGGGGATCGTCGACGAGGCCGAGGCCATCCTCCACGACCGCGAGGACCGCGAGATCTCCACCCAGGAGATCGGCGCCTTCGTCATGGAGCGGCTGCGCGAGCTCGACCAGGTCGCCTACGTCCGCTTCGCCTCGGTCTATCGGCGCTTCGAAGACATCGACGCCTTCATGGACGTCCTGACATCCCTGATCCACCCCCATCCTCCAAAAAAGGAGGCCTGAGCCATGGGCGCCCGATACGCTTCCCTGTTCTTCCTCTCCCGTTTCCAGGCCGAGGTGGACCGCCTCTTCCAGGAGGCCGTCAAGCTGAGCGAAGGTGCCCTGCCCCCGGGCGGCGATTGGCAGCCGTGCGTGGACATCGTGGAGACCCCGACATCCGTGATGATCCTCGCCGAGCTGCCCGGCCTCGCCGCGTCCGACCTCCAGGTCGAGGTCAAGGGCACGCTCGTGACGCTCTCCGGCACCAAGTCCACGCCGCGTCCCGGCGCCCAGCGCATCCGTTTCCACTGCATGGAGCGCGGCCACGGCCGCTTCCAGCGCGAGATCCACATCTTCTCCCCGGTCAACACCCACCTCGGGACCGCCCACCTGGCCGATGGCCTGCTGACCATCGAGTTCCCCAAGATCCAGGACAAGCGGCAAGAGGCTCGCGTATTGCATATTCAGGAGGTTGAAGGGTCCAGCGAGGGAGCCGTCGAATGAACAAGCCGCCATCCGACCTGTCGGAGGAAGCGATCAAGATACCGGACGTCCTGCCGGTCCTGCCGCTCAAGGACACGGTCGTCTTCCCCTACATCATCCTTCCGCTCTCCGTGGGCCGCGACAAGAGCGTCCTCGCCGTGGACCGCGCCCTGGCCGAAAGCCGGGTGATCATGCTGGTCGCCCAGCGCGACAGCGCCATCGACAACCCCGGCGAAGGCGAGCTCTACGACATGGGCACGGCCGCGGTGATCATGCGCATGCTGAAGCTTCCGGACGGCCGCATCCGCATCCTGGTCCAGGGCCTCTCCCGCGCGCGCATCCATCACATCAGCCAGGTGGACCCGTACCTCCAGGCGAAGATCGAGCGCATCGACGAGCCGCGCCCGCCCGTCGGTCTCGAAACCGAGGCGTTGATGCGCAGCGTCAAGGAGAGCCTCGACCGCGCGGTCACGCTCGGAAAATCGATCTCTCCCGAGGTCATGGTGATCGCCGCGAACCTGGAAGATCCGGGCCGGCTCGCCGACCTCGCGGCCAGCAATCTGGAATTGAAGATCGGCGAGGCCCAGGCGGTGCTCGAAGTGCTCGATCCGCTGGAGCGCCTGCGCCGCGTGAGCGATCAGATCGCGCGCGAGCTGCAGGTGCTCACCATGCAGCAGGAGATCTCCTCGCAGGCGCGCGGCGAGATCGATCGCAGCCAGCGCGAATACTTCCTGCGCCAGCAACTGAAAGCCATCCAGCAGGAGCTGGGCGAAGGCGAGGAGCTGACCGAGGAGATCGAAGGCTACCGCCGGCTGGCCGAGGAAAAGAAGATTTCCGACGACGCGCGCGAGGAGATGGAGCGCCAGATCCGGCGCCTGGAGCGCAGCCACCCCGAGAGCGCCGAGACGCAGATCATCCGCTCCTATCTCGACTGGCTCACCGGCCTGCCATGGGAGATGCTGTCCGAGGACGATCTCGATCTCGACCACGCGCAGCAGGTGCTCGACGAGGACCACTACGATCTTGAAAAGGTCAAGGAGCGCATCCTCGAATATCTCGCCGTGCGCAAGCTGAAATCGGATACGCGCGGCCCGATCCTCTGCTTCGTGGGCCCGCCCGGCGTGGGCAAGACCTCGCTCGGAAAATCGATCGCCCGCGCCATGGGCCGCAAGTTCGTGCGCATCGCGCTCGGCGGCGTGCGCGACGAGGCCGAGATCCGCGGCCACCGCCGGACCTACGTCGGCGCGCTGCCGGGCCGCATCCTCCAGGGCATCCGCCAGGCCGCCACGAGCAATCCGGTCTTCGTGCTCGACGAGATCGACAAAATCGGCGCCGACTACCGCGGCGATCCATCCTCAGCGCTCCTCGAAGTGCTCGACCCGGAGCAGAACTTCAGTTTCGCCGATCACTACCTCGCCATCCCCTACGACCTGTCGCGCGTGATGTTCATCGCCACCGCGAACATGCTCGAGCCGATCCAGCCCGCGTTCCTCGACCGCATGGAGGTGATCCGCCTCTCCGGCTACACCGAAGAGGAAAAGCTGAGGATCGCGCGCCTGCACCTGATCCCCAAACAGATGCGCGAGAACGGTCTCTCCTCCGAAGGACAGATCACGTTCACGGACGAGGGCATCCGCCAGATCATCTCCGGCTACACCAAGGAAGCCGGGCTGCGCAACCTGGAGCGCGAGATCGCCGCGATCTGCCGCAAGGTGGCCGTCCGCGTGGCGCGCGGCGAGACCGCGGGCATCGTGATCGATGCCGAGAAGGTCGAGGAGTTTCTCGGACCGCGCAAGCACTTCGCCGAGGAGCTCCTGGGACGCGACCGCATCGGCGTGGCCACGGGCCTCGCCTGGACCGCGGTGGGCGGCGACCTGCTGTTCATCGAGGTGGTCGCCGTGCCGGGCAAGGGCCAGCTCCTGCTCACCGGCCAGCTCGGCGACGTGATGAAGGAGTCCGCGCAGGCCGCGCTTTCGTACGCGCGTTCCTATGCGGGAGCGAACGGCATCGGCGACGACTTCTTCTCGAAGAACGACGTCCATGTCCACGTTCCTGCCGGATCGATCCCCAAGGACGGCCCCTCGGCAGGCATCACCATGGGCACCGCGATCATCTCCGTGCTGGCGAAGAAGCCGGTCAACCGCCAGGTCGCCATGACCGGAGAGATCACGCTGCGCGGCGACGTGCTGCCGATCGGCGGTCTCAAGGAAAAGGCCCTCGCCGCCAAGCTCGCGGGCGTCCACACCGTGATCGTTCCGAAGCTCAACCGGCGCGATCTGGTCGAAATCCCGGACACGATCAAGAAGGATCTCGAATTCCACTTCGTCGAGCACATGGATGAGGTCCTGAAGATCGCCCTGATCGAAGCTGAATCCCCGGCAACCCCGGAAGCCCTGCCGGCAGATCAACCGGCCGGCCAGCCTGAGACCGCTTCGGTGTGAGCGGGGAAGACGAGCTGCTCTGCCGCCTGCGCGGCCGGCTCGGTCCGTCCTCCTTGATCGGCGACGACGCCGCGGTCCTCTCTCCTTCCGGACCGATCGCGGTCACCGTCGATTCACAGATCGCCGGCGTTCATTTCGTTCCGGACCTCGATCCCGCGCACGTGGCCCGGCGGCTCCTCGCAGTCAATCTTTCGGATCTCGCGGCCATGGGCGCCGATCCCGCCTGGGCCTTTCTCGCGCTCTCGGCTCCTCCCGGCTTCGATCACGATCATTTCCTCCGGGCGTTCACCGCGGCCTGCGACCGGTACGGAGTCACGCTCGCGGGCGGCGACCTGTCGCGCTGCGATCAACTTGTCACAACCCTTACGCTGATCGGAACGAAACCGGAAGGCCGGCGCTGGCTCCGCCGCAACCAGGCAAAACCGGGCGACGATCTCTGGCTCGGCGGCACCGTGGGCGAGTCCGCCGCGGGCCGGATCCTGATCGATCGCGGAGGCCCCGCCACGGTTCCTCCCTCCCTGCACCGCGTTGCGCGGCGGGCCGTGCGCCGGCATCTTCTCCCCCAGCCACAGCTCGAGCTGGGCCGCTGGCTGGGAGATCAGAAAACGGATATCGGTTGCATGGATGTTTCGGACGGCGTGGCGCGCGACCTGCACCGGCTCTGCCGCGAGAGTGGAACGGGCGCGGAGGTCCACGCCGAGGATTTGTCGTTTTCCGATCGATTCGTCGACCTCACGCGGGCGATCTCGGCCGACCCTTTCGATCTCGCTCTGTCGGGAGGGGAGGATTACGTCCTGATCTTCACGCTGCCGCCCGGCGTACAGCCTCCGTCGGGCTGCAAGAAGATCGGCACGATCACGGAAAAGAAGGCGATCACCCTGGTGCGCGACGGTAGACGTCTTCGACTGCCGGCAGCAGGTTGGGATCACCTCAAATGACAAAAGCCCCGGACACTGCCGGGGCTTTCGACTTGTAGCGGGTTCGTTCGACTACCGGAAAAGCTTCTGCAGGCTCTGAACGAAACCCTTGAACCGCTTCTCGAGATCCTGCTGCGTGCGCTCGAGCGAGCGGAGGCGCTGCACCAGACCGCTTTCGGTGGCAGGAGCGGAAGCCGCCGCTGCACGACCACGACCGCGACCACGACCACGACCGCCGGTAGCCTTCGCGGCTTTCGCCGCACCCGGCTTGCGACCGCCGCGTCCGCCTTCCTGGCGGAGCTGACGGAACACCTCGACCGCTTCCGGATGGAAACGGCGCGCGCGGCCCGTGCCCTCGGAAGGAAGACGGTCGCTGTGCAGGCGGACGTAACGGACGAGCGTCGGATAGGAAATACCGGTCTGCTCGCCGACCTGGCCGAGCGTGAGAAGCCCGGATGCCGTTCGGCTACCGCGGCCACGGCCGCCGGCCGCCTTGCGGCCACCACGGCCACGGGCGGGAGCCGCGGCCTTCTTCGCACCGGACCCGGGGGGCCGGCCACGACGGCCCGGAACTTTCTTTGCCACCTTCGCCGCCGCGGCAGCGGGCTTGCGACCGCGACGAACGCCGCTGGAAACCGCTCCGGAGCCGGAAGCCGACGAACCATCCTTGCGCGGACGGCCGCGACGGCCCGCGTTTTCAACCTTCAGCTCCTCGAAAACCGGCAGGGCGGATTCGGGATAGCGCTGCTTGCGCCCCTTGCCCTCGGACGGAATCCGGTTCTGGTAAATCTTCTTGTAGCGCTGGAGAGTCGGCATGGAAATGCCGGTACGCTGAGAAACCTCGGAGAGGGTGAGCATTCTCGAGTCGGATTCGGGTTCTGCCATTTGCGCCTTGACCTCCTAGGGGTGATATCAGAAGTAAACGGGCCTATGCCCTATGAATAAACGCGAGCACATTATCAAAAAGCACCCGGCAAAAGTCAACCGTTTTGAGAAAAAAACGCACGACGGCAAGCGGGTATAGAATCCCGGGCCATGGAAACCCAGCAAAAACGAGAGCTTTATCGCGAAGTCTTTTCAGCTCTGGAGGCTGTTTTGGATGGACTTGCCGATCCCATCGCCGCCATGGCGTCCACGGCCTGCATTCTCCATGAAAAGCTGCCTTATGCCAGCTGGACCGGTTTTTATCGCGTGGTCGCGCCGGGCCTGATGCGCGTCGGTCCCTATCAGGGACCGCTCGGATGCCTGGAGATCCCGTTCGATCGCGGCGTCTGCGGAGCGGCCGCGCGCGAACAGCGCACGCAGCTCGTGCCCGACGTTCACGCGTTTCCGGGTCACATCGCCTGTGATTCCGCGGCGCGATCGGAGATCGTCGTGCCCGTGGAAGGTCCGGACGGCGATCTGATCGCCGTTCTCGATCTCGATTCGCACGAGCCCGCGGCGTTCGACGAGATCGATCGCGAGGAGCTCGAACGCATCGCGGAGCTGCTGCGCCCGAGCCTGAGAGAGGATTACACGCCCCTCGGTCCAGAGCGCGCGCACTGACTCAAAACCGCTAACTCACCTTCAATCGCTTCATCAGGTACGAGACGGCCTGCCGCGACATTCCGAGCTGCCGCGCGATCTCGGAGAGGTTGCGGCCATGTTTTTCGACCGATTCCGCGATCAATCGGCGGCGCAAGTCGTCCACCTGCTGGTGATAGGAGCTGTCGGATCCATCCTGGAAAGAGGACGATTCCGGCAGCTCCAGGTGCTGCTCCTCGATCGTGCCACCTCCCGCCAGGGCCTCGGCGACGCTCAAAACGTTTTGCAGCTCGCGCACGTTGCCGGGCCACGAATAGCCGAGCAGCCGATCGCGCGCGGCCTGCGACAGCCGTCCGTTTCCGGATAGAAAGCGCTCGGCCAGGAGGAGCACGTCCGCGCCGCGATCGCGCAGCGGCGGCAGGGTCACGCTCCCCCCGCGCAGGCGAAAGTAGAGATCCTGGCGAAAGGTCCGCTCCGCCACCATCGCGGAAAGATCGCGATGCGTTGCGGCGAGCACCCGCACGTCCACTTTTCTGGGTCTCGACTCTCCGAGCGGCCGGACCTCGCCTTCCTGGAGCACGCGCAGGAGCAGGCCCTGGGCGGAAAGCGGAAGATCGCCGATCTCGTCGAGAAAAACGGTTCCGCCGTGAGCGCTCTCGAAAACACCCGCGCGGTTCCGGTCCGCGCCGGTGAAGGCGCCGCGCGCGTGACCGAAAAGCTCGGAAA
>DATANP010000350.1:0-10965 GCA_036266195.1 Thermoanaerobaculia bacterium | reverse complement strand
CGGCTTCACAGTCAGGGAGAAAAGGAGAAACGAGGCGTAAGGGAAGCGGTTTGGGCGTCAAGGAGATGATGTCAACTCATCTACGGCGATGTCACCTCCCCCAGCGCAATGTCAACTTCCCTGGGCCGTTGCCAGGTTATCCAGGCCATTGCCAACTTCCCTGGGCCATTGCAAAGTGCTCCAGGGCAATGTCAACTTCCCTGGCGCGTTGCAAAGTCCCCTATGCCGTTGCCAACTCCCCCAGGCCGTTGTCAACTTCTCTGGCCCAATGCAAACTGCCTCACGCCGTTGCAAACTGCCCTGAGCCAATGCAAGGTGCCCTGGCGCAATGTCACCTGACATTGCGCCAAAGGAGTTTACATCGCGATATTGCAGCCTTCGGCCGCCGAGCCCAGGGACGCCGCCCTTCCGTCAGCGCACAAGCTCGTAGCGAACCTGCACGGAGACTGTTGACCGCGTCTGGCCTTCGGGGAACAAGGCAAAGTCCACCGCGATGGGGCCGGGGCGCAGCTCGATCAGCGCCTCGTCCAACAGGATGTCGAGAGGAAACGTCACCTCTCCTTCCTGTCCTTGCACCTGGACCTTGGCGGGCTCGGGATTCGTGACGAGCGGCAGACCGATCGGCAGCGGGTAGACGAGCACCGCAATCTCGCCGCCGGCAGGTTTCTCAAAGGTATAGCGCAAGCGCGCGACCATATGAATCTTGCCTCCGATCTGCGCGTGCGTACCTGCCGCAGGCTGCACGCTGAGCAGAGCGAGGCTGTCGCGTTGCGCCGGCTCCGTCGGGGAGGACCCTCCCCCTCCGCCACAGCCGAGGATCAACACCGAAGACACCAACAGGCCGGCTGACATTGCTCGCGTTGCGCGCATGAGCCCTCCCTCGGAGGCAATCAGGACTGGCTGAAAGTCTACTCCCCCTCGTCCGGGAATCAAAAATCTACGCGCGCGGACGGTTCTTCGGCCCTGGGATAGAGATCACACCGCGATCAGATAGGTCAGCTTGAGGATCGCCTGCCGGTCGCGCACCGTGCGCAGGCCGAGAGTAGGCGCGTCCCAGCGCTGGTTGAGGACGAGGAAGAGGTCGGCGCCGGGCCGGTAGGTCCAGCCGAGGCGGAGGTTCGCGGCGAGCAGCTCGGCCGCGTCGCTGAACTGGACGAAGGCCGAGGTCGAGAGGTCCGGCGTCAGGTTCACCTGGAGGCGCTCGCGGAACAGGTTCGTGCTGAACGAGCCGGCCGGCAGCTCGATCTGATTGTGGTCCCAGCTCGACTCGGCGCTCAGGAAGCGGCTCGGCCGCACCCGCACGGTGCCGCCGTGCGTGGTCCGGTCCCCATTGTAGAAGCTGCCGACCTGATACCAGGCGATGGCGTAGAGGGCGCGTGCGGCGTTGGTCTCGAACCAGAAGCCCTGCTGATCCCAGCGGTACTCGCCGGCCGGGATCACGACGCCGGGCCGGATCTCGAACGGCTCGGCCAGGCGCTCGGAGAGCTGCTCGGCGTAGAGCGTGAACACGTCCTCCTTCTGCGTGCGCAGGGCGAACAGGTCGACGCTGAGGAAGCTGGACTCCACCTCTCCGTTCAGGTCCGTGTAGACCTCGCCGCGGCCTTCGAAGAAAAGGTTTCGGATGCCTGGAATGTCCGGCCGCGGCACGAAGGTCAGGGTCGGAGAGAAACGCCGGACGCCGCGGCGCAGGAGGAAGCCGGTCTCGGATTCGAAATCGTCCCCGATCTGCAGCGCGTCCAGACTCCAGCGCCAGACCGGACCTTTATAGGAGGCGCCCATGCCGCCGGCCCAGTCCGTGCCCGCCTGCGGATCGTCGCTGCCGGCCCAGAAGCCGCGGACCTTGAGGCGGGAGCTCGAATTCTTCCAGTCGGCGTCGGCGCCGTAGAGCCGGCTTTCGCCATCCGGACTGTCGTGGCGCGTGGCCATCATGCCGACGTTCGTGGCGCCTCCCACCTGCCTCCGGACGCGGAGCACGCCCCAGTCGTCCGTGCCTGTGCCTGTCGTCCTGGCGTCGAGCACGCCGAGGCTCCATGGTCCGGTGCGGCCGGTCAGGCGTCCGCCGAATTCGATCGGAAGCGCTTCGCCGTCCTCGCCCAGGCCGATCCGGCGGGAAAAGAACGGACGGAAGGCCGGCGGGCCGAACGCGTTGCGCGGGCCGAACTCGAAGATGCCCGCGTTTTCCAGGAAGAACTCGCGCTTCTCGGGCAGGAACAGGGAGAAACGTGAGAGGTTCACCTGCTGCTCGTCGGCTTCGGACTCGGCGAAGTCGGTGTTGACGGTCAGGTCGAGCGAAAGCCCGCGGCCGACGCCCCACTTGAGATCCAGGCCCATGTCGTCGCTCATCGCGGGCCGCTCTTCGGAGACGGTCCCGGCGCTCTTGCGCCGGGTCAGATCCTCGCGGCCGGAGGCCACGGCGAACGGCTTGGCGCGAAGATTCAGACCGGGCGAGATGCCGTCGAGGCCGGTCAGCCGTCCGGCCAGGGAGAAGCGCCAGATGTCGGCTTCGAGCGGGATCGGCGACCAGTACGCCTCCTCGTTCTTGCGCCGGATCATCCTCCGGACGTTCAGGCCCCAGTCGCTCCCGGGCTCGAAACGGAGCGTGGAGAACGGGATCGCCATCTCGGCCGCCCAGCCGTCCTCGGTGCGCCGGGCCGCGACCTGCCAGAGGCCGTCCCACTCCATGTTGACGCTCTCGCCTTCGTCGTTGATCAACCCTTCGGTGCGGGCGCCGTTGGGGTTGGTTTCGAAAACATATCCATTGCGGTGGTCGAGGAAGGTGTCGAGGAGGACGGCCACGGCGTCGTCGTTGTAGAGCTCGGCGTCGTTCCTCATCTCCTTCGCGGTGACCGCCCCGGGATCGGAATCCTTCGCCCGGATGCCGATGTAGAGCGTGGCCGGCGTGTAGGCGATCCGCACCTCGGTGGGCTCGGTGGACGCCGCGCCGGCCACGGGCTCGCGCTGGGTGAAGCCGGTCGCGGCCGGGCCCTGCCAGTCGGCCTCGTTGAGGATGCCGTCGAGGACGATCTCGCTCTGGATGGCGTGAGCCTCGACGGTCCGCGTCTCGACAGCGGACAAGCTCATGGCGAACGCGGTGAGCAGGGTGAAAAAGACACGCCAGGCAAGCTCGGTGCAGGACATGGGATCCCTCTCCTCGGGCGGAAGACACCCCGGGCTCATCCCGGTCCGCGTTCGCCCATCACCTGATACCTAGTTGTAGACGGCCACCGGATGTCCGATCTACACCTTCGCTGTAAAAAGATGGTTTACGTCTCGTTGACAACCGGCGGGGCTGGCTGGCCGGCTTCTTGCAGCCCGGCTCTCGCATGTTCAACAACATCGATCTGAGAGAGCTCGCCTCCGTCTCCGGCCCGGAGCGCGCCTTCGTGAGCCTTTATTTGACGACGCCGGACTCGTACACCACCCTGAAGCCCCGCATCGAGAAGATCCGCTCGCTGCTGGCCGACAACCCCGAGGAGCTGGAGCACTTCGAGGAGAACCTGAAGCTGATCGACCAGTGGCTCGCCGAGCACCGCTGGGAGACCGAGGGCGTCTGCCTGTTCGTCTGCTGGGCGCTCGACTATGTGAAGGCGTTCCCGCTGACCGTGAAGGGTCCCGAGTTCATCTGGGTGGACTCCTCGCCCTACATCCGGCCGATTGCCGAGCTCCAGGACGAATATGAGAACTTCGTGGTGGTGGCGGCGGACAACACGGCCTCGCGCATCTTTTTCGTGACGTCGGCCCGGGTGGACGAGGATGCGAAGATCCGGGGCGACGTCAAGAACAATGTGAAGAAGGGCGGCTGGTCGCAGAAGCGCTACGAGCGGCGGCGCAGCAACGAGCTGATGCACTACGCGAAGGAAATCGTCGACGTCCTGACCGAGATCGATCAGAAGGAGACTTTCGATCGCCTGCTCCTGGTGGGCTCGCAGGAGACGATGGTCGAGATCGAGAACGCTTTGACCACGCCGCTCGCCGCGAAGCTCGCGGGCAAGCGGAACGTGGATTTCAGCGCGGGCGACGATCCGATCTTCGAAGCCGCCTTCGAAATGTTTTCGGAAGCGGAGCGCGAATCGGAAGGCAAGCTCTGGGACCGCATCAAGGAGGAGTATTGCCGCGGCGGGCTGGCCGTGACCGGGGCCGACGAGGTCCTCAAGGCCGCGGCCGTGGGCCGGGTCGAGAAGATGGCGGTCACCCGCGACGCGAAGATCCCGGGCACCCGCTGCCGGTCCTGCGAGAACCTCCTCCCGGGCGAGCTCGCCAAGTGCAAGATCTGCGGCTCGGAGGACGTGTTCAAGGTGGATCTGGTGAACGAGCTGGTCGAGCTGCTGGCGCTGTCCAGCGCCGAGGCGGACTTCGTGGACCCGATTCCGGCGCTGTCGGAGGCCGGGGAGGTAGCGGCGCTGCTGCGATACTAGTACTCTTGCCGGAGCGAAAGGAGGCTCCGATGTCCCCGGCATGGAAGTGTGCGCTCCTGGCAGGCCTGCTCCTGGCAACCCCGGTGATGGCCCAATCACCCGGGCTCGGCATCACCAACGCCGTCGAGGCCGAGCCGGGGCTGCTCATCACCGGCCAGCCCACGGCCGCGCAGATCAAGGCGGCGGGCAAGGCGGGCTATCACACCGTGATCGACCTGCGCAGCCGGGACGAGAACCGGGGCTTCGACGAGGAGAAGGTCGCCGGCAAGGCGAAGATGGCCTACACGAACGTCGAGGTGACGCCCGACACCCTCACGCAGTCCAAGGTGCTCTTCTTCCTGATGATGCTGCGCGAGGCCGAGCGGCCGGCGATCCTCCATTGCAGCACCGGCAACCGGGCGGGCGCCCTCTACTACTCGTGGCTCGTCCTGGAGAAAGGCGTGCCCGAGGACCAGGCCCTGACCCAGGCCCAGGCCGCCGGGCTCCGCGATCCACTGCTCGGCCAGGCGGTAACGACGCTCGTGGCCGACATCAAGAAGTCCCAGAGACCGGCAAACTAGCTATTCAAACCAACCGACCACGTCCACCACGAGATGGGCGCTGCCGGTCGGGAAGCCGGCAAAGACCGAGAAGCTCCCGGACGCTCCCAGCGTCACGAAGGCGTTGTTGGCGCGCGTCTGACCGGCCTGGAAGCTGATCACGCTCGTGGCCGGCGCCGGGGTCCCGGCCGGCCACATCTGGAGATTGCCGGAGCTGGAGGCTCCGATCACCGTCACGTTGACGGCGATCGTGCTCGCCGTGGCCGGAATCCCGCACGATCCGGCGGCGTTGAACGTCCGGGTCGAGCCGGCGGCCAGCGCGGGTCCGGCCGAGCGGGTGTCCACCAGCCGGCACGGCGTGAGGGTGTTGTAATCGAACGGTCCGAAGGAGACCCGGTGGACCTGGCCGCCGCCCGCGTACGTCAGGTAGTAGAGCGCCTGGCTGGGCCCGTTCGGGCCGAAGATCATGGACGTGACGCCGCCCGCGCCCGAGGCGAACCGCACCGCGGTCCAGACGCCGCCGGCCCCCTGCCGGATGGTGAAGATCTTGCCGCAGTTGAAGTCCGCGAACAGGAAGGCGTCGTCGTAGCCCGGCCAGAGGCCGTTCGGCACGAAGGCGCCGCCGGTGATCGATCCGCAGTCGTTGTCCGACGTCCCCGGCACGAAGCCGCCGTGCTGGTACTCGAAGAACGGCTCGACCATGTCGGGCGGCGTGGGCGAGCACTTGCCGGTGGTGCTGTTCGTGTGCGCGCCCTCGCGACAGTTCCAGCCGAAGTCGCCCCCGGCGGTGCCGAAGTCGATCTCCTCCCAGGCGGCCTGCCCCACGTCGTTGATGAAGAAGTACGGCTCCGCCACATCGGGTTTCATGGCGAAGCGGAACGGGTTGCGGAAGCCCCACGCGAACGTCTCCTGGCACTTGTTGCCCGCCGTGGTCTGGCCGGTCACGTTGCAGCGCGCCGTGCCCGCGCCCTGGAACGGGTTGGTGGCCGGGATGTCGCCAGTCTTCGTGATGCGCAAGATCTTACCTAGGAGGATGTACTCGTCCCGCGACGCGTCGTTGTTGCCGCCGCACTGCGTGGGACTGGCATAGTCGCAGCCGCCATCACCGACAGAGATATAGAGGTAGCCGTCCGGCCCGAAGTGGACGTCGCCCGCGTTGTGGTTGCCGGCCGGAGACGGCATGTTGTCCACCAGCACCAGCTCACTGGCCGGATCGATCGTGTCCCCGGTCCCGAAGGTGAAACGGGAGACCCGGTTCATGCAGGCGCCCCCGACCACGTGCGTGTAGTAGAGGTAGACGAACCGGTTGGAGGCGAAGTCGGGGTCGACGGCCACGCCTAGGAGGCCGCGCTCGAAATTGCTGCAGAGGACCCCGGCGCCGAGGCTCAGGGCCGGCGTGGCCAGCAGCGCCCCATCCTTGTAGACCCGGAGCTGGCCGCCCTGGGTCGTGACCAGCAGCCGGCCGTCCGGCGTGAACGCCAGCGCAGTCGGAGATCCGAGGGCGAAGAGCGAGACGTCGGTGAAGCCGGTGGGCACGGTCGCGGCGGACAACGGCAGGGCCAAGAGGGTGAGCAGGACGACGAGCGTGGAGCGGAGCATCCTCAATCCTCCTTCAGGCAACAGGCTATCAACCTATTGAAGAAACCGAAAGTGAGGAAAAGGGGGGCTCTCTCCTCTCCCCGAGAACCTTTTTCCCCGACCTCTCGTCTTGGATGAGTGAGAGCCACCATGATCGCCCCCGTCTCCTCCCCCGACCTGATCCTCGCCCGGCGCGCCGCCGCCGGGCACGGGGACGCGTGGGACGAGCTCGTGGAGCAGTACGGCGACCGGCTCTACAACCTCGCCCTCCACTTCGCGGGCAACCGGGAGGAGGCGGAGGACCTCACGCAGGAGATCTTCCTGCGGCTCTACACGAACCTCCGCCAGTACCGCGGCGACTGCCCGCTGATCTCCTGGGCGCTCCGCCTGTCGCGCAACCTGTGTATCGACCACTACCGCCGCAACCGCCAGGAGCGGCGCTCGCTGCGGGTCTCGGACGAGATCCTGGCCCACGTGCCGGCCGGCGACGACATCCATGCCGAAGCCCAATGGCGCGAGGAGGTCGAGGCCGTCCACGCCGTCCTCCGCGAGATGCCGGAGGACATGGCCGAGGTGGTGCTGCTGCGCGATCTCCAGGGATTGAGCCTGGAGGAGGTGTCGGCCTTTCTGGAGATCCCGATGGGCACGGTGAAGTCGAGGCTTCACCGCGCCCGTGTCGAGGTCGCGGACCGGGTGCAGGCCCGGTTCCGGGGCCGCTGGACGGAGCGCGCCGGATCGCCGGCCCTGGAGGCGTCGCCATGCTGAAGCCGGGCTGCCGCCGCTTCCGGACCGAGTTCACCCCCGGAATCCATCATCCTCACCGGGCGGCCTGCGCGGCCTGCGCCGCCTACGCCGCCGCCCTGGAGAGGGCCGCGAAGAGGATCCCGATGCCGGCCGGGCTGCGCTCGAAGCTCCGGGTGATCCCCGGCGCCGCGGCCGACGACGCTCCCCGGTTCCCGATGCCGCAGGCGCCGATGCCCCCGCAGCTCCGGGACCGCCTTCGGCGAATGAGCCGGCATCAGGAGCCGCCGCCGCTGCCGGCCTGGGTGCGCAGCTCGCGCTACGCCATGGCGGCCAGCTATCTGCTGGCGGTCCTGATGGGAGCCCTGATGGGCAACCCCGTCGAAGCCGCCGGAGCCCTGACCCGGAGCGTGGACCGCGCCGTCCGCCCGCGGGTCGAGCAGGCCATCGAAAGCGTGGAGGACCGCGGCCTCCGGCGCCTCGATCATTTGAAGTCCGCCGTCCGGGAGCGCTACGGCGCCACCCGGAATACCGTCGAACAGTCGCTGACCGAGCTGGACGAAATGCGGAAGTCGCTGTTCTCTCTCGACTTCCTGAACGATCGCCACGAAGGAGAATGACATGAGCCCCGCCCCTTCCGATGCCTCCTGGCAGCCGCCATATCCCGAATCCGCTCCGGTCCCGCCGGCGTCCGCGGCCCAGGCCCGCGCCGTGCGCGACCCGATCCATCAGAAGATCCCGTTCCTGGCCGCCATCCTGTCGGCCTTCCCGGGGATGGGGAACGTCTACAACGGCCTCTACCTGCGCGGCCTGATCCAGTTCCTGATCGTGGCCAGCCTGATGAACATGATGGATCACCACGGCAATCCGTTCACCGGGATGAGCCTCGTGTTCTTCTGGGTCTTCAGCATCCTGGACGCCTACCGGCAGGCGGCGCTCATCAACTTCGGCTACACCCAGGACCTGGGCCTGCTCGACACGCCGCAGCGGCCGCGGGCCGGCCAGGGCGGCCTGGTGGCCGGGGTCATCCTGACGGCGCTCGGCATCATCGCCTTCCTCGACCAGTACGTCCAGATCGACCTCCGGTGGCTGTACGACCTCTGGCCGCTGACGATCGTCGCGGTCGGCGTGTGGCTGATCGTGGCCTCGCTCAAGGACCGGCGAAAGACGACCGAAGAGAGTTGAGTCTTCCCCGCGGCATGGTACCCTCGGGCAAGTCCCGAGGATGCCATGCCGCCCCGCCTCACATCCGGCTTCAGCCTGGTCGAAAGCCTCATCGCTCTCCTCGTCCTCAGCGTCGCCCTCCTGATGGGCCTGCCGCTCATCCAGCAGCAACCCGGAATCGTCAAGCGCCTCGACGCCCAGCACGTGGCCCTGCGCGAGATCGAGTCCACGGTCGAGGCCATGCGCTCCGGGGTCATGCCTCTCCAGTCGATCCATCTTGCGCCGAGCCCGGGACAGCCGAGCCTCTGGGTCGACGTCCAGCCCGAGACCGACGCTCCGGCCGGCCTCTATCACGTGACGGTCCGCGCGCTCTGGCGGATTCAAGGCAAGGATTTCGAGAAAAAAGTGGAAACTCTCATCTGGAGCCCTCCGGAATGAGACAGCGGGGCTTCGCTCTCCTGGAGCTGCTGATCGCGCTCGTCCTGGTCTCTCTGGCGCTCGGCCTGACCGCGCAGCTCCTCATGGAGTCGTCGCAGATGCTCACCGCCGCCGCGGCCGAGCAGACCGATGCTCCCATGCCGCTCGTCCTGGCCCGGATCCGCGGCGACGTGCGGGCTTCCGGAGGCTTCGACGTCGTCGAGGATCGGCTCTACCTGCTTGGACACCCCGCGGGCACGGTCGTCTACGAACGCGATGGACGAGAGCTTCGCCGGACCGTCCTCGATCAGCATGGTGTGATCCGGGGCTCGTCCCCGGCTCTGCGCGGCGTCACCCAATGGTCGTGCGGCGCGATCGGCCCGCGGCTGCTCCTGGTGACAATCGGCAACCGCCGGAGCCGGCTCCGAGCCGGCGTGCTGCCTCAGATGCCGAGCCAGCGCGGTCCGGTCTCGGAGGAGCGGGTCGAATCCATCCTCGTGGCTCCGCGCGGCGCCGGTCTGGGGCTCTCCTGGTGATCCGCAGGGAAGACGGCTTCGCGCTGCCGGGAGCCCTGCTCGCGCTGCTCCTGCTCTCCGTGGCTCTGGCCCTGGTGGCGGCCTCGCTCCAGCTCCGCATGCGCCTCGTCCAGCGCGAGTCCCGCTCACTCACGCTGACCGCGCTCTCCGACGCCGCGCTCGCTGAAGCCCTCGCCCGCCTCTCCGAGGATGCGGCCTTCCGCGGCACCCCTCGGCATACCTTCGGCGGCGGCACGCTGGAGAACGAGGTCCATCCGATCTCCGGGGTTCAATTCGAGATCACGGCCACCGCGAGCTACGCCGGCCGGGAGCGGGTCGTCGAGGCCGGCGTCCTCCGACCGCCCGGCCAGACCGCCCGGGTGGTCCAGTGGCGGATGGTGACGGAGGAATAGATCAGACCCCGCTCTTCCGGCCGAGTTGGACCACGAGGGAGACGGTCGTGCTCGTGTCGGTCCGCTGGAACCCGCGCACCGGCTCGTTGTCGTACTTGACGTCGCAGGCAAGACGCAGCCCCAGGTGCCGGTTGAGCTGGGCCTGGAGGCTCGCTTGGCCGTGGAGCCGATAGTTCTTGCGGCGCTCCAGGTTCGGATACCAGGTGGCCTGCGCGGTCAGCTCGGACGTGGGCGAGAGCTTGCCGTTCGCCTGCACCTGGACAAGGCCGCCGAACGAGTCCTTCCGGCGCTTCCGGCCGCGCGAGTCCTCGCGCGTCCAGGAAAGGCCGGTCAGGCTCTGGAGCTTCCACTTCACGGACCGGAACAGGGGCCGCAGAAGGCTCGTGTCGAGGATGGTGCGCGAGTCGATGCCCGCGAACCGGTTGCGCTCGCCGCGCGCGCCGAAGGTCATCTCCGTGCCGTCCCGGATCCGGCGCCGGCCACGCGCCTGGGCGTTGTAGCTCTCGGCCGTCTTGCGGTCGTTGCGGGTGGCCCTCACCGCGGCGGCCGTGGCCTCCAGGCCCCAGAGCTTCCAGTCCTGGACGTAGCGGGCGTCGAACCCGGCCGACGAGGTGTCGGTGTTGCCGCTCGTCGCGAGGTACGACAGGCCGAGCTTCAGGTCCCAGTTGGGCTGCTTCTGGGCCAGGACCGGAGACGCCAGACTCATAAGAAAGAACGCCCATTCCACGACACGCCTTGCGCGCATGCCCTCTCCTCTTCCGTCGAGACTGCCTGTCCGGGTATACGGAGGAGACGCGCGGAGCGTTGGGCCCGTCGTGGCCGTCCCCGTCGTACAATGGAGTCCTCACGAGGAGCCGGGGCATGGAACCGAACGACGTCAAGCCCGAATGGGGTGCCGGGAAGCGGATGCTGTTCCGCTATCTCTTCTCCTATCTGGTTCTCTTCAACTTCCCGTTCCCGCTGTACTACATCCCGTACGCCATGAAGCCTCTCGGCCCTGTCTTCAATCTCTGGGAAAAGGGGATCCTCTGGATGGGCCGCCTCGTCTTCGGCCACGAAGTCATCCAGCACCCGTCCGGCAGCGGCGACACCGCGCACGACTGGGCCGACTTCTTCTTCCGCCTGCTGCTGGCCGCGGCCATCACGCTCGTCTGGAGCCTGCTCGACCGGAAGCGGCCCGACT
>DATANP010000349.1:0-4041 GCA_036266195.1 Thermoanaerobaculia bacterium | reverse complement strand
CATCGAGGACGTCAACTTCGGCCTTGCCCAGACCTACCAGATGCAGGGCCGCTTCGCGGACGCCGTCCCGCTCCTCGACGAGCTGGTCAAAGCCACGCCGGACGCCTACCTGGGCCGCGCCATGCTGCAACTCGGCCGCAGCCTGGACGAGAGCGGTCAGAAGGAGAGGGCCGAGCAGGTGCTGCGGCAGGTCCTGGAGCGCCGCACGGTCATCGAGGCCCAGGTCCGCCTGGCCCGCCTGCTCCTGGCGAGGGGAGAGAAGGACGAGGCCCAGCGTCTCCTCAACGAGATCAAGGTGGACGCCAAGAACCTGCCGCGCTATCTCCGCCGCGAGCACCGCGCCTGGATCTGGACCGCCTACCTCCTGCGCTCCGGCAGTGGGCGTCTGCCGCGACCCTTCGTTGAAGGGGGAGACAAACCGGGCCGCCGCCTCCGCCTGACCCTGGCCGCGGTCGCGGCCGTGCTCGTCCTTCTCGTGGCGTACACGGCGTTCAAGACCACGATCCAGACGCAGCTCGAGGTCCGGCGGCAGCACCAACAGCAGGAGCAGGGCTCGGAGGTGGAACCCGAGTAGCGCCCCATTCCGAAAGGAGGGCTCATGGCCCCGTTCCCCGGGTCCCGCGTGACCCCCGACGATCCCCGGTACCCGACCCTCATCCGCGGCTTCAACCAGCGCTGGGTGGGTCATCCCCAATACGTCGAAGTGGTCGGAGACGCCCGCCAGATCGTGGACGTCATCCAGCGCTGCGTGGACGAGGGGCTCCGGCCGACCGTCCGCAGCGGAGGCCACTGCTACGAGGGCTGGGTCTCACTCAACGACGGCGTGATCCTCGACGTCTCCTCCATGCACGCCGCCGGCAAGGACGCGGAGACCGGCTGGTACTTCCTGGAAAGCGGCTGCACGAACTGGGACGTCTACAACCAGCTCTACCGGCAATACGGAGTCACCCTCCCGGCGGGCTCCTGCTATTCGGTGGGAGCCGGAGGCCACATCTGCGGCGGAGGCTACGGCCTCCTGGCGCGCCTCCACGGCCTGACCGTGGACTGGCTCCACGGCGTCGAGGTGGTCTGCGTGGACAAGGACCGCCGGGCCCGCCTCGTCCGTGTCACCCGGGACTCGCCGACCCAGGAGGAGCAGGACCTCTTCTGGGCGCACGCCGGTGGAGGAGGGGGTAACTTCGGAGTCATCACCAAATACTTCTTCAAGGACCTCCCGCCCGGCCCGAGCGAAGCGTGGCTCGCGAGCATCGCCTGGGAGTGGTCCGACCTGCTCCAGAACCAGGATCTTTTCTACCAGATCCTCCGGAACTATGGCCGCTTCTTCGAGGAGAACAGCGCGCCCGGAAGCCCGAGCTCCGGCCTCTTCACCCTGTTTCATATAACCCGCCAGGCCGCCGGCCAGATCTTTGTGACCGTGCAGAACGCCGGCAGCGACCGGGGGCCTGTGGACGACTTCATCAATGCCATGGAAGAGGGAGTGGACCAGGCGAGAGTGAAGACCGTGCCCACGCGCATCGCGGTCGGCTGGCACCATTACATCCCGACGACGACCAGCGCCCAGCGCATGCCCTGGCTGGAGGCTACCCAGTCCCTGAACGGCTCGGGAGCCAACCAGCGAGGCAAGTACAAGTCCGCCTACATGAAGAAGGGCTTTCCCGACAGCCAACTCGAAACCATCTGGAACTGGTTGACGGTCCAGAGCCCGGAGTATCCCGCGAACAGCCAGGCCCTCCTCCAGGTGGACTCCTACGGCTGCAAGATCAACGAAGTCGCCCCTGACGCCACCGCCGTCCCGCAGCGCTCCTCGATCATGAAGCTCCAGTATCAGACCTACTGGACGGAGCCCGACCAGGACCAGGTCAACCTGAACTGGATCAATAATTTCTACCTGGACATGTACGGCGAAAAAGGCCCGTGGCCGGACGATGTTTTCGACGGCTGCTACGTGAACTATTGCGACTCGGATCTCCGGGACTGGCAGTACCTCTACTACAAAGAGAACTACCCGCGGCTCCAGCGGGCGAAGGCGGAGTGGGACCCGCACAACGTGTTTTACCACGGGCAGTCGATCGAGTTGCCGATTTGATGACAGGGGACACGCCTGCTTTCAGCCGTCCTCGGAGCATCACAGCTCTGAGCTGCTTCTTCGTGTTCGGAGTGATGATGAGCTCGCTCTCCTTCTTCGCTCTGCTATTCCCGGGAGGCTTTCTTGAGCCGATGTGGCGCATCAATCCTCGGGCTCGCGAGCAGTTTGCGGTAACGGGAGTCTGGGGGCCTCTCCTCATGGCGATGGTCGCTGTCGCTTGCGCTCTGACCGCCTATGGATTGTGGAAGGGCAGGCGATTCGGGCTCGTGCTCGGCCGTGTCATGCTCGCGTTCAGTCTCGTGGGTGATCTTGTGAATGCTATCCTTGGTGAGCCACGGGCCTGGATTGGTGTACCGATCGCGGCCGCTCTTCTCATGCTTCTTGCGACTGAACCGGTCAAGGCGTTTTTTGGAGGAAGACCATGAACCCCTCACCCTCCCCCCGCCGATTCTCCCGCTATCATCTGATATTGCTGGCTGTCTTCCTGGTCGCCTGGGTGTTGGCGGCGATCCATCCGGTGTTCCCGGACGACTGGTGGCTCGAGAACATTCTCATCTTCGCCGGCGTGCCGCTCATGATCGGGCTTGGGTTCTACTTCCGACTGTCGAACCTGTCCTACACCCTGATCACGATCTTCCTTGTCCTGCACGTGATCGGCGCGCACTACACTTATGCCGAGGTACCGTTCGGATATACGCTGCAGCGCTGGTTCGGCTCGGACCGCAACCTTTACGATCGCCTGGTTCACTTCTCGTTCGGTCTGCTCATGGCCTATCCGGTGCGCGAGGTGTTCGTGCGGATTACGCGAGCGCGCGGGGTCTGGACGTTCTACCTGCCGGTCGAGCTGACCCTCGCGTTCTCGGCTATTTACGAGCTGATGGAGTGGGCGGCGGCGGTGAAGGTCGCTCCCGAGGCCGGGCTCGCCTTCCTCGGTGCCCAGGGCGATGTGTGGGATGCCCAGAAGGACATGGCGATCGCCGGGCTCGGCTCGGTCATCGCCATGCTGATCACGTTCCTGTTCGTGTTGCTGATCGATCCGGACGCCCGCCGCGAGCTGCGTGATAGTCTGCGCATCCCTCCCGATGACCAGCCGATCGGTGAGCAGCAGGTCCTGCGCTGGTGGCGGGGACGACGGCAGAAGCGCTTGTAGCTAAAGGAGGTCAACATGCTGGGAAACAAGAACGCCATCGCGACCGTCGCGGTCAAAGACATCAAGGCAGCAAGGCGGTTCTACGAAGACAAGCTCGGCTTGGCGCCGGCCCAGGACGAAAGCCACGGCGTGATCACCTACAAGACCGGCGGGACGACGATGGTCGTCTACACGTCGGAATTCGCGGGAACGAACAAAGCCACAAGCGTGACCTGGGGCGTCGGACAGGATTTCGATGCCAACGTGGAGGCCCTGAGGTCGAAGGGCGTCTCCTTCGAGCATTACGATGGGCTGCCGCAGGTGACCCGCGAGGGTGACGTCCATCGGGTCGGCGATCTCAAGCTCGCCTGGTTCAAGGACCCGGACGGCAACATCCACCACCTGATCAGCACATAGTCCGGGGTGAGCCGGCGGTCTCTCGGCCGCCGGCTCGATTCAGTTGCTGGTTACGGAACGATCTGCAGGAGCAGGTTGGGCGAACCTGTCGCGGGCAGAATGCTGTTGGTCCCCGTGGTCTGCAGGACGTTGGGCATTGCACCGGCGACGATGGCAGCCTTGACCTGCTGCGGCGTGGCGGTCGGATGGTTCTGGAGATAGCGCGCGATCACGCCGGTCACATGCGGCGCCGCGTCCCGCGCCGACAGGGAGTAGTCCGTGCAGGGGCGTTCGAGAGCACGCCCCTGCCGTTTCCTGAAAGATCAGGAGCCGCGCGGCCTCGATCAGGAGCCGCCCGGATTTCTTCAGATCGTGCGCCTGTCCGCTCAGGAATCACGCCGCTGCGTTCAGGAGCCTGCGGGTCCGGTTC
>DATANP010000348.1:0-12703 GCA_036266195.1 Thermoanaerobaculia bacterium | reverse complement strand
CGCGGCGAAGAGAAAGGCCGGCGCTTCGTCGAGAAGGCCTCCGAGCCGGCTGCGGGTCGCCTCGTCTCCGAGAACGGTCTCGACCTCCCAGCAGGACAGGTCGCGGCGCATGCCGGCCGCCACCGGCTGCACCAGCCTGCCGTGGATCGATTCCGTCACCGGATCTCCCGGGTTGACCGGAGCGAAGAAGCAGGCCCGCCGGCGCCGCCCCGTGCCGCGGGTTTCGGCCGCGACCACGCTCTCGGCGTAGCGCCGGTAGTCCTCGATGTCGTCGAAGCAGAGCCGCCCGACGGCGTATTGAACGTCGAGCTGATATTGGAACGAAAACGGGATCGCCTCAGGATCGCCGACCAGAAGAAGGTAATAGGGCACCTTGTCCGGATCGGCCGGTCCTGTACCGGCGCCGTGGCGGGTGAGGAAATCGATCTTGCTCTCGCCTTCGCAGTAGCCGTCCTCGCCCGCGAATTCGCGGAAGAAGCGGGGCTGCCGTATTCCGGCCTGCGCCCGGCGGAGGTCGAGCAACGGAGCGAGGGCCTCGCGCAACGGCTCGGGGTTCGCTGAGCTTGGAAAGATCACGCCCCAGCCGGCCTCGTCGAGCTTGCCGGGGTCGAGGCCCTCCTTGAGCCCGCGCCGCGCCTTGCCCTCGCCGCGCGCCACCCACGCCTGAAGCTCGCGAGCCCGCGCCCGGTCGAGCGGCGCCCCGCAGGCCAGGTCGGCGACCTGCCGCGGAGCCACGGGAGGCGTCAGATAGCCGCCTCGCCGACCGTCAAGGCCGTTGAACCAGAGCATCGGTGGTCCGCCAGGCATGGGCCATTCCTTTCAGATTAAGGATCATAATCGCACGAAACCGCCGGCGTTCATCCGTTCTAGATCCACGATCGAGGAGACCGGTTTAGTGAAACCCTATGAGCACTGGGGCATATCCGAAAAGTAATGTGACGCTCAAGCGGCACTAAACCGGCGCGGCGTCCCCATGATCTATCGCGGACAGAACCGGACGAGCCTCTGGATGGCTCATTCGCCAATGGAGAAGGATCATGCGAAAGATATCCGCCGCCGCTCTCTTCCTGTTGTTCCTGCTGCCGTGCGTGGTGCGGGCGCAGACGAACGGTATGACCTGGAAGTTCATCAAGGCCAATACGACGACCGGAACCATCAGCGTCGGTTGTGTCAATTGCAACGCCTACCAGGGCGATACTCCGTGCACCACGGCCTTGCCCATCCTCTGCATCAAGAAATCCGGAGCGGGATTCCCGCTTCCCAAACCCGCGAGCGTGGACAACAGCGACCGTTATTACCTCTGGTCCGGCGGTGTCGTCGGGACGACGAAGCCCACGGTGCCGCCCGCGAAGCGCAGCGACGCGAATGCTCTGTGCGTCCAGGAATTCGGCCCGGATTGGCGGGTTGCCGAGCATCATGACAGCGGCTTTGGCTGGCACCTCCAAGCCTACGGCGGCGTGGGCAATCCGGCCGCGAGCTTCTGGGTCGACATCAACGATCAACCGGGGACCTGCTGGCACTGAAGCGGGCACCCGGCCAGGGGTGCGGAGCCGCGCGGCTCCGCGCCTCGGCCATGGCGCGCGGGGTCTGCTATGATCCGGCACACCGGGATATGCGAGTCGCAGCCCTCTACGACATCCACGGCAACCTGCCCGCCCTGGAGGCGGTGATCCGGGACGTCCGCCTAGCCAGAGCCGATCTGATCGTGATCGGCGGCGACGTGGTGCCGGGCCCGATGCCGCGCGAGACGTTCGCGTATCTGCTCGGCCTCGACATCCCCATGCGGTTCATCCATGGGAACGGTGACCGCGCCGTCCTCGAGCTGCACGCGGGCCAGGAGACCATCGCGCTGCCGCCACCGGTGCGCGAGCTGGCGCGCTGGGTGGCGGAGACGCTCGACCCCGAGCACCTGCGGACGATGGCGGGCTGGCCTTCGACGCTCCGCCTGGAGATCCCCGGGATGGGCGAGGTGCTGTTCTGCCATGCCACGCCCCGCAACGACACGGAGATCTTCACCCGCCTGACGCCCGAGGAGGCGCTCCGGCCCGTCTTCGAAGGGGTGGACGTGCCGCTGGTCGTCTGCGGCCACACCCACATGCAGGACGACCGCAGGGTCGGAGACCTCCGGGTCGTGAACGCCGGCAGCGTGGGCATGCCGTTCGGGGAGCCCGGCGCGTACTGGCTCCTGCTGGGGCCCGATGTTCAGCTTCGGCGCACATCCTATGATCTCGAACGGGCTGCCGGGCGCATCCGGAATTCGGACTACCCGCAGGCCCAGGAGTTTGCCGCGACGAACGTCCTTCAGCCCCCCTCGGAGCAGGAGATCCTGGAGAGGTTCTCCAAGGTGGCGCTCGGATAGTCGAGGTCCGCTCTTGGATCTGGCACGACTCTCGCTTTAAATTATGAGGTTATGGCACTGAACGAGGATGCCGTCCTTCTTGCGCGGATGGAGGCCGAGCGGGAGCTTGTGGCCGAGCGCCGGCGGGCCCAGGAGGCCCAGGCGAGGCTTGCCGCCATCGTCGAGTCGTCCCAGGACGCGATTGTCAGCAAGACCCTCGAGGGTGTGATCCAGACGTGGAACATCGGAGCCGAACGGCTCTTCGGGTACAAGGCCGAGGAGGTGATCGGCAGGCCGATCACCCTGCTCATTCCACCGGACCGCCATTCGGAGGAGACGGAGATCCTGGCCCGGCTCGGGCGCGGCGAACGGATCGAGCACTATGAGACGATCCGGGTTGCGAAGGACGGGCGCCAGCTCTACATCTCGCTGACGATCTCTCCGCTCCGCGACGCGGATGGCAAGATCATCGGCGCTTCGAAGGTGGCCCGCGACATCACCGGGCAGCGGCAGGTCCTCGAAGCGCTCCAGGATGCCGACCGCCGCAAGAGCGAGTTCCTGGCGCTGCTCGCCCACGAGCTCCGGAATCCGCTCGTCCCGCTGCGCAACGGTCTGGAGCTCATGCGCCTGGCGTCCGACAACCCGGAGATTGTCGCGAGAGCGCGGGAGATGATGGACCGGCAGCTCACTCACATGGTGCGGCTGATCGACGACCTGCTCGACATCTCGCGCATCAACAGCAACAAGATGGAGCTGCGCTGCACCGAGGTGCTGCTGGCGGACGTGGTCGACAGCGCGGTGGAGATCGCGCGCCCGACGCTCGAAGCGGCCGGCCACCATCTCACGGTCTCGCTGCCGCCGGAGCCGGTCGTGCTGTTCGCCGACCTGACCCGCCTTTCCCAGGTCCTGGCCAACCTGCTCAACAACAGCGCCAAGTACACGGAGCCGGGCGGAAGGGTCTGGCTGTCCGCGGTGCGGGAGGGCGACCAGATCGTGGTGGCGGTCCGGGACAACGGCATCGGCATCCCCGCCGACGCCCTGCGGAACATCTTCGAGATGTTCAACCAGGTGGACCGGTCGGTCGAGCGGTCCACCGGCGGGCTCGGGATCGGGCTGGCGCTGGTCAAGGGCCTGGTCGAGAAGCACGGCGGGACGGTCGAGGCGGCGAGCCCCGGACCCGGCCAGGGCAGCACGTTCACGATCCGCTTGCCGGCCCTGGGAGCCGCGGCTAACGGCAGGGGGCGGTTGGGATAGAATCCGCCCTCCATGAACGCATTCGTCCAGGCATTCCTCCCGAATCGCGCCATCTCCCCGAACGCGCTGCGGATCATCGTCGCGTTCCAGGTGGCGCTCCTCCTGCTGATCTGGATCAACTCGCCGTTCAAGGTGCTGCCGCAGCCCATGGAGGTGCTCCGCGCCTTCCAGGACCTCTGGATGACCCAGGGGCTGTCGCGGGAGCTGTGGACCAGCTTCGCTCTGAACCTGGAGGCGCTGGCCCTGTCCACCCTCCTGTCGCTGGGGCTGTCCTACCTGACCGTGCTGCCGTTCTTCCGGCCGGTGGCGCTCGCGGTGTCCAAGGGGCGGTTCCTCGGACTGATCGGCCTGACCTTCGTGTTCACCCTGATGGTCGGCGGCGGCCGGCCGCTCAAGCTGGCGCTCCTGGTGTTCGGCATGACGGTGTTCTTCATCACCTCCATGGCGGCCGTGGTGCTGGAGATCCCGCGCGAACGCTTCGACCACGCCCGCACGCTCCGGATGGGGGAGTGGCACGTGGTCTGGGAGGTGGTGATCCTGGGGACCGCGGACAGGGCGATCGAGGTGCTGCGCCAGAACGCCGCCATCGGCTGGATGATGCTCACCATGGTCGAGGGGATCTCGCGCTCCGAAGGCGGCATCGGCGCCATGCTGCTCAACCAGAACAAGCACTTCCACATCGCCCAGGTGTTCGCGATCCAGATCACGATCCTTCTCGTGGGCCTGTTCCAGGACTACCTGATCGGCGGCTTCCAGCGACTCCTCTGCCCCTACGCCGGGCTCGTCCTGGAGAAGAGGTAACGCCATGCCGGCCTCTTTCAGCTACACCCACGGCGCCACCCTGCTCAAGGCGGAGAACGTCAACGTCACGCTGGGCGGAAATCACATCCTGCGCGATCTGAACCTGGAGATCAAGGATATCCGCCGGCCCGACGCCATCGCCGGCCAGGTGGTGGGCCTGCTCGGGCCCTCGGGCGTCGGCAAGACCACGCTGTTCCGCGTCCTGGCGGGCCTCGACCGGCCGGACACGGGCAAGGTGGTGATCGGCGAGGACGGCAAGCCGGTGCAGCGCGGCATGGTCGGGGTCGTGGCGCAGAACTATCCGCTGTTCATGCACCGCACGGTGCTCGGCAACCTGGTGGTGGCCGGCACCCGGTCCGGGCTGTCGCACAGGCAGGCGGTGGAGAAGGCGCGGAGCTACCTGGATCGCTTCGGCCTCATGGATCAGGCCGGCCTCTACCCGGCCCAGCTCTCCGGCGGCCAGCGGCAGAGGGTGGCGATCGCCCAGCAGTTCATGTGCAGTGAAAACTTCCTGCTCCTCGACGAGCCGTTCTCCGGCCTCGACCCCATGGCGATCGACCGGGTGGCCGAGCTGCTCAACGAGGTGGCCTGCATGCACGAGCTGAACACGATCATCGTGGTCACCCACGACATCTCCGCGGCCCTGGAGGTGGCGGACACGATCTGGCTCATGGGGCGCGACCGGGACGCGGAAGGCAAGATCATCCCTGGCGCCCGCATCCAGGAGAGCTACAATCTGATCGACCGGGGCCTCGCCTGGCGCCACGGGATCGCGACGAGCAACGAGTTCCTGGAGACGCTGCGGGAGATCCGCGCGCGGTTCCCAAGCCTATGACGAAAAAGCCTCTGGACGCGAAGACGATCTGGCGCAAGAGCGTCAAGATGGCGGTTTCGTCGCCGACCAACGTGATCTCGGGCGCGGTGGCGGTCGCGGCTTCGGCCGCGTTCTGGAACCCGCTGCCGCTGATCCTCTGGGGTCTCGGGGCCACCGGCTGGACGGTCTTCGCCTCCACCGGCAAGTCGATCCAGAAGAAGATCGAGGACGAGGAGCGGCAGGAGAGGGAGGCCGCGGTCGCGGCCCAGCGCGAGGCCCTGCGCCAGAAGGTCGAGGTCTCGCTCAACGAGCCGCCGGTCGGCGCCTGGGTCCGCCGCGGCGTGCTGCCCGACTACATGCAGGCGTACCGCCGGCTGGTCGATCTGCGCGACAAGGTCGCCAAGGTCCTCAAGGACCGGGAAGAGACCGAGACGTTCGTGGACTCGGGCGGCGTGGCCGAGCAGATGGACTACATGCTCACCGCCTACCTGAACTTCGTGCGGGAGCGGCTGGTCTACGTCTACATCCTGGCCAACCTGCGGGCGAGCGCCGGGCAGGAAGACTCTTCCACCCGCGTCCCCGCGGCCACCCCGCCGCCTCCGCCGCCGGCCGGGTTCGCGGCCAACCGGTGGGAGCGGGTGACGAAGACCAAGCCCGTGGCCGCCAAGGCCCAGGAGCCGTCGGGGCCGTCCGCCTCCTCGGGGTTGCCCTCCATCGAACAGCGCCTGCAGGAGATCGACGCCAAGGTCGCCAAGCTCAAGGAGCTGGCGCAGAAGGAGCCGGCCACGGCCCGCACCCGGGAGTGGCACATGGGCATCCTCCAGAAACAGCGCGAGCTCCTGCTGGAGTGCCAGAAGCGGGATCAGTGCGTGGTGGCGCAACTCGGCGCCTTCCAGGACGTATTTGAAGTGATCCTCGGCCGGGTGAGCGCCTCCCAGTTCAGCGCCACCGAAGTCGCGGCCTACATGGGCAGCGTCGTGAGCCAGATCGAGGAGACGGAGCGGTTCGTGGCCTCCATGCAACCCGCGATGGACGAGCTGATGGGCGGCATCGATCCCGCCCTGAACCGGTGGTCGGCGTCGACCCCGGCTTGACCGCTCCCGGAGCCCCTGCTAGCGTCCTCACTCGGCATACTGAAACGTTTCCCTCGGCAACGGCACTCCTGCTGGACGCGCCGGAGCTGCCGGACAGACGTGCCGAGGGAGGAGGAACCTTGAAATGAAGCTCACCCCGTTTGGGAAGCTGATCGTCGTCGTGGCGCTCCTGATCGCCGCTTTCTTCAGCATCCGCCGCTTCGCGCCGGGTCTGCTGGACAAGCTCGCGCCGGCCGCCAAGGGCAAGGAGTCGGTGGTGCCCGAGCGCGCCGACCTGCCCAGCCTGCCGTCGAACGGCAACACGACCTCGGAGGTCCGCAACGTCGCCATGCCGGGCGAACGGCCGGGCTGCGAGGACAAGACCGACGTCCGCTTCCTCCACTGGGCCTGGAACTCCCAGATGGGCCTGATGTTCGCCAACGGCGGCAAGCGCGCCACCGAGGGCAGCCTGATGTGCCAGCACGGCGTGGACCTGCAGCTCACCCGCCAGGACGACGCCGGCAAGATGCAGGAGGCGCTGGTCGCCTTCGCCACCGAGCTGGAGCGCGGCAACGCGCAGCCGGAGAAGGGCGCGCACTTCGTGGCGATCATGGGCGACGGCTCGGCGACCTTTTTGAAGGGGGTCAACGACCAGCTCGAGCGCCTCGGCCCCGAGTACCGGGCCAAGGTGGTGGGCTCCGCCGGCTACTCCCGCGGCGAGGACAAGTTCATGGGCCTGCCGGAGTGGAAGCAGAACCCCGCCACCTCCCGCGGCGGCCTGGTCGCCGGCTACCTCCGCGACGGCGACTGGAACATCGCCCAGAAGTGGCTCGGCGACAACGGGCTGTGCAACAACCCGGACGAGAAGACCTACGACCCGGGCTGCCTCAACTGGGTGGCGGCCTCGGACTACATCGACGCCGCCGAGAAATACGTGGCCGGCTACTGCGAGACCCGGCCGGTGGTCAACAAGGGCCAGTCCACGGGCGAGCGGCGGAAGGTCTGCGTCAACGGCGTAGTCACCTGGACCCCCGGCGACGTGACCGTGGCGCAGAAGCGCGGCGGCCTGGTCTCGATCGTGTCCACCCGGGAGTACAGCTCGCAGATGCCGAACACGATCATCGGCATCGACAAGTGGATGCGCGACAACCGCGAGGTCGTCGAGGGCATGCTCTCCGCGATCTTCGAGGGCGGCGACCAGGTGCGGTCGAATCCGCAGGCGTTCGAAAAAGCCGCCGAGATCAGCGCCGAGGTCTATGGCGAGGAGGACGCCGGCCCCGACTACTGGAAGAAGTACTTCCAGGTGGTGAACGAGCGTGACAAGCAGGGTCTCGACGTCGAGCTGGGCGGCTCGGCAGTGAACAACCTGGCGGACAACATGCTCCTGTTCGGCATGGTGCCCGGCTCGTCGAACCTGTTCGGCGCCACGTACAAGGTGTTCGGCGACATCGTGGTGGCCCAGTACCCGGACCTCGTGCCGAGCTACGACCCGGTGAACCGGGTGCTCGACACCTCCTACGTGGAGGCGATCGCCAAGCGCAATGCTCCGACCCAGTCGACCGTGGCCGCGGCCGCGCCCACCTTCGAGCCGAACGCGCCGGTGCGCGACGTGGTCAGCCGCCGCTCCTGGCAGATCAACTTCGACTCCGGCCGCGCCACGTTGACGCCGGGCGCCGAGCGTGACCTCCAGCAGCTCCTCAACGACCTGCTGGTGGCCGGCGGCACGGCGGTGGAGATCCACGGCCACACGGACAACGTGGGCAACCCGCAGGCGAACATGAACCTGTCGGAGGAGCGCGCCTTTGCGGTGAAGCAGTGGCTGGAGCGGCAGTCGCCGGTCAACTTCCCCGAGGGCCGCATCCGCGTCTTCGCCCACGGCCAGGAGAATCCGGTCGCGCCGAACTCGACCGACGAAGGCCGTGCGAAGAACCGCCGCGTGGACATCGTGCTCGGCACGACGGGGCGGTAAGAGAAAAGCCCTCACCCCCCGGCCCCCTCTCCCGGTCCGCCCAAGCCCACCCTCCCCGGGAGAGGGGGAGACTTGCTTCTCGCTGGGAGCGCCGGCTTCCAGCCGGCAACACAACCCTCTCTGTTGCAACTCAACCTTCCCTGTTGCAATGGAACCTTCTGTGTTGCAATTGAAGGTTCTGCGCGGCAACGGAAGGTTCTACAGGCCAATGTAAGCTTCTATGGCCCAATGTAACCTTCTACGGGCCAATGTAAGCTTCTACGGGGCGCCGTAAGGTTCTACGAGCCGGCGTAAAGTTCTACGAGCCGACGTAAGGTTCTACGGGGCGCCGTAACCTTCTACGGGCCGGTGTAAGGTTCTACGGGCCAGCGTAAACTTCTATGGGCCGCCGTAACCTTCTGTGTTGCAATGTAGACTTCTGTGTTGCAATGTAAGGTTCTGCGCGGCGGCGGAAGGTTCTACAGCCCAATGGAAGCTTCTATGGCCCAACGTAATCTTCTGCGGGCCGCCGTAAACTTCTATGGGCCAATGTAAACTTCTATGGCCCAATGTAATCTTCTATACGTCGATGTAAGCTTCTTTGCGGCGCTGTAAGGCTCTATGCCGCAAGGTGGCGACCCGCCAAGTCCAAGGACGCCTCTTCCTGGCATCTGAAAGATATAGCGGAGCTCCAAAGTGAGGGAGCTGGCTCTGTGCGAGCGTCTTCCATTCCACGGACTGAGTCGGAGGATCGAGGCGCTTTCAGGAGGATGACAATGTACAAAGCCAGAACATCTCTCACCTTCGTTGCCGCTGCATGGACCGCTGCCGCTCTGCTCGCCGGAGCCGTGCAGGCCCAGACCACCTTCGACATGTACAGCTATTGGCTCATGCCGCAAGGTCTGGTTGCCCAGACCGTGAGCGTGAGGAACGGCACGCCTATCAACGGCGAGCACTGCTTCTGGCGTGGGACGCTCTGGGGCAACACAGTAGCCCTTCAGGGGGATCCAAGCGTCAGTCAATATGACATCTTCGTGGACGTCGGAGGGGCCCGCCTCGACTACTGGGCCACCTTTCACGGCAACACGTACAGGCCGAATGCGGAGCTCGAGGCGCGGTCGAGCCACGTCTTCGGGGCACCGTTTGTCTGGGTGAACCGCAATATGAAGATCGGCGATTTCGTCCAGAGCACCATGCTCGACAAGGTGCTCGATCCCAACCTGGCGAAAATCGATCACAGCGGCACGGTCACCCGTCTGCTCACGGTAGACGCGCACTACCCGAGCTGGGACAGCCCGGCTCCGTATGCCAAGCATTGGGACGATGTCCTCAAGATCACCTACTACTCGAACCTGGCGGTTTCGAATGCCAAGGAGGTCTACTACCTCGCCAAGGGGAAGGGTTGGGTCTATTTCGAGACCGGCGATCCGAGCCAGCCCAGCAAGGTCTGGGCCACCAACTTCGTCAACAAGGCGGTCGCGACCCCGACGCTCCCCTGGTTCGACCCCTTTCCGACTCCTGCCACCTACCCCGGTTTTCAGAACACCGGGTTCGTGCCGAATGGCTACTTCGAGGAGCTGAAACCCGGTGCGGTCAACGGCGGACCGGTCAGCACCAGCCTGGTGTCCTGGACGGGCGGCTCCAACGACGTGGTGATCACGACGGATGTACCCTATTCCGGCCTGGGGAAGTGGAAGGTCTGCATGCGGGGCTCCAATCAGCAGGGCGCCGATGCGGTGGCCGACTTCGCCATCACCAGCTCGTTCCTTCCGGTCACACCGGGCAAGAGGTACCGGCTGACCGGCTGGCTGCTGCGCGCCCAGTCCACCGACAACGTCTATCTCGACTTCGACGACGGCCGCGGGGACGGCGGCAACTTCGCCGACGGTCAGGCCATGGCCCAGCAGGTCGGAGTCTGGGAGACGCGATCCGTGGATGTGACGGTCGGGGCCCAGACCCGAGGAGTGAAGATCCGATGCGTCCGCGACGGAGCCAACAAGGGCAACGCCTACTGCGACGGCATCCAACTCCAGCGGCTCGACTGAAGGACCTCACAGCAGCCGGTGTTCCTCGGCGTAGGTGACCAGCTCGACGCGGCTGGAGAGCCCGAGCTTGCCCATCAGGTTGGCGCGGTGGCTCTCGACCGTGCGCGTGGAGAGACCGAGCAGCTCCGCGATCTGGCGATTGGTGTTCCCCCTGGCGAGGAGGCGCAGGACGTCGATCTCGCGCTGAGTCAGCGGCTCGACGGGCTCTTGCGGTCGTTCGGTGGTCTCCGTCTGGCTCAGGAGAGCGCGGGTCATCGTGGGGTGGACGTAGACATCGCCACGCTGCACCACGCGGATGGCCTGGATGATCTCCGCCTCGTCGGCCCGTTTGATGAGGTATCCGTCGCCGCCGGCACCCAGGGCCTCCAGCAGCATGCCCTCCTCCTCGTGCATGGTGAGGAACAGCACCTTTAGCGCGGGGAGCTTCGCCTTGAGGCGGCGGACGGTCTCGATCCCGCTCTCGCCGGGCATGCCGATGTCGAGCAGAACCACGTCGGGGCGCAGCTCCTCGGCAAGGTGCAGCGTCTCCTCCCCGCTCCCCGCCTCGCCGACCACCTCGAGGTCGGGATCGGCCGCGAGCAGCACCCGCAGGCCGGAGCGCAGGACGGGATGATCGTCAGCGATCAGGATGCGGGTCGCCACAAGCCACCTCCACGGCGATTGTCGTGCCCTCTCCCGGCGCGCTCTCGATGGTCAGGGTCCCTTCCAGAGCCTCGGCCCGCTCCCGCATCCCGAGAAGCCCGAGACGCTCCGCTCCCAGGGCCGTTGCGGGCGTGAAGCCTTTCCCGTCGTCCTCCACCATGGCCATGGCGCGGCCGTCCCGGCGTTCGACCAGAACGTCGACCCGGGTCGCGGAAGCGTGCCGCACGACGTTGGTCACCGCCTCCTGGACAATGCGGTAGAGCGCGGTCTCGACGGCGGCCGGCAGGCGCTCGCCCTCGAGCCCGCGAGCCTTGAAGCGGACGGTGAGCCCCCACTTCGCCTCGATCGAACGCAGGTACTGGCGCAGGGCGGCGTCGAGCCCGACGAGGTCGAGACTGGCGGGCCTCAGGGCGGCGACCAGGCGGTGGAGACTGTCGATGACGGCATCGGTCGTCTGCTTGAGCTCGGTCACGCGGGCGGCGACGCCTTCGCCGCCGGTCTCCCGCTCCAGGAGCTGCAGGCCGTAGCGCAGCGACACGAGCGCCTGAGCGGCCTCGTCGTGGAGCTCCCGGGCGACGGTGCGCCGCTCGTTTTCCTGCACCTCGACGAGCCGGCGCGACAGCGTCTGCATGCGCTCGGTCGCCGCCTGCATCTGCTCGAAGAGGATCGCGTTCTCCACTGCCACCGAGGCCTGCGACGAGAGCGCCTCGGCCACTCTCACGTGCTCGTCGTTGAAGTAGCGCACCTCCTGCTTGGACAGCGAGAACAGGCCGGCGACGGCGCCGCGCGCAAACAGCGGGACCCCCAGCCAGCTCGACTCGTCGGAGCCCCCGCCGGGCGAGCTCCAGCCGGGCAGCTCCCCGGTGTCGGGGATCAGGACGGCCGTGCCGGTGGCGAGGATCCGCTGCACGACGGGGTGATCGGAGGCGAGGAACTCCGGGCGCTCCGCCGGAGCGAGGGGAAGGACCCGGTCGCCGTCGAAGACGGCACGGACCGAGACTCGCGACGCCTCCTCGAGCAGCATGACGCTCGCCCGGTCGAAGCGCACCAGCCGGCGGAGGTGGTCGAGCAGCGTGGCCAGGACGGTTTCCCGGTCGAGACTGCGGGTGAGCGCGACCGTCGCCTCGCGCAAGGCATCGGCGGTGGAGCGGGCCCGCTGCTCGGCCTCATGGGCGAGCTTCCGCTCGGTCACGTCGAGGCCGAGCGCCAGCGTCAGCCGCGCGCCATCGGCGTCGGCGAAGGAATGGGTGTCCACCTGGTAGGTGCGGCCATCGGCCGCCGCCCATTCGCGAGGCTCGGGAAGGCCGGGCTCCCACGGCGCGCTCGCGGGGATCCCGAAGCGCTCCCGGAAGTACCGGTTGGCGAAGCGCACCGCGCCGTCCTGAGCCCAGACGAGGACGAGCAGAGGCAGTTCGTCGAGGAGTGAGAAGAAGCGTTGCCTCTCGGCGGCCAGCGCGGCGTGGCCGCTCTCGGTTTCGCGGGGCGGGAGTGGCTTCTTGACTTTGGAGGGATCCCGCATCGCACTATCTTAGCGGAGGACCGCCGGACTCGGTCATCGGATCCCACGGACTCGTAGTTTCTACGTGCGGCTCTGGCTGCCTCTGTGTAGAAACTGCGGTTCTCGGGCAGGTAGCAAGCACGCTTCACGGCCATGATGATCGAAGCTACAGTCGAGGAGTCAGGCACCGCGATGTGCGATGCCGACAACAGATGGACAGAAAAAGGAGACATCATGGCCAACACCACTCCGCCCCCGGGCAGCTACACCCTCACCTCCAGAAACATTAC
>DATANP010000347.1:0-10466 GCA_036266195.1 Thermoanaerobaculia bacterium | reverse complement strand
CACGACCGTGCCGTAGCGGGTGTACTGGGTGATCTTGCGCCGGCCCAGCTCACCCTCCTTGGAGAGCTTCTCCAGGTAGGGCCAGACCACCGTGAGGAGCTGCAGGATGATCGACGCGGTGATGTAGGGCATGATGCCCAGCGCGAACACCGCGATCTTCTGCAGGCTGCCGCCGGTGAACGTGTTCACGAACCCCAGGAAGGTCCCCTGCGCCATCCGCATGAACTCGAGCAGCGCCTGCGGGTCCACGCCCGGGGTCGGGATCTGGCACCCGATCCGGTAGACCGCCAGGAGACCGAACGTGAACAGGACGCGCTTGCGCAGGTCCGGGATGGCGAAGATGTTGCGGAAACTTTCGATCACGCCTGAAGCTCCTCACAGCTGCCGCCCGCCGCCTCGATCTTGGCGCGGGCGGACTTGCTGAACTTGTTCGCCGTCACCTTGAGAGCCTTGCCGATCTCGCCGTCGCCGAGCACCTTGACCGGCTTGCCGGAGCGGACCAGGCCGTGCTCGGCCAGGGTCTGCGGCGTCACGTCGCCGTCGAAGTCCGCGAGCTGCGCGAGATTGACCACCGCGTACTCGGTCTTGAAGATGTTGGTGAACCCGCGCTTCGGCACCCGGCGGACGAGGGGCATCTGACCGCCCTCGAAGCCGTCCCGGTGGCTGTAGCCCGAGCGGGACTTCTGGCCCTTCTCGCCCTTGCCGGCGGTCTTGCCGGTGCCCGAGCCGGGCCCGCGGCCGACCCGCTTCCTCGCGTGCTTGCTCCCCTTGGCCGGAGAGAGCTCGTGCAGTCTCATGATTGCTCCTCGTGGACTTCCAGCAGGTACGAGACCTTGTTCACCATGCCGCGCACCGCAGGGGTGTCCTCCCTCACGACCTCGTGACGGATGCGGCGCAGCCCCAGGCCCCGGAGCACCTCGCGGTGCCCGCTCTTGGTGCCGATGGCGCTGCGCACCTGACGGATGCGGATCTTCTTGCCTTCCTGGTTCTCAGCCATGTTCTGCTCCCGGCTCTATCTCTACTGTCAGGCCCCGGCGGTTTCCGCCGGCGCTGGAGCAACCGGAGGAGCTGCAGCGGGTGCCGGAGCGGCCTGGACCCGGCCCTCCAGCCCGCGCAGGCGCAGCGCGTCCTCCGCGTTCTTCAGCCGCAGCAGCGCGTCGAAGGTGGCCTTGACGACATTGTGGGGATTGGTCGAGCCCAGGGACTTCGTCAGGATGTCCTGGATGCCCGCCGTCTCGATGACGGCACGCACCGGACCGCCCGCGATCACGCCCGTGCCCGCCGACGCCGGCTTGAGCAACACGCGGCCGGCCCCGAAAATGCCCAGGGCCTCGTGCGGAATGCTGCTGCCCTTGAGCGGCACCTGGATCATGTTCCGCTTGGCGATCTCGATGCCCTTGCGGATCGCCGAGGGCACCTCCTTCGCCTTGCCGGCGCCATAGCCGACGCGGCCGTTGCCGTCGCCGATCACCACCAGGGCGGAGAACGAGAAGTTCTTGCCGCCCTTGACCACCTTGGTCACGCGGTTGATATGGACGACCTGCTCGAAAAATTCGCTTTCGCGCTCAAAGTCCCTGGCCAAAGTGCTCTCCTTCACAATCCTTTAGAATTGCAGACCCTTTTCACGGGCGGCATCCGCAAGGACCTTGACATTGCCATGGTAGATGTAGCCGCCGCGGTCGAAGACGACCTTGTCGATCCCCTTCTGCTTCGCCCGCTCGGCGACGAGCTCGCCCACGACCTTCGCCGCGTCCTTGTTGCTCGTCGAGCCGGAGATCCGCTGCTTCGCCTCGGCGTCGCCCGAGTTCGCCTGCGCGAGGGTGACCCCGCGGTCGTCGTCGATCACCTGGGCGTAGAAATACTTCACGCTCTTGTAGATCGACAGGCGCGGCCGCTCGGACGTGCCGCGGACCCGCATGCGCAGCCGCTGATGGGCGCGCTCGCGGCGCTCCCGCTTCCTCTGGACCAGTTTCGTCACGTGCTCGGTCATGCCCGCCTCACTTGCCTCCGGCCTTGCCGACCTTCCGGCGCAGGATCTCGTTCGTGTACTTGATGCCCTTGCCCTTGTAGGGATCGGGCTTGCGGAGCCGGCGGATCTCGGCCGCGACCTGGCCCACCTTCTGGCGGTCGGCGCCCGACACGGTCACGCGGTTCGCCTTGGCGTCGATCGCGATCGTGATCCCCTCCGGGATGTCGTACATCACCGGGTGGGAGTAGCCGAGCGCGAACTGCACCTGGGGCCCCTTCACCTCGGCGCGGTAGCCCACGCCGACGATGTCGAGCTGCTTCGTGAAGCCGGCGGACACGCCCTGCACGGCGTTGGCGAGCAGCGCCCGCAGCAGGCCGTGCCTGGCCCGCTCCGGACCGGTGTCGCCCGGCCGCTCGATCGTGATGACGTTGCCGTCGATCTTGACCGGGAAAGTGTCGAAGAGCGGCTGCGCCACCTTGCCCTTCGGGCCCTCGGCGACGAGCTGCCCGTCCTGGATCTCGACCTTGGTCCCGCTCGGGACCGGGATCGGCATTCTTCCAATGCGCGACATGTTCGTTATCTCCTACGTCCTACCAGAGCTCGCAGAGGATCTCGCCGCCGACCTTGCGCTCGCGCGCCTGGGCGTCGGTCAGCAGACCCTGCGACGTCGAGACGATCCCCATGCCGAGGCCGTTGCGCACCGGCTGGATCTCGCCGGCGCGGCGGTAGACCCGGCGCCCCGGCTTGCTGATCCGCGCGACATGGTTGATCGCCGGCTCGCCCTGCGGGCTGTACCGCAGGAAGATGCGCACCGATCCGCTCGGCCCGGTGGATTCGACCTCCCGGTAGTTCTTGATGAACCCTTCCTCTTTGAGGATCCGGCAGACTTCCAGCTTGAGCCGGGAGACCGGCACGTCCAGCCGGTCGTGCTTCGCCAGGTGGGCGTTGCGGATCCGGGTCAACAGATCCGAAATGGGATCGGTCATGCTCATTGCTTATCTCTCCTCAACCCTTACCAGCTCGCCTTGATCACGCCAGGGAGGTAGCCCTGCAGCGCCAGGTCCCGGAGGTGGATGCGGCACAGCCCGAACTTGCGGTACACACCGCGCGGACGGCCGCAGACACGGCACCGGTTGCGGTGCCGCACCTCGTACTTCAGCTTGCTGTTCTCCTTCGCGATCTTTGCCGTGGTCGCCACAGTGATTCTCCTAGCGCTGGAACGGCATGCCGAGCTCGCGCAGCAGGAACAGGGCGCGCTCGTCGTTGCCGGCCGTCGTCACGATCGTGATGTTCATCCCCTTCGTCTTCTCGACCTTGTTGTAGTCGATCTCGGGGAAGATCAACTGGTCGCGTACGCCCAGGGTGTAGTTGCCGCGGCCGTCGAAGCTCTTCGCCGAGATGCCGCGGAAGTCGCGCACGCGGGGGAGCGCGACGCTGATCAGGCGGTCCAGGAACTCCCACATGCGCGCTCCGCGCAGGGTGACCCGGGCGCCGATCGGCATGCCCTGGCGCAGCTTGAAGGCCGCAATCGATTTCTGGGCGCGGGTGATCACCGGGCGCTGCCCGGCGAGCGCCGCGAGCTCCTCGACCGCGTCGTCCAGGATCTTGATGTTCTGGATCGCCTCGCCGACGCCCATGTTGACGGAGATCTTCTCGATCTTCGGCACCGCCATGATGTTGTCGATGCCGAACTCCTTCTGGAGCTTGCCGATGACCTCGTCCTTGTAGCGCTGCTTGAGCCGCGGGACGTACCCTTCAGGCAGCGGCGCGGACGGGCCGGTCGGCGCGACGGCCTTCGCGCCCTTGCTCTTCTTTCCTTCGTTCTTCGCCATGTCGACCTCAGGAACCTAGCTGAAATTCGCGTTGCACTGCTTGCAGACGCGGACGCCGCGCCCGTCCTCGAGACGCTTGCGGCCCAGCCGGCTCGGTTTGCCGCACTCCGGGCAGATGACCTTCAAGTTGGAGACCTGGATCGGCGCCTCGCGCTCGAGGATGCCGCCCTGGATGCCCTTGTTCGGGTTCGGCCGCGTGTGGCGCTTGATCATGTTCACGCGCTCCACGATCGCCTTGCCGTCGTTGGCGAGCACCCGCAGCACCCGGCCGCGGGCGCCACGGTTCTTGCCCGTGGTCACCAGAACCTGGTCGTTCTTCTTCACGTTCAACTTCGACATCTCAGATTACCTCCGGCGCCAGGGAGATGATCTTCATGAACCTCCGCTCGCGCAGCTCGCGGGCCACGGGGCCGAAGACGCGCGTGCCGATCGGCTCGCCGGCGTCGTTGACCAGGACCGCGGAGTTGGTGTCGAAACGGATGTAGCTCCCGTCCTTGCGCCGCTGTTCCTTCACCGTCCGGACGATCACGGCCTTCACTACCTGGCCCTTCTTGACCGTGCCGTCGGGAGAAGCTTCCTTGACCGAGGCGGTGATGACGTCGCCCAGCCGGCCGTACTGGCCCGCCGAGCCGCCGCGCAAATGAATGCAGGCGATCTTCTTCGCCCCGGTATTGTCGGCCACGTCGAGAATGGTTCCCATCTGGATCATGGTCGTTTCCTTTTACTGGGCCCGCTCGACGATCTGGCGCACGCGCCAGCGCTTCGTCTTGGACAGGGGGCGGCTCGAGACGATCTCGACCACGTCGCCGACGTGGCACTGGTTGTCCTCGTCGTGCGCGTGGAACTTGGTCGTCCGCTTCATGGACCGGTGATAGAGCCGGTGCGTGATGGTCTTCTCCACCGCCACGACCACGGTCTTGTCCATCTTGTCGCTCACGACCCGGCCCACCTTGACCTGTTGATGGCCCCGTCCGGCTCCCTGGGCCTGCTCCTCTATATTCTCCATGTCTTGCTCCTAACCGCGCTTCTCGCGCAGGACCGTCATCACGCGAGCCATGTCCTTGCGCACCTGGCGTACCCGCGCCGGCTTCTCGAGCTGGCCGGTCACCTTCTGCAAGCGCAGGGCGAAGAGCTGATCGGCCAGATCGCGCTCCTTGTCCTTGAGCTCCTCGACCGTCTGATCCCGCAATTCCCGAGCCTTCATCGTTCTTACCTCAGCTCCTCGTGACGGGTCACGAAGCGCGTCTTGATCGGCAGCTTGTGAGCGGCGAGCCGCATCGCCTCTTCGGCGATGTCGGCGGGCACGCCCTCCAATTCGTAGAGGATGCGCGCCGGCCGCACCACGGCGACCCACTCTTCCGGATTGCCCTTGCCCTTGCCCATGCGGGTTTCGAGCGGCTTCTTGGTGATCGGCTTGTCCGGGAACACCCGGATCCAGACCTTGCCGCCGCGCTTGACGTGGCGGGAGATCGCGATACGGGCGGCCTCGATCTGGCGCGCCGTGACCCAGCCCGGCTCCAGCGCCTGGAGGGCATAGTCGCCGAAGGCAACGTAATTGCCCCCCTTCGACATTCCCCGGCGCCGGCCGCGCTGCTGCTTGCGGTACTTGACCTTCTTCGGCATCAACATGATTCGTCTACCTCTCTACGCCTCAGGCAGAAGCCCGCCGGCTCTTTTCCTTGAGGAGATCGCCCTTGTAGACCCACACCTTGCAGCCGATCACGCCGTAGGTGGTGCGCGCTTCGGCGAGCCCGTAGTCGATGTCGGCCTTGAGGGTGTGGAGCGGCAGCCGCCCCTCCTGGTACCACTCGGAGCGCGCGATCTCGGCGCCGCCCAGGCGGCCGGAGACCATGATCTTCACGCCCTTGGCACCGAACCGGAAGGCCGACTCCATGGCCTTCTTCATGGCGCGGCGGAAGGAGACGCGGCGCTCGAGCTGGCCGGCGATCGACTGCGCCACGAGCTGGGCGTCGAGCTCCGGACGCTGGATCTCCTGGATGTTGATGTGGACTTCGCGCCCCATCTGCTTCTGGAGCTCGTCGCGCAGCTTGTCCACCTCCGCGCCGCGGCGGCCGATGATGATGCCGGGCCGCGAGGTGTAGATCGTCACCCGCAGCTTGTCGGCCGCGCGTTCGATGTCCACCTCCGAGACGCCGGCGTGCGACAGCCGGGTCTTCAGGAGCTTGCGGAGCTTCAGGTCCTCGTGCAGCGTGTCGGCGTACTTCTGGTCGCCGTACCAGCGCGAGTGCCAGGTCTTGTTGTAGACGAGCCGAAACCCATAGGGGTGCGTTTTCTGACCCACCGTTCGATCCTCTCTACTTCTTCTTGTCGTCACCCTTGCGGGTGTCGAGCTTGATCGTGATGTGACTCTGCCGCTTGAGCACGCGGAACGCCCGTCCCATCGGCGCCGGCCGGATCCGCTTGAAGGACGGTCCACCGTCGACGAAGATCTCCTTGACGAAGAGACGGTCGACGTCGACGTGGTCGTCCCGGTTCTCCGCGTTGGCGATCGCCGACTTCAGGCACTTCTGGACGTGCTGGGCCGCCGCCTTGTTGGTCACCTCGAGGAGGTGGACCGCTTCCTGCACTCCCTTGCCCCGGATCAGGTTGGCCACGAGCCGAACCTTCTGCGCCGAGCCGCGGAGGTAGCGAAGCCGTGCTGTGACTTCCATCGTCGTTCCCCTCTTCTCTGTGTCCAGGCCCGGGATCACCGGGGCCGGGCGCCCTTCTCGACCTTCTTGCCGGCGTGACCGCGGAAGGTCCGGGTCATGGCGAACTCGCCGAGCTTGTGGCCGACCATGTTCTCGCTGACGTACACCGGGATGAACTTCTGCCCGTTGTGCACCGCGATCGTGTGACCCACCATGTCGGGGATCACCGTCGAGCGGCGCGACCAGGTCCGGATGACCCTTCTCTCGCCGCGGTCGTTCATCCCCTCGACCTTGAGCCGGAGATGATCGTCGATGAAGAAGCCCTTCTTGAGCGAACGCGCCATCGTCTGCGCTCCTTACTTCTTGTTCCGGCGGCGGACGATCATCCCGTCCGTGCGCTTGTTGTTCCGGGTCTTGTATCCCTTGGTCGGCACACCCCACGGGGTCGTGGGATGGCGTCCGCCGGAGGTCCGGCCCTCGCCGCCGCCCATCGGGTGGTCCACGGGATTCATCGTCACGCCGCGGTTGTGCGGCTTCCAGCCCAGCCAGCGGTTGCGGCCCGCCTTGCCGATCGAGACGTTCTCGTGCTCCAGGTTGCCCACCTGGCCGACGGTGGCGTAGCACTCGACGTGCACCCGCCGCACCTCGCCCGAGGGCAGCTTGACCTGGGCCCACTCGCCGTCGCGCGCCATGAGCTGGGCGCCGGCGCCGGCCGAGCGCACCATCTGGCCGCCCTTGCCGATCTTGAGCTCGATGTTGTGGATCACCGTGCCCAGCGGGATGCGGCGCAGCGGCAGCGCATTGCCCACGTTGACCTCGGCGGTCTCACCCGACATCACCTCGGTGCCCACGGCCAGGCCGTTCGGCCAGAGGATGTAGCGCTTCTCGCCGTCCGCATAGTTGAGCAGGGCGATGCGGGCCGAGCGGTTCGGGTCGTACTCGACGCTCGCCACTTTCGCAGGAATGCCGTGCTTGTCCCGCTTGAAGTCGATCGTGCGGTACTTGCGCTTGTGGCCGCCGCCCCTCCACCAGGAGGTGAGCTGGCCCTGGTTGTTGCGCCCGCCCGTCTTCGTCTTGCCCTTGGTCAGGGACTTGTGCGGCCGGTCCTGCGTGATCTCCTCGAACGTCAGATAGGTCTGAAACCGGCTCGAGGAGTTGACTGGCTTTCTTTCCTTGGTCGGCATCGTCTTACATCCCCTCGAAGAACTCGATCTGCTTCTCGCCCTCGGCGAGCCGCACGTAGGCCTTCTTCCAGTCCGGCCGGCGTCCCGAGAAGCGGCCCTGGCGGCGCACCTTGCCATGCACGCGGGCGATCCGCACGTCCGACACTTTGACTTTGAATCGGTCCTCGACCGCACGCTTGACGTCGATCTTGTTCGCGTCCCGGTGCACCTCGAAGGCGACGATGTTCTTGTCTTCGCGCTGGTCCGTCGACTTCTCCGTGATCAGAGGCCGACGGATGACTTCCTGGACTCTCATTTCGCCAGCACCTCCACCAGCCGGTTGAGGGCCCCCTCGCTCAGCACGAGGTACGGCCGGTCGACCACGTCGTAGACGTTGACAGCCAGCGCATCAACCGTCTTCAGGCCCGGAACATTCCGCGACGCGAGCGTCAGGTTGTGATTGTCGAGGGTATCGACGAGCAAGGTCTTGCCGTCGACGCCCAGCCCGCCCAGCCGCTGCACGAGCTCCTTGGTGCGGTGGTTGTCCAGGTCCAGGCTCTCCAGGACCACGATCCTCGCCTCGGTGGCCTTCTGCGACAGCGCCGACTTGAGGGCGTTCTTCTTCTCGCGCACCGACAGGTGCTTCTCGTGGCCGTGCGGGACCGGGCCGTGGACCGTGCCGCCGTGGCGCCACTTCGGATTCCGGATGTCGCCCGTGCGGGCGCGGCCGGTGCCCTTCTGCCGCCAGAGCTTCTTGCCCGAGCCCGAGACCTCGGCGCGGGTCTTCACCTTGTGGGTGCCCGCGCGCCGGCCGGCCAGGTAGGCCTGCACCGCCTCATGGATCAGGTGCTCCTTGTACGGGTACGCGAACACCGCGTCGGGGACCTCGATCTCCCGCACCTGCTTGTTGTCGAAATTCTTGACCGCAATCTTCATGGTGTCTGTTACCTCAGGCGCTCAAGCCCGCTTCGCCCGGCGGATCTGCAGGTAGCCGCTCTTGGGGCCCGGCACCGCACCGCGGATGTAGAGCAGGTTCTGCTCCGGATCGACCTTGACGACCTGGAGGTTCTTCGCCGTGACGCGCTCGCCGCCCATGCGGCCGCCGGCGCGCATGCCGGGGAAGACCCGCGACGGGTACGCCGACGATCCGATCGAGCCCGGCGCGCGGTGGAACATCGAGCCGTGGGAGCCGCGGCCGCCAGCGAAACCGTGGCGCTTCATCACGCCCTGGTAGCCCTTGCCCTTGCTCGTCCCGATCACGTCCACGTAGTCCTTCTCGGCAAAGATCGTCACGTTGACGGAGTCGCCCGGCTTCGCATCTTCGCCCTCGCCGAGCGAGAATTCGACCACGCGGCGGGTCGGCGCGACGCCGGCCTTCTTGAAGTGACCCTCGAGCGGGCGGCCGACCTTCCTGGCGGGCCGCTCCTCGACGAGGCCGACCTGGACCGCGTCATAGCCGTCCTGCTCGACCGTCTTGCGCTGCACGACCAGGCAGGGACCCGCCTGGACCACCGTGACCGGGATCACTGTCCCGTCGTCGGCGTAGATCTGGGTCATGCCCAGTTTCTTTCCCAGAATGCCATCCATCTCGGCCATCTCCTAGCGGGTTTACTTGCCGAATGCCTTGATCTCGACGTCCACGCCCGCGGGCAGCTCGAGCTTCATCAGCGCGTCCACCGTCTGGCTGGTGGGCTCGAAGATGTCGAGCAGCCGCTTGTGCGTCCGGATCTCGAACTGCTCCCGCGACTTCTTGTCGACGTGCGGCGAGCGGTTCACCGTGTACCGGGCAATGTGCGTCGGCAGCGGGATCGGTCCCACCACCCGCGCTCCCGTACGGCGCGCGGTATCGACGATCTCGTGCGTCGACGTGTCCAGGATGCGGTAGTCGAACGCCTTCAGGCGGATGCGGATCTTCTCGTTGACCATGACTGTCCTCAGCAACTCACTTGACGATCTCGGTGACGGTGCCGGCGCCGACCGTGCGGCCACCCTCGCGGATCGCGAACCGCACACCCTTCTCCATCGCAATCGGAGCGATCAGCTCCACTTCCAGGTTCACGTTGTCGCCCGGCATCACCATCTCCGTGCCCTGCGGCAGGGTGGCGACGCCCGTCACGTCCGTGGTGCGGAAGTAGAACTGCGGGCGATACCCGTTGAAGAACGGCGTGTGACGGCCGCCCTCCTCCTTCGTCAGGATGTAAACCTCGCCCTTGAACTTCGTGTGCGGGGTGATCGACCCCGGCTTCGCCAGAACCTGACCGCGCTCCACGTCGTCCTTCTTGGTACCGCGCAGAAGAACGCCGATGTTGTCGCCGGCCTGGCCCTGGTCCAGAAGCTTCTTGAACATCTCGACGCCCGTCACCGTCGTCTTCGACGTCGGACGGATCCCGATGATCTCGACCTCGTCGCCCACCTTCACGATCCCGCGCTCCACACGGCCCGTCACCACGGTGCCGCGGCCCGAGATCGAGAAGATGTCCTCGATCGGCATCAGGAAGTCCTTGTCGATCGCGCGCTCCGGCAGCGGAATGTAGCTGTCCACCGCGTCGATCAGCTCGATGATCTTCTTGCCCCACTCGCTGGTCGCGTCGCCGCTCTCCAGAGCCTTGAGCGCCGAGCCACGGATGATCGGAATGTCGTCGCCGGGGAAGTCATAGGACGACAGCAGCTCGCGGAGCTCCAGCTCGACGAGGTCCAGAAGCTCGGGATCGTCGACCATGTCGCACTTGTTCATGAACACGACCATCGACGGAACGCCCACCTGGCGGGCCAGCAGGATGTGCTCGCGGGTCTGCGGCATCGGGCCGTCGGCGGCCGACACCACCAGGATCGCGCCGTCCATCTGCGCCGC
>DATANP010000346.1:0-8824 GCA_036266195.1 Thermoanaerobaculia bacterium | reverse complement strand
CCACGCTCAAGGAGTACGTGAGCCGGATGAAGGAGGACCAGAAGGAGATCTTCTACTTGACCGGCGAGTCGCGCGAGCAGGTCGAGAATTCGCCGCATCTGGAGGCGTTCAAGGAGAAGGGGATCGAGGTCCTTTACCTGGTCGACACGGTGGACGAGCTGCTCACACAGTCGCTCAACGAGTACGACGGCAAGCGCCTGAAGTCGGTGGGCAAGGGCACGGTCAACCTCGGCAACGAGGAGGAGAAGAAGCAGACCGAGGAGGAGCTGAAGGCCAGGGAGGAGGAGCTCAAGCCGCTTCTCGACCTGCTCCAGCAGAAGCTCGACGAGCACGTGAAGCAGGTCCGCCTGACGAACCGGCTCACGACCTCGCCCGTCTGCCTCGTGGGTGCCGAGCACGACTACAGCCCGCAGCTCGAGAAGCTCCTGCAGAAGGGCAAGGGTGGCGGTCCGAAGCAGCGCCGCATCCTGGAGCTGAACCCGAAGCACGACATCCTGGGCAAGCTCAAGGCGCGCTTCGACCAGGACCAGAACGATCCGATCCTGGATCAGTATGCCCAGCTCCTGTTCGGCTACGGCGTGCTTGCCGAGGGCTCGGAGATGCCCGAGCCCACGAAGTTCAACAAGGCGGTCGCCGAGCTGATGACGACCAGCCTCTAGGCGTGGATCATCCTCTCCCCCTCTCCCTTCGCGGGAGAGGGGGCAGGGGGGTGAGGGCTCACCTTCCCGAACCGCCGTTCCCGCCGCTCGAACTCCCGCACCGCCTCCGCCAGATCCTCCCGCCCGAAGTCCGGCCACATCCGGTCCGTGAAGACCAGCTCCGCGTAGGCGCACTCCCACAGCAGGAAGTCCGACAGCCGCTTTTCGCCGCCGGTTCGGATCAGGAGGTCCACGTCCGGCACCGGGCCCTCGTGCGGCGGGTTGTCGGCCAGGAGGCGCGAGAAGCTTTCGCGGGTCAGCTCCGGCGCGCTGCCATTCATCCGGTGCAGCCGGCCGGCGGCGCGGACGATGGCGTCGCGGGCCGAGTAGTCGATGGCGATCCGCAGGAGCGCATCGTTCCCGTGAGCCGTCATGGCTTCGGCCTCCCGGATGGCCCGCAGAAGGGCCGGGGACAGCCGGTCGCGCCGGCCGATCACCGAGATCCTCACCCCGTCCCGGGAGCAGCGCGCTGCCTCCTTGATGAGGTAGCGGCGGAAGAGGCGCATCAGCGAGCCGACCTCTTCGGGCGGGCGTTGCCAGTTGTCCGAGGAGAAGGCGAACAGGGTGAGGGTCCCGATGCTCAGGTCCCGCGCGGCTTCGACGGTGCGCCGCACCGCCTCGGCCCCGGCCACGTGCCCGGCCGTCCGCGGACACCCCCGGCTCGTGGCCCAGCGGCCGTTGCCGTCCATGATGATCGCCACGTGCCTGCTCATCACTGCACCCCCTTGAGGACCCTGTCCAGCCGCGCCACCAGCGTGGAACGCTCCCGGAGCCGCGCGAAGCCCAGGATCGCCCGGTCGCGCCAGCCGTCCCCGAAGCGGACGTCCGGCGCCCTCTGCTCCAGCGCCGCGATGCTCCGGGCGTCACCTCCCAGCACGGCATGGTGGAGAGCGGTCATTCCTCCACTGCGTACGTGCGGATCGGCCCCGGCGTCCAGGAGCAGCTCGACGATCTCCCCCTCGCCCTGGGCCGCGGCCAGCATCAGGGGGGTGAGGCCGTTCGGCGCCGCCCGGTTCACGTCCGCCCCCGCTTCGATCAGCACCCGGACCGCATCCGCCTGGTTCTTGTGGACCGCATGGATCAGCGGGGTCCAACCGTTGGGGCCACCGTCGCGCCGGTCCGGGTCGGCCCCGGCGTCGATCAGGCTGCGAAGGCTGTCCTCCCGGCCGGCCCGGGCCGCCCAGGTCAGGGCGCTCCAGGGCTCGCCGGCGCTCTCCGGCGGCGCGCCGCTCTCCAGCAGTGTCTTGACCTCGGCGCTGTCGCCGGCCGCCGCAGCCTTCGCCAGCGGAGTGCGCGGCTCCGCCCGGCGGAAGAAGGCCAGGGCCACCAGGGCCGCCGCCACGAGAGCCAGCCCGATCGCCAGGCCGCCAAGGATCCGCACTGCTCTTCTCATTCCGTTCACCTCCACAGACAAATCACTTTGCCGCACAAAGCAGATGGGCAAATAAAAACCTACCCCTCGCGGGTGGCATGGATGATCGCCTCCATGTGGTCGAGATAGCGCTGGAGCGCGCGCCGGCCGGGGGTGGTGAGGCGGTACTCGGTCTTGGGCACCCGGCCCTCGAAGTACTTCTCGCAGGTGACGTACCCGGCCTCTTCCAGCTTGCGGGCGTGGACGCTCAGGTTGCCGTCCGTGGTGTCCAGGAGCTTCTTCAAGTCGTTGAAGCTCAGGTGGTCGTTGACCGCGAGGGCACTCACGATCCCGAGGCGCATGCGCTCGTGGATCAGGCGGTCGAGGTCCAGGGCCGTGCGCTGGACCGACTCTGACGCGGCAGGTTCCACGACCTCTCCTTCGTCCCTGGGGACCCGCTGACGCTCAGCCACCGTGCCTCCTCGCGATCAGGAGCCCGAACAGGATGTGCAGCCCGCCGAAGCCGGCCGCCATGAACGCATTCCCCCAGGCCAAGGGCGCGGCCAGGGCCACGGCGCCCAGGATCATGAACAGGATGCCCATGACCGGCACGATCCGCACCGAGAAGGCACCGCCGGTCACCACCCCGGTGCCGTAGAGCAGCAGCCACAGGCCGGGCAGGATGCTCATGTCCCCCTGCAGGATGAGCACGGCCGAGAGCAGGCCGCCCGCGAGGAGCGGCGGGAACAGCGCGAACACGAAGCGCCGGACGGGCTGGGTGAAGAGGTCGGCCCGGGTCTTTCGCGCTTTCCAGAGGCTGGTGCCGGCCAGGACCAGGACGGCGAACAAGGCGTCCACCAGCCAGACCGCGAGCCAGTGGAAGCCGATCTGGCCCGAGGCGACCCAGGCGGCCAGCAGGGCCGAGAGGCCCGTGATCACCGCGCCCGTGCCCGACACGTCCGTGAAACGGGTGGCCCCTTCCATGGTCTCCCGGATGAACCGGAGGTTGTCCATGGCCCGGAGGTGGAGCCGGTCAGGGGGGTCGAGGGGGCGAAGGCGCTGCGGATCGGCCACGACAGGAATGTACGCCTGGGAGAAGGGCAGCGTCAAGTGCTTTGCGGCGTAAAGTCCCCCTGCGCCCGCTTCGCGAGGGTGGTCACCATGCCGACCATTCCCATGAGCCCCATGGACTTGCCCATGGAGAGCTCGTTGCCGAACACCTTGTAGACGATGTCCTGCGGCACGGCGGCCACCTGCTCCAGCGGCTGGCCGGAGAGGGTGTCCTTGAGGATCACGGCCATGGCCTTGGCGGAGATCCCCTGGGGGTTCTCCACCGCGAAGTGGAAGTCGAGGCGGCCGTCGGGCCGGCGCTGGGCCCAGACGAAGGCCTCGGACTCGCAGGCCGGGACCCGGTGATCCTCCGGGAACGGCCGGGCCGCGACCTCGGGCGGAACCTCCTGGAAGCGCTCCGCGGTGTCGATGAGGAGCTGGATGCGCTCCGCCCGGTCCGGGACCAGGGAGAGCGCGTCCAGCGTATCGGCCAGCTTTTCGGGTATCTCAGGCATCAGCGCTCGATGGGGACCCCCACCAGGTTCCCCCACTCGGTCCAGCTCCCATCATAGTTGCGGACCGTGGGGTAGCCCAAGAGCTGGGTGAGCACGAACCAGGTGTGGCTGCTGCGCTCGCCGATCCGGCAGTAGACGATCACGTCGTCGTTCTGCTTGAGCCCGGCCTTGGACTCGTAGAGGGCGCGCAGCTCCTCGGCGGTCTTGAACGTCCCGTCCGACTCGTTGACCGCCTGCTTCCAGGGGATGTTCGCGGCGCCCGGAATGTGGCCGCCGCGCAGTGCGCCCTCGTTCGGATAGTCGGGCATGTGCAGGCGCTCGCCGCTGAACTCCTCGGGGCTCCGCACGTCAATCAGCCGGCCCCGCTTCTCCACGTGCCGGAGAACCTCGTCGCGGAACGCCCGCACCTCCTTGTCGTCGCGCTCCGGCGCCGTGTAGTCGCTCGCGGGGTAGCTCGGCACGTCCTTGGTGAGCGGCCGCCCCTCCTTCACCCACTTGATGCGCCCGCCATCCATGATCTTCGCCTTGTCGTGCCCGAACAGACGGAACACCCAGAGGGCGTAGGTCGCCCACCAGTTGTTCTTATCGCCGTAGAACACGACCGTCGTGTCGCGGCCCGCCCCGATCCGGCGCATCAGGGACTGGAACCCCTCCCGTCCCAGGTAGTCGCGGCGCAGGGGATCGTTCAGGTCGCGCGTCCAGTCGACCTCCACCGCCCCAGGGAGATGCCCGCTGGCATAGAGGAGCGGATCCTCGTTCGACTCGACGATGCGCACACTGGAATCGTTCAGATGCTCGGCCACCCAGTCGGTGGAGACCAGGGCGTCCGGATGACTGTAACCACGGCTCTCGATGTTGCTGCTGTCGCTCACGTCGGATCTCCTTTGTTTCAGGCCTTCCGATTTGTGACCAACCATATCATCATCAGCTCAGAAGCGTCACGGCTGACTCCATCTTCGTCAGTGCTCATGATTTGACCGAACGCGCTCACTTTGTGAGCAGCGGCGACCCTTGTCTGAACCGGGGGATGGTTTAGGATTCCTGTCAGTCCAACCCATGAATGTCGGCAGGCAACGGAGCCGTGGTGGCCCTCGGTTGACTTGCCGGAAATGGAGATTTCGATGTCTGGCAGCACTCTGCGTCGCACTGTCCTCTGCCTTCTCGTCGTCGCCCTGTTGCTCCCGCTGGCGAGCGCCTATGCCGCCCCGGCGAAGCGGAGCGAGACCCGGGTGATCCAGCTCACCGATCTGGGCCGTATGGTCATGCGGTCGGTCAACGAGTTTCTGAGCCTGTTCCGCCCGATGACCGAGCAGGACGCCCCGATGCCTCCCGGCCAGATGCCCTCCCCGGTCAACCGCGAGGGCAACGGCTTGGACCCGCACGGCCGGCCGTGATGGGACTCCCCGGGCAGGCGCGGCTTGCAACCCGGGGGCGAACGATGGGAAACTTTGACCCTTGTACGAAGATCACCGGCGACGGGGCCCGGCATGGAGGGTGGTCCGATGAAAGACTGGCATCCTGACCGAAAGACGCTCGAGTTTTTTCTCGACAATGACCTTCCGGAGGAGCTGAGCCGTACCCTTCAGCGACACCTGTTCACCTGTTCGGGTTGCGAGGAGCGACTGATTGACATCCTCCCGGGCTCGCCCGGGCGCCTGGAGGGGCCCCCTGGGGACAGCGGCTACAGCCCCCTCGTGCGCCGGGTCCTGCGGGAGGTACGCCAGGAGAGCGGCCCCCGCCGGTCGGCCCTGACGCAGGAGCGCCGGGAGGCCGGCCGGCTCTGGCGCCAGGTCCGCAACCTTTCTTCCGAGGCGCTCCGCGAGCGGCTCTGGGAGGACCCCGGCTTCCAGAGCTGGGGCTTCTTCGAGCTGCTCGTGGACAAGGCCCGCGTGGCCGTCCTCGAAGAGCCCGGCCGCGCAGAGAGCCTGCTGCGCCTGGCGCTCGACGTGGCCGACCACCTGAGCCCGGACGTCTACGGGCCGGGCTCGATCGAATCCGCCAAGGCTCGCGCCTGGGCCGGCCTGGGGAACGCGCTGCGCGTCCTCTCCGACTTCCGGCAGGCCGAGCAGGCCTTCCGCCAGGCCGAGATCTACCTCACGGCCGGCTGGCTGGACCCGCTCGACGAGGCGCTGCTGCTGGAGTACAAGTCTTCGCTGCGCCGCGCCCAGCGCCGCTTCGGGGAGGCGCTCGACCTGCTGGACGCGGCGATCTCCGTCTACCGCGAGGTCAACGAGCCGCACGGCCAGGGCCGCGCCATGATGGCCAAGGGCCTGGTCCTGCGCTACGGCGGCGACCCCGAGGCCGCGAGCGTCTGGTTCCGCGACAGCCTGTTCCTGCTCGACGGCAACGAGGAGCCGCGCCTCCTCGCCCTCAGTCAGTCCAACCTGATCGGCTGCCTGATCGACACCGGCCGCGTCCGCGAGGCGGCGGCCCTGCTGCCCGAGGCCCTGAAGCTCATCGAGCAGGTCGGCATGCGCTGCGACTCCACGCGCCTGCGCTGGATGCAGGGCACGATCGCCGCGGCGCTCGGCCGCCCGGCCGAGGCCGAGGAGGTCTTCCTGGAGCTGATCGAGAGCTTCACCGAGGACCGCGTGGCCTACGACGTCGCGCTCGTCTCCCTGGAGCTCGCGGCCCTCTACGCCCGCCAGGGCCGCACCGCCGACGTGAAGCGGCTCGCCGCCGAGATCCTGCCGATCTTCCAGTCGTGCGAGGTGCACCGCGAGGCGCTGGCCGCGCTCATCGTCTTCCAGAAGGCGGCCGAGATGGAGCAGCTCAGCCTCGGCCTGGTCGAGGAGGTTTCGACCTTCCTCCAGCGCGTGCAGACGGATTCGAGCCTCCGTTTCCGCGAAGGCTCGAATCCCGTGGCCTGAGTCTGGATCAGAAGCGGGTTGTACCCGTGGAGTGGGTGCCGGGGACGCCGGCGCCCACCCCGACCTCCTGGCCGAGGTACATCTGGACGAGCTGCGGGAGCTGGTGCTCCAGCCAGCGCGCCATCTCCTCCTCCTCGCGCAGGATCTGCTCGCAGACCCGCACGATCTCGGTCTCGCCGAGAGCCTGGGCGCCCGCGATCAGCGCGCGGTAGCAGGCGATCTCGAAGTGTTCGGTGGAGTAGTCGGCGAGGGCGTTCTTGACCAGCTCGTCCGGGGCCGCGCCCGTGGACAGGCCCGAGAAGAAGCCGCCGATCGTGCCCATGGTGCTCTTGACGGCCGAGGTCGAGCCGCCGAGCCGTTCGACCAGCATCTTCACCTGGTCGGCCTGGCGCCGGGTCTGTTCGAGGTGCGCCCGCAGGCGGGTCTGGACCTCGGGCAGGCGGTCGGCGTCCTTCACATGATTTTCAAGGACGGGGATGATGCCCATCTCCATCGCGTGCGCGTCGTTGAGCCAGCTGATCAGAGTGTCTCTGCGGTCCTTCATGCTGCTGCTCCTTCTTGTGAGTAATTTCCGACGAAGGGAGAGCCGCGAACCCTCCGCGGCTCCCTGCGCAGAAGCTGCAATGCGTGTGCCGATCAGTCCGACTTTCCGACCAGACTCACGGTGCTCGCCTGGGGACCTTCGATCCCCTGCTCCTCCGCGAATCGCACTTCCGATCCGACCTCCAGCCCGTCGAAGCTCTCCAGCACGGCATTGCGATGGAAATAGATCTCGCGGCCGTCGGGAGCCTCGATGAACCCGAAGCCGTCCTCCTTGAAGAGCCTCACCACCCGGCCCGTGGGAGGGCCGACCGGGGTCTTCACCTCGCCGCGCCGGCGCTGGGAAAACTCGTCTACCTGGCGCTCCGCGGCCTGGAAGGCGTCGCGGATGGCGGTGTTGAGGTCCTCGGCCTCCTTGTTGGCGACCAACTCGGAGCCCGGGACCGTGATGTCCAGGCGAACTCGGTAGGGCCCGCCCTCGTTGTGATGATTGCTCGGCCGCTCGACCGCGATCCGGCAGCTCGTGATCCGATCGTAATAACGCTCCAGCCGGGCTGCGCGCTTGCGCAGATCGGCCTCGAGCGCGGGGGAGAGCTGGATCAGGCGGGTCGAGATTTCCAACGGGACCTGCATGCATGCCTCCTTGCATCCACGCCGGAGGAGTATCCGGCACCGGCAATCAGGGCAAGGGGCATGCCAGCAGTCCTTCAGTGCGAGAAGCCGGCGTACTTCTTCTCGCCGGCCTCGACGCGCAGCGCCAGCTTGTTCTGGGCCGGCGGCAGCGGGCAGGTGGCGAAGGCCGTGAACGCGCACGGCGGGTTGTAGGCGAGGTTGAAGTCGATCACGACCTTGCCGTCCTTGGCCGGTCCGGTCTCCAGGAAGCGGCCGGCGCCGTAGGTCTCCTTGCCGTTGGTCTCGTCGCCGAAGATGAGCGACAGCCCCTCCTCGGGCGAGCCCATGGCGTCGAGCCGGTAGGTCTTGCCCTGCCAGTCGAAGACGATGGCACCCGGCGAGGCGTCCTCGATGACCTGGCCGAGGATGTTGGGGATCTGGATCGGCTTCGGCGGGTTGTAGGGCTCGAAGCGGGCGTCAATCCGCCAGGCGGGCTGGATCGGGTAGACGTCGAGGCCGTGGAAGTTGGCGAGCGCCGCGCTCTCCCGGTCCTTGACGCGGACGCCGACGCGGTCGCCGCGCTGGATCACGAAGAAGCTCAGCGGGCCCATCTCCAGGGTGGTGGGCTTGCCCTTGGCGTCGCTCTCCAGGGCGAGGCTGGTGACCGGCTTGCCGTCGCTCGTGATCTTCGCGCCGGGCTCGGCGCGCAGCTCGACCGACTCGCCCTTGCGCACCAGGACGCCGGCCTTCTTCGGCACCTTGCCCTCGGGCAGGATCACCTTGCCGCCGGGGTCGCTGCCGAAGGCGTTCTCGCCCTCGTCGAGCCAGAACAGGCCGACCAGGGTGAACCAGCCGTCGTCCTTCTTGAGGTTCTCGACCCGCTCCTTGCGGAAGGTCTCGACCTCCTTGCGCCAGGCATCGGTATCGACGTTGGCGGCGAGGGCCGGGAGGGACGCGCCCAGGAGATAGGCCAGGGCGAGGGATGTCAGCTTGCGATTCATGGTGAGGTCTCCATGCTGGGTCCTGGAATCGGAACCGGATCAGAGACTGGATTCTTCCACAGCCTCCCTATTCCAGGTGCGCGGACCCGGAACCCTGAGCCCGGTTTCGCCGTATTGCTCGGAGACGGGCGCCGATGCGCCTCCCGGAAAGGAATCCCATGCTGACGATCCGCGATCTGGTGAAGGT
>DATANP010000345.1:0-11023 GCA_036266195.1 Thermoanaerobaculia bacterium | reverse complement strand
AAGATCGTCCTCTCCTGGCGGGAGCCCCGGGGCGCCTCGCTCCTGTTTCGCGGTCCGGAGGTGGACCTGAACACGCCGAGCGTCAACGCGAACGTCCAGATCAACATGCCGGAGAGCCGCTGGATCCTGCTCCTGGGAGGCCCGCGCCTGGGTCCGGCCGTGCTCTTCTGGTCGCTGCTCGTGGTCATCCTGGTGACCGCGTGGGCCCTGGGCCGCGTGCCTCTCATGCCGCTCCGGACCCGGGACTGGGTCCTGCTCGGCATCGGCCTCTCGCAGGTGCCGCTGCTCGCCGCCGCTCTGGTGGCCGGCTGGTTCCTGGTCCTTGGGCTGCGCCGCAGGGAGGGGCAGCGGATCGGCAACCCGCAGCTCTTCGATCTCCTCCAGGTCATCCTGGCCGGCTGGACCCTGCTGACGCTGGGCGTCCTTCTCTGGGCCGTGCAGCAGGGCCTTCTGGGCACGCCCGAGATGCAGATCGCGGGCAACGGGTCCTACAGCTCCGAGCTGCACTGGTACGCGGACCGGGCGGGAGAGCTGCTGCCGAGGCCCTGGGTGCTGTCGGTGCCGCTGCTGGTCTACCGGCTGGCGATGCTCGCCTGGGCGTTGTGGCTGGCCTTGTCCCTGCTACGCTGGTTGCGGTGGGGCTGGGAGAGCTTCACGGAAGGCGGCGGCTGGCGCCGGTGGCGCCGCCCTCACGCCCCGGCCCCCTCTCCCGCTCCTCCCGAGTCCCCCTCCCCGGGAGAGGGAGACTGACCAGGACAAGGAGACGGCATGACTGTCACTCGCCGAAGCTTGTTGACCGGATCGTTGGCGGCCCTGGCGGTGCCCCGCGGGTCGGCTGCCACGCCGCCGATATTGGACCCGGACTGCGTGTTCTGCCAGATCGCCGCCGGCAAGCGAGAGGCGGTGATCGCCTGGCAGGACGACGTGTGCGTGGCCTTCGCCTCGATCTATCCGATCCAGCCCGGCCATCTCCTCCTGGTGCCGCGGCACCACGTGGAAAACCTCTACGGCCTGCCGGATGACGTCGGGGCCCATCTCCTGCCCGTGGCCTCGAAGATCGGCCGGGCGATGAAGACGGCCCTGAAATCGGACGGCCTGTCGCTCCGCCAGAACAACGAGAAGGCCGGGGATCAGACCGTCTTCCACTTCCACATCCACCTGATCCCGCGCTGGGAAGGGAAGGAGGTCTTCAAGACCCTGGTCGATCCGCCCCTGGCGACGCCCGAGCAATTGGAGACCTCCATGGCGCCGATCCGGAAGGCGCTGGCAACGCGGTAGGTGTGGTACAACGAAGACCCATGCCGAGAGCCTTGACCCTCCTGTTGGCGCTGTCTCTGGCGGCCTGCTCCGCCCAACCTCGGCCGCCGATGCCGGACCATGACCATGACCGCGACCCCGACCGCGAAAGCCGGGAGGAGAAGGAAAGCCTGACGCCGGCTGACGAGGCCTTCGACCGGGCCCTGGACGCGGCTCTCGCCCGCCGGTCCTGGAACGAGCTGCGGATCGACTCCGAATGCCGGGACGAGGGCGAGGCGCTGCGGACCATCCGGCTCTACGGCACCGGAGTCGGCATCTGGAACCACGAGCGGCAGTTTGCCGTCCCTCAGAAGCGCCTGCTCGACCTGCTCAAGGAGATCGACCGGGCCCGCTTCAGCCGGATCCCCGGACCGTCCGCCGAAGAAGAGGAGGGCGAGGAGGAAGGGATCGAGATGCCCTGCCGGGTGCAGATCGTCCTCGACGGGACGGAGAAGCAGGCCGAGAGGAGGGAGGAGAAGGAAGGGGAGGAAGAGGAGGCGGCCGAGCTCGAACCGCTGGCCGAGCGCATCCTGGCCGTGGGCGAGAGCTTCGGACGCGCGGGCGTCGCCGTGGCCTCCCTGGACGAAGGACTGGAGAAGCTCGCCCGCGGCGAGCTGGCTCCCGAGGTTCTGACCCTGCACCTCCTGCGTCAACCGGAAGGCGGGGAGAGCGGCTGGATGCTGAGAGTCGAGGGCGGCGACGCGCGGCTCTCGCGGATCTCGCCGGAAACCGGCTGGACCCGGCCGCAACGCATCCACCTTTCCGCGGCCGAGGTGGCCGATCTCGCCCGCACCCTCGCGGCCGCCCGGCCGAACGACCTGCCGGTCAACCTCTACTCCTCCTCGTACCAGGACCTGAGGATCGAGGTGCTGGGCCATGCCAAGTCGATCCAGGCCCGCCAGTTCGCCAAAATGACGCCGGAGACCCAGGGCGAGAAGCAGGAGCGCTTCGACCGCCTGGGCAAGGTCCTCGAAGCCTTGGCGGCCCGGTTCCAACCGGGCGCCCCGTAGCGCCGGTCAGGGGTGGGAGGTGGCGCCCTCTCCTGCGGAGCAGGGGAGGGGAGGAGCGGGCCTGAAAAGAACAAACCCAGGAGAGTCCCGAAGGGACGACGGCGTAGAGCCAGGGATTTCAATCCCTGGACCTGGCAACCGCCCCAACCCCCCAAGTCCCGAAGGGACGCAGGCATATACCGCCTTTCACCGCAAGGGCTGCCATTCCGCAACTCTGCCTGCGTCCCTTCGGGACTCGGGAATCCTGGTGGCCCTTCCCACCAGGGGTTGAAACCCCTGGCTTTATGCCTGTGCCCCCGTTGGGGGCTTCGCCGGCCTGCCCGGGAGACTCCCGGGCGAGCCGGGAAGCGTCCCGGTAGCCGAGCCTCCAATTCGTTGGGCAGCGACGGCCCAACGAATTTTGCCGCGCAAATTCACGGGGCAGTCGCTGCCCAATGAATTTTCCTGTCCAAATTCGCGGGGCAGCCGCTGCCCCGTGAATTCCTGTCCCTCAGAGAGGCGTGGCACCTCCAATTTCATTGGGCAGCGACTGCCCCGCGAATTTCCCTGCTGCGGAGAGGCCGGGCCTTCGGCCCGATATCTCAAGGATTGCCGGCAAGATGCCGGCGCTCCCAGCGGGCACATGACGGTTCCCGGCCGCGCCGGGAACCCTTTCCGGCTGCGCCGGGAGCCTCCCCGGCTCGCCGGATAGTCTCCCCGGGGCGGCAGATAGTCTCCTCGGCTCGCCGGGGAGTCTCCCCGGATCCCCCAGATAGTCATCCCGGAACTCCAGATAGTCTTCCCGGCGCGCCAGATAATCTCCCCGACTCAGCCGGGAGCCTCCCCGCCGCTCCAGGGAGGCTCCCCGCGTCGTCCGGGAGTCTCCCGGGTGAGCCGGGAAGTGTCCCCGGCTTGGGCAGGTACCCTGGATGGCCGCTCCCGGACGCTCCAGATCCCAGTGAGAAGTCATCGCATCAGGGTATGTAGCTTTGGAGACATTTCGTCCAGATGTCACACGCTGAGAAAATCCTCTCAGCTCCAGGCTGAGCGCCCTCGGCGGAATCCGCGCTACCATATAGCTCCGCCCATGCTGAAAAAATGGCTCCTCCCCGGAGTGGTGATCCTGGCCTTGGCTTCCCTGGGCCTGTCATCCCGATGGTGGTTGCCCTGGTTGCTCAATGTTGCGGGCTCCCACTCGGCACAGATCGGTGGGCTTCAGGCGCTTGTGCAACTCTTTCTCTGGACCGGGGCCTCCCTGGTGTTCCTGGGTCGGCTGCTGCGGTCACGACGGCCTTCCAAGGCCGAGCCCGCGGTACCGCCACCGGCCGTCGAGGCGCCAAAAGAGCCGCCTGCCCCCAGCCTCGACGCCCCCACGCGGATCTACCTCAAGTATCTGGTAGACGCCTACCAGTATCTGGATCTCCGCGGTATGGGAGTCTCGGACCGTGTGGCCCTGAAACTGCCGCTCCTGGACATGTATGTCCCTCTCAAGGCTCGGCTGAGCACGCCCGAAGGCGAGACCTGGACCAGGGATCTCCAGGTCGCTGGGCGGAAGGCGATCCAGGAGGAGATCGAGGGTGCGGGTGAGCGCGTCTCCGAGCCCGTTCCCATCCTCGACCTCCTCCAAGAACACGACGGCCTGATCCTGCTCGGCGATCCGGGCGCGGGCAAGTCGACGTTCCTGCGTCTGCTGACCGTGGCTCTCGCTTTCGGGAAGGGGGCCGACCTCGGCCTAGGAGACCGTCTGCCGATCCTCCTCCCTCTTGCCGCGTACGCGGACGAATTGGCGAAGGATGACGTTGCTCTAGGTCCTTTCATTGCCCGCTACTACGAGGAGAAAAGGGGCATCGACGTGCCGCTCGGCGCCATGCTGAGCGCGGCACTGGAAGAAGGGCGGGCGCTTCTCCTCTTCGACGGCCTCGATGAGGTGCGGGAGGAAACGCGGCGCAAGCGGGTCGTGGACCGGGTCAAGGACTTCTACTGTCGCTACCGCCACTCCGGCAACGGTGGCAACCGGTTCGTCCTCACTAGCCGCATCGTGGGGTATCGGGAGGTCCGGCTGGCCGTGGACGGTCTGGTCGAGTGTACGCTCGTGGACTTCGATGACCACGAGATCAAGGCATTCGTGGGCAACTGGACCGCCGTTGTCGAAAAGGCAGCGGGCGGAGACACCAGCGTGGCGCAGGACCGGGCTGAAAGGGAACAGAGTGAACTTCTAGCTGCCGTGCGAGCCAACTCCGGGGTGCGGTCGCTGGCGGCGAATCCGCTGCTGTTGACGATCCTGGCATTGATGAAACGGCAGGGTGTGACGCTACCAGAACGGCGAGTGGAACTCTACAAAACATACGTCGAGACTCTCCTCAAGCACTGGAACTTGGCTCGTCGTGAAGCGGGACGATCAGATCTCGAAGTGGACCTCCTGGAGACGCTGAAGATTCTGGAGCCTCTGGCCCTGTGGATGCAGGAGGAGTCGCCTGGAGTCAGCCTCATCCGGGAGACGGACCTTCTGGAGAAACTCGAGGATCTCTGCAAGGGACGTGGGCATGCGTTACCGGAGGCTGAGGCTCGGAAGTTTTTAAAGGACGTGCGGGATGCTGCCTCGATCCTCGTGGAGCGGGGCGACCAGCGCTACGGTTTTCTTCACCTGACCTTCCAGGAATACTTGGCCGCCGCCACGCTCGCCCATCGCGCCGCGGACGACGGTGCCGCCGCCACGATCGAGGCTCTGGCGCCGCACATCGGCGAGCCTGAATGGCACGAGGCGACTCTGCTGACGATCGGTCATCTTGCCGTGGTGGGGCGATCCGAGAAGCGGGCGAGCGAGGTGGTCGAGGGCTTGCTGGCCAAGGCGCCGGGGCCTCCTGGCGAGGCCGCGGTCTGGATGGGCGAGGCCGTGGCGGACGCGGGTCGAGGGGCGGTTACCGAGGCCTGCCGGAAGAAGGTCGTCGACACCCTGTTAGAGACGATACGCGCCGCCGGCCGTGTCGAGCCGGTGCGCCGGGCTGCCGCAGGCAAGGTTCTGGCCGCGGTAGGGGACCCTCGGCCGGAAGTCATGACCGTCGATGGTATGGAACTGTGCACGGTGCCGGCTGGTCCGTTCCAGATGGGGGACGAGGCCCACAATTGCGACATTCCCTATGACTATCAGATTGGACGCTATCCGGTGACGGTGGCGCAGTACCGGGAGTTTCGGAAGGATAAGGGCCGGGGGGCCCCGAATTGGCCCGTGACCCTTGTGAGCTGGCAGGAGCAATTGGAGTTCTGTGGCTGGCTAGAGGAGCGTTGGCGGAAAGCCGGGATTCTCAAAGAGGGCTGGCGGGTGACGCTGCCCTCTAAGGCCGAAGGGGAGAAAGCGGCTCGGGGGACGGATGGTCGGAAGTATCCATGGGGAGGAGATTTCGACCCGGACCGCGCCAATACCTTCGAATCGGGTGTGCATAGCATCTGCTCTGTCGGCTGCTTCCCCGGAGGGACGAGTCCATATGGCTGTGAGGATATGAGCGGCAACGTGTTGGAGTGGACACGGAGTATCTGGAACGTCGAAGACGACAGGGAAGCTATTCCAGGAACTTCAGACTCGGATCGCCTTATGCGTGGCGGCAGCTATTTCTTCGGCGCAAGCCAAGCACGCTGCGCGTTCCGCAATTTTTACTCCGCAGTCCACAGGCATCCCAGCATAGGTTTCCGCATTGTCGTTCTCCCATTTTCTCCTGAACGTTGAACCTATAGCTACGGGAGAGACCACGGACGCCTCAGCTGAAAGAACCCCCCTCCCCGCCCTCCCTCTGGAGGATCGAGCTACTTCGAAACCACCTCGCCGCACGTCGCCATCGACTTGCCGTAGTAGGGGTTGCCGATCTCGCCCTTGGGCTGGATCCACAATCTCTTGCTCATGGAGCAGTACGCCATCACGTGCTCCTTGCTGTCGGCGGCTTCCCGCCAGCGGACCATGGGCTTGCTGAGCTCGTAGAAGGCGTCGCGGGCGGTCTTCAGATCCTTGGCCGCAGTCAGCTTCTTCGCGGCGCCGGCGATCTGCGGCGCCAGGTCGGCGGGGGCTCCCTTCGCGAGCTTTGCGATCTCGGCGGCGTGGCCGGGGATGCCGGCCATGGCGTCGTTGATCAGGGCCTTGCGGATCGTCTCGTAGTGGCCGAGCACGGCGTCGAAGCCGGCCGGGGCGGGTGCGGAGAAGGCCGGACCCGCGGTCAGCAGGAGGGCCAGGGCGAGCAGGGTCATTCCGATGCGGTTCATCGTCGTCTCCTTCTCGTTCAGGCGGCCTCGCCCAGCTCCTTGCCGGACTCGGACGCGGACAGCGCGCGCACCTCGGTGCGCCATTTCCAGATCTTGTAGATCGCCGGGTAGACCAGCAGCTCCAGCAGGAACGAGGTCACCAGGCCGCCGATCATCGGCGCGGCGATGCGTTTCATCACGTCCGCCCCCGCCGCCGTGGACCACAGGATGGGCAGCAGGCCCATGAAGGCGGCGCAGACGGTCATCATCTTCGGCCGAGCGCGCTTGACCGCGCCGTGGACGATCGCCTCGTCCAGGTCCTCGCGGCTGCGCAGGCGACCCGCCCTCTTCGCTTCGTCGTAGGACAGATCCAGGAAGAGCAGCATGAACACCCCGGTCTCGGCGTCCAGACCGAGCAGCGCGATCATGCCGATCCAGGCGGCGATCGAGACGTTGTAGCCCAGGAAGTGGAACAGCCAGATGGCCCCCACCGCCGAGAACGGCACCGCCAGCATCACCACCAGCGCCTTGAAGGCCGAGCGGGTGTTGAAGTAGAGCAGGGTGAAGATCAGCGCCAGGGTCACCGGCACTACGATCTTGAGCCGCTCCCGCACCCGGACCATGTTCTCGTACTGGCCGCTCCACTGAAGAGACATCCCGGGCGGCAGCTCCAGGCTCGCCAGCACCACCTTCTTGGCCTCTTCCACGTAGCCACCGATGTCCCGGCCATCCACGTCCACATAGACGTAGCCGGCCAGGAAGCCGTTCTCGTCGCGGATCATCGACGGACCCTGGGTGAGCTGGATGTCCGCCACCTGCGCCAGCGGGACCTGGGCGCCGGTCGGCGTCGCCACCAGGACCCGGTCCAGCCGGTCCGGATCGTCCCGCAGCTCTCTCGGATAGCGGACGTTGACCGGATAGCGCGCCCGGCCTTCGATCGTGGTGGTGACGTTCTCGCCGCCGATGGCCGTGGCGATCACCATCTGGAGCTGCTCGATGGTCAATCCATACCGGGCGAGCTGGTCGCGCCTGGGCACGATGTCTACGAAGTAGCCGCCGGCCACGCGCTCGGCGTAGACGCTGCGGGTGCCGCGGATGCCCCGGAGGATCGACTCCAGGTGCTCGCCCACGCGCTCGACCTCCTTCAGGTCGTCGCCGAAGACCTTGATGCCGACCGGCGTGCGGACGCCGGTGGTCAGCATGTCGATGCGCCCCTTGATCGGCATGGTCCAGGCGTTGGTGACGCCCGGCGTGCGGACGGCGAGGTCCATCAGGTCGACCAGCTTTTCGTAGGTCATCCCTTCCCGCCACTGGCTCTCGGGCTTGAGGACGATCGTGGTCTCGAACATCGAGAACGGCGCCGGGTCCGTGGAGGTGTCGGCGCGGCCGGCCTTGCCGAAGACGCGCTCGACTTCGGGGAAGCGCTTGAGCACGCGGTCCTGGGCCTGCAGCAGCTCCTCCGCCTGGGCCACGGACACGCCCGGCAGCGTGGTGGGCATGTAGAGGATGGTGCCTTCGTGGAGCGGCGGCATGAATTCGGAGCCGAGCCGGAAGTACATGGGGAGGGAGACCGCCACCACGGCCACGGCCGCGCCGATCACCAGCCACGGCCGCCTGAGCACGAAGCGGCAGGCCGGCTCGTAGACCCGGAAGATGGCGCGGCTGATCGGGTGGCGCTCCTCGGCGTGATAGGTGCCGACCGCCGCGCCCGTGGCAATCCGCGCCAGCCAGCGCGGCCGGAAGGTGAACGGGTCCATGCGCGCGAAGAGCATGCGCAGGGCCGGGTCGAGGGTGATCGCGAGCAGCGCCGCGACCGCCATCGCCAGGTTCTTCGACCAGGCCAGCGGCTTGAAGAGGCGGCCCTCCTGGTCCACCAGGGCGAAGACCGGCAGGAAGGCGACCGCGATCACCAGGAGCGAGAAGAAGACCGACGGCCCGACCTCCTGGAGCGCCTCCAGGCGGACCTGGTGGAAGTCCCCCTTGCGGCCTCCCGCGTCCCAGTGGTGGAGCTTGTTGTAGGCGTTCTCGACCTCGACGATCGCGCCGTCCACCAGCACGCCGATCGAGATCGCGATGCCGGCGAGCGACATGATGTTGATGGTCACGCCCGCGTAGTAGAGCGGGATGAAGGAGAGGAGGACGGAGACCGGGATGGTCACGATCGGCACCACCGCCGAGGGGATGTGCCAGAGGAAGATCAGGATGACCAGCGAGACGATGATCATCTCGATCACCAGCTCGTGCCTGAGGGTGCCGAGCGCGCGCTCGATCAGGTCGGATCGGTCGTAGGTGGTGACGATCTCCACCCCTTCCGGCAGGCTGGCCTGGAGGTCCTGGAGCTTAGCCTCGACGCGCTTGATGACGTTGAGCGCGTTCTCGCCGTGGCGCATGACCACGATGCCCCCGACGTGGTCACCCAGGCCGTCGAGATCGGAGACGCCGCGGCGGATCTCGGGTCCCAGCTCGACGCGCGCCACGTCGGAGAGCAGCACCGGCACGCCGCCGGGGCCGACCTTGAGCACGATCTGGCCGAAGTCCTCGGGGCTCTTGGCGTAGCCCCGGCCGCGCACCATGTACTCGGTGCCGCTCCACTCGATGAGCCGGCCGCCGACCTCGTTGTTCGACTCGCGGAGGGCGCGGACCACCTCGTCGAGCGGCAGGCCGTAGGCGGCCAGGCGGTTCGGGTCGACGGTCACCTGGTACTGCTTGACGAAGCCGCCGATGGCCGCGACCTCGGCCACGCCGGGCACGGACTGGAGGGCGTAGCGCAGGGTCCAGTCCTGGTAGGAGCGGAGGTCCTCCAGGGAGTGCTTGCCGGAGCGGTCGACCAGGGCGTACTGGTAGATCCAGCCGACGCCGGTCGCGTCCGGGCCGAGCTCGGTCCGGACGTCCTCCGGCAGCCGGGACTGGATCTTGGAGAGATATTCGAGCACCCGGGAGCGCGCCCAGTAGAGGTCGGTGCCGTCCTGGAAGACCACGTAGACGTAGGAGAAGCCGAAGTCCGAGTAGCCGCGGACGGCCTTGATCCTCGGGGCGCCGAGAAGCGCGGTGACGATCGGGTAGGTGACCTGGTCCTCGACGATGTCGGGGGAGCGGTCCCACTTCGAGTAGACGATGACCTGGGTGTCCGACAGGTCGGGCAGGGCGTCGAGCCGGATCACGCGCAGGGTCCAGACGGCGAGCGCCACCACGGCGCCGACGCCGAGCAGGACGAGCCAGGGGTTCTTCGCCGAGAAGGCGATGACGCGGCGGATCATTGCGGGTTCCCCAGGCCCTGGACGGCGGCGCGCAGGCGCGACTCCGAGTCGAGCAGGAAGTTGGCGCGGATGGCGACGCTCTCGCCCGCGTCCAGGCCGGCGAGGATCATGGCCTGGCCCTCGGCGCGGCTGCCCACCTGGACCTGGCGCGGCTCGAAGCCGGTGGGGGTCTTCACGAAGACCACCTGGCGCAGGCCGGTGTCGATCACCGCGGAGTCGGGGATGACCACGCCTTCGGCCGCCGCCATCTCGGGGGTGACGTCCACGTACATGCCGGGCTTGAGGTGCAGGCCGGGGTTCGAGAGCTCGATTCGCACCTTGACCGTGCGGCTCTCCGGATTGAGGAACGGGTAGATGAAGGACACCCGGCCGGTGCGGGCGCTCGCGGGGTCGTTGGGCAGGTGGAGCGTCACGGTCTGGCCCACGCGCACGGCCCGGCTCTCGTACTCGTAGAAGTCGGCCTCCACCCAGACCCGCGACAGGTCGGTGACGGTGAGGAGGTCCATGCCGGGGCCGACCTCCATGCCCTCAAAGATCTCCTTGCCGGTGACGTAGCCGGAGGCGGGGGAGTAGAGGGTCACGGTGTGCTGGGGCTTGCCAGTTTTTTCGAGCTGTTCGATCAGGCTGTGCGGCACGTCGAGCAGCTCCAGGCGGCGGCGGGAGGCGGCCAGGAGGTCCTCGCCGCCGCGGCGCACCTCCGGGAGCTGCGAGGTGGAGAAGCGCTCGGCGGCCTCGCGGGCGCGCACGTACTCCTCCTGGCTGGCGAGCAGCTCGGGCGAGTAGATCGCAAGGAGCGGCTGGCCGCGGCGCACGGCCTGGCCGGTGGAGAGGACGTAGAGCTTTTCGATCCAGCCCGAGGTCTTGGTGTGGACGTGGCGGATGCGCGACTCGTCGGCGGTGACCAGGCCCACGGCGCGGGTCGAGCGGGAGAGGGAGCGGCGCTCGGCCACGGCGGTCTGCACGCCGGAGAGGCGGGTGGCCTGCTCGTTCATCTCGACCGGGGCCATCCCGGGGATGGGGGTTCCGGCTGGCTTGGCCTGCCGGGCTTCTTCCATGGGGACCAGGCGCATGCCGCAGATCGGGCAGTCTCCGGGCTTGTCGGAGACGTAGTCGGGGTGCATGGGGCAGTGGTATTGGGTGGCCTCCTGGGCGGCCTGTTGGCAGCCCAGGGCCAGGAGGAGGGCGAGGACGAAGAGGGCCCTCACCCCCCGGCCCCCTCTCCCGCTCCTCCCTTCACACCCTCCCCGGGAGAGG
>DATANP010000344.1:0-2541 GCA_036266195.1 Thermoanaerobaculia bacterium | reverse complement strand
TGTACAATGAGTTGGTCGCGCTCGCCGGAGGCGTGTTCCCGGTCAATGATGAGGCGTTGGACCTGCTGGCGGCTTATGAAGCGCATCGAGTGCTCGGTCCACGGTTCCGTTCGGACATGCTCCACATTGCATTGGCGACGGTCGTAGCGGTGGACGTGGTGGTGAGCTGGAATTTCAAGCACATCGTTCGCTTCGATAAGATTCGCCTTTTCAATGCGGTAAACTTGGAGCAGGGTTACAAATCTCTTGCCATTCATTCACCTCGTGAGGTAACCACCTATGAAGAAGACTCACATTAAAGCCGTTGAGATGGTCCGCACCATACGTGACGCGATCTACGAGGAAACCAAAAATCTCTCGCGTGAGGAGCTTAAGGAGTTTTTTGCACGAGAGTCCGCAGCCTTCCGCGAAGAGAGCCATTTGTCCCCTCCGAACCCTGCACAGGCGCCTGCACGCAAAGGCGCGTGAGCACCATGGCTGCTGTGTCCAGGAGCTTGCAGCCGATCCCGAAGTTTGAGTCGGAAGACGACGAGCGGGAGTTCTGGGCGGCCCACGATTCGACGGAGCACGTGGACTGGAGCCGGCCGGGCACGGCCGACCAGATGTTCTACGCCGGCGCGCACCTGACCAGCTTTCAGCTCATCACCACCATGGCCGGATGTAGCGTCGATATTGAATGGTCGACGTCGGCCGGCACGGGGACGCGCTCCCTGCCATAAACCGAGCCTGCATGGCAAAGGGTGAGGGTGACGGGTTACGGAGAGACACTTTCTGGAGTATTCTTTCCCGGAACTTCTTCAGTCCGAGGATCTGCCTTTGTCACAGGCTCTATTCTATACCCATCTCCTCCGTAGCGCCTACCCAGCCCAGGTCAGGGCTGTGGTATTATAATTCCACCCTCAGGGTTCGCCATGCGCCTCGAGACGATCCTGTGGGACCCGGACGACGATCCTTACGGCAATGTGCATCACTGTTCTGAGCATGGAATCACCAAGGAAGAGGTCGAAGAGGTGCTTGAGAGTGCGGTGGACTTTGACATCAGCCGGTCTACCGGGCGACCCGTTGTGTTTGGCGAAACGTGCTCCGGCCGACACCTGATGGTTGTTTTCGAACAAATTAACGCCGTCACGATTTACCCTGTCACGGCCTACGAAGCTCCCAGGAGGTACAGACGATGACCCTTCAGCGGATTACACGCAATCGGCGCCTTACCCCTGAGGAAGCCGCGAAGTATCGCGAGGTCCGCGAGCAGGTGGCCAAGGAGCTCCCAGAGCTGATCATGCGGCATGAAGAGCGGCAGGCAGCTCTCGACCAGTTGGCCGATGTGGTTCAGCAGTTGAAGGCCGCCCGCGAAGAAAAAGGACTGAGCCTCGCGGATCTGACCCGCTTGACGGGAATGGACCGCTCGGCGCTCTCGAAGCTTGAAACGGGGCAACGCCTCAATCCTACGATCGAGACCCTCGTTCGTTATGCCGACGCTGTAGGCAAGCGTCTGGTGGTCACTCTGGCCAACGCGTGATGGAAACGCGCTCCCTGCCCCCACGGACCTCTGGATGCTCTATCTCCGCGGCTCGGACGCGGAGCCGGTCGCGGGTGCGCAGCTCCTCGCAGATCACGAGCCGGCCGCCCGGCGCGAGCGCGCAGCAGGCTTTTTCGAGAAGCGTGCGCGTCACGTCGGCCGGCCAGTCGTGGAGCACCCTCGCGAAACTCAATACGTCGTCACCGCCAGGAAGCGGACCGGCGAGGTCGTCAGGCTTCGCCTGGCCTCCTGGCGGGATGGATCACCGCGCGGTCAAGGAGCGCGGCATCTTGCGATGCCGCGCCCGCCTTCCCTGTCGATCCACTACCTGCTTTACGGTCTCACACCGAATGGCACCGTGAAGGTCTGGCCGTTGGACGGAATGGTGACGGTGATGAGATACGTCGCAGAGGAATCGGGCAAGGGCTTCGAAGCCAGGTTGTAGATGTAGTTGCTCGTGCTGAAGCGCATCACCCCTGTCGTGTCCGCCGCGCTGGTGGAGAGGGGCTCATTGATCTCCAGACCGGGCGTGCCGCCAGAGATCATGGTGAGTTTGATGGTCGGGGCAAGGTTCGCTGGGGTTGAACCATCGCAGTTCGTGAAACTGATCTTGACCGGGATGGTGCTGTTGTACTTGAACACGCTCGTTCCATCCGCGTTGATCGGTTGCAGGAAACCGCTGGTGTTGAACTTCACCAGGACGCTGGCCGTTGCGTTGCCGGTGCCGCCATCGTCATCGCTGACGCCGACTGAGGCGGTGTAATTTCCCGCCGCCGCGTAGGTGTGCGAGAGCACCAGCGGGCTGGTCGCCGTGCTGACGGTCTGGGTATTACCGTCGCCCCAGTTGATCACGGCGCTGTGGGTATCTGCCGCGGCGGGATCGCTGAAGGTGACGGTGAGGGTCGCATTGTTCGGGCCGCAACTGACGCTGCCCGCCCCGAACGCGGCGCTGACGGTCGGCGCGACATTGGTCACGTTCACGGTCGCGGACGATACCGCTGACAACCCACCAGGATCCGTTG
>DATANP010000343.1:0-2473 GCA_036266195.1 Thermoanaerobaculia bacterium | reverse complement strand
TGAACGACCACAGGAGCCCCATGGGGGAGCCCTCGCCGATCGGCTGGAGAAGCTCGCTCGGAAGCGGGGTGCCGAACTGCGACGGAATGACCTTGTACGCCCCATACAGGATCATCGCGGCCGCGAGGACGAAGCGGACGTAGACCCTCAGCCACTCATAGAGCCGCGCGTAGTTGCGCCGTCTCCGGTCCAGCAGGGACCAGATCAGCGTGGCCGCGACGGAGACCGCCAGGAAGCAGAAGATCTGTACGTAGTTGAAGGTCGTGTCCCCGCTGCCTCCGGGGCGATAGAGGACCTTGACGCCGAGCACGTGTTCTCCCACCCAGGGCGCGGCCACTTGCCAGATCTCCAGGTACGACTGCTTCAGGACCTCGCCGTAGACAGGAACGAGGTGCAGGGGGAAGAAGAAGTTGTAGAGGACGAGGTAGCAGAACAGGAACCGGAACAGGACTCGCCGGACGGGACCCCAGTCCTGGTTGTCTTGCCTCAACGGCTCCATCTTGCCTCCGTGGTCGGAGAGTCCAGTGTACGGGATTGGCGCGGGCATGGCGAGATTGACAGCCCGTATCGGCGGGGCATACGCTTTCCGGGTTGATCCATCCAGCCAGAGAAGACCTTCCTCCGGACGTCCAGACGGCGCAGGACCTGCGGCCGAGCCCGGTCTGGGGGCCCGTCAGGAAACTGTTCTTTCGCTTCCTCTTTGCGTACCTGCTCCTTTTCAATTTCCCGTTTCCGCTGTACTACATCCCCTACGTCAACATCGGGTACTTGAAGATATGGCAACCGATCGTGACCTGGGCCGGGAAGCACGTCTTCAACATGGCTTTCACCGCCCGTGGCGGCAGTGACTCGACCTACAATTACGTCCAGATCTTCTGCTTCCTGGTGATCTCGATCGCGGCCGCGCTGATCTGGACCTTCCTGGACCGGAAGCGGCGCAGTTACGCGCGGCTCTATGAGTGGCTGAGGGTCTACGTCCGCTTCGTGCTCGCGGTGACCATGATCGAGTACGGGGCCTCCAAGGTGTTTCCGTCGCAGTTCCCCGCGCCGACGATCGATCGTCTGATGCAGCCCCTCGGCGATGCTTCCCCCATGGGGCTGCTGTGGACGTTCATGGGCGCGTCCGTGGCCTACACCGTCTTCAGCGGCCTGAGCGAAATGATCGGCGGGCTGCTCCTCACCCTCCGCCGGACCACCCTGTTCGGCGCGCTGATCTGCATCGGCGTCATGGGCAACGTGGTGATGCTGAACTTCAGCTACGACGTGTCAGTCAAGGTGTACTCCGTGCACCTGCTTCTCATGGCGGTCTTCCTGGCGGCCCACGACCTGCGGCGCCTCGCCAACGTGCTCGTGCTCAACCGTGCGGCCGAGCCCGAGGAGATCCGTCCGCTCTTCCGGCGGAAACGGGTTGCCCACGCCGCCACAGCTTTCGCGGCCTTGTTCATCCTTTATGAGACCGGTACGACGCTGTACGGGTCCTACGGGGATACCAAGGATTATGACCGCGAGGCGGCGTCCAGACTGCCGCTGTACGGGATGTGGAACGTCGAGGAGATCCTGGTGGATGGCAAGGTCCGGCCGCCGCTGGTCACGGATGGAAAAAGGTGGCGGCGGCTGTTCTTCACCACACCCGGCCGAATCGCCATCCAGCTCATGAGCGATTCCCGCGAGCGCTACGATCTCGAGCTCGACGAGAAGAAGAGAACGCTCCTCCTCGGCAAGCGCGACGATCCTGATTGGAAGACCACCCTCGTCTACCGGCGGCCTCGGCCGGACCTGCTTTTCGTGGAGGGGCCGTTCGACGGACACGAGGTTAGGGCGCGGCTCCGCCTGACCCAACCGCCCGAGTTCCTCCTCGAAACCCGAGGTTTCCACTGGATCAACGAGCGCCCGCTCAATCGCTGAGTGGAGCGACGGCTGTCAAGCGCCGGGCGGCGACCTGTGCGCCGTCACTGCGCATGGCGGAGGCGATCGATCGGGCACGGGCAGCCACGCCGTCCTGGAGGGTGTGCTCGAGAGCGCTCGTCAGCGAGTCGGCGGCCGGTGTGCCGGGCGCGTGCGCGATTCCGATGCCGAGCTCATGGACGCGTTGGGCCCAGTAGTGCTGGTCGTACACCTGGGGGATGACGACCTGGGGCGCTCCGGCCCGTGCGGCTGTGGTCGTGGTTCCCGCGCCGCCGTGATGGACGACGGCGGCGACCCGTTTGAACAACGCCTGCTGGTTGACCTCGCCGATGACCAGGCAGGCGGGCTCATTGTCGGCGAGCGACAGATCGGCCCATCCACGCGAGACGATGGCACGGCGCCCGAGCGCGCGGGCCGATTCGATCATCACCTGGCTGAGGTCTTCCGGTGCGCGGGCGCTGCCGAAGCCGAAGTAGATGGGGGGCTCGCCGGCGTCGAGAAACGTTTCCAACTCGGGAGAGAGCGGACGCTCGTCCGGCAGGATCCAGGCGCCGGTCTGGAACACGGC
>DATANP010000342.1:0-23305 GCA_036266195.1 Thermoanaerobaculia bacterium | reverse complement strand
TAATGAGGTCCCGGGTTGCCTTGGACGCTTTCCCGACCTGGTTCGTATACACGGTTGATATGCTCGAGCTCGTCTACACCCGCCGAACCAACCCCCACCCGTGGGCAGACGTGTCGGACCGCGACGTCCTGATGGCGGTCCGCGACGGCGACGAGGGCGCGTTCAACGAGCTGATCGGCCGCAAGACCCGGCCCCTCATGCAGCTCGTTCAGCGCATCCTCGGCGACTCCGAAGAGGCCCGCGACGTCGTCCAGGTCACGTTCTTCAAGGTCTGGGAGAACCGCGCGAGGTTCGACCTCAAGTGGAGCCCGAACACCTGGATCTACCGGATCGCGAGCAACCTCGCCATCGACCACCTGCGCACCCGCCGCAGCCGCGAGAAGAGCGACGAGCCGGTGCGCCTGCACCTGCGCCAGGTGGCGGTCAACAACAACGTGGACGGCGATCTCGACCGCCTCCAGCAGGGCGAGGTCGCGGCCATCTTCCGCGAGCTGGCCGCCGGGCTGTCCGAGAAGCAGCGCATGGCGTTCCTCCTCAAGGAGGTCGAGGGCCTCTCCTCGACCGAGGTCGCCGAGGTCATGGGCTGCCGCGAGTCGACCGTCCGCAACCACCTGTTCAATGCCCGCCGCTATCTCCGCCGCGAGCTGGCGAGGCGCTACCCCGAGTACGCCTCCGGCTTCCCGGTGCACGAGACGAGCGAGGAGGCCGCGCTGTGAGCTGCCCGGACTGGAACGCGCTGACGGCCCACCGCGACGAGCGGGACGGCTCTGAGCCCGCGGGCTGGGGCGAGGCCCTGACCCACCTCGACGGCGGCTGCAAGCTCTGCCGCAGGCAGGCCCTGGCCGCGGACCCGACCCTGGTCTTCCGCCGGCTGGCCGCGGTGCCGGCCGTGTCCATGACCCCGGCCCAGGAGCGCGCGGAGGCCGACGCGGTCCGCGCCGCGGTCGCCGCGATGCGCGCCGCCAGCCGCCTCGACTCGCTGGAGGCCCGTCCCCGCACCTCTTCCGTATGGAAGGGTTGGTCGACGGCGGCGCTGGCCGCGTGCCTGGCCCTGGCGGCGGTGGTCGTCCCGTCCAAGCCAGCGAAGGTAGCGCCTGGCGCGGGTACTGCGGCCATCTTCCGCGAGGGGAGGCTCGAGGTGGTGGAGCCGCTGGACGAGCCCGTGGCGGCCATGCAGCAGGTCGACCTGGAGGAGCCGGTGGTCGAAGGGGTCAACCTGCCCGACGCCCGGGTCTACCACATGAGCGGCGAAGGGCTCTCCGTGGTGATGGTCGTGGATGAGAGCCTGGACATCTGAGCCGGTCCGGTCGGGCCGGCCTGTTCCAACCCCTGTTCCAATCCGAGGTCAACGAGGTCACGTTTCGACGATGTTTCTTCTGTCGCCTGTCCGCCGAGCCGTCCTGGGGCTCCTGATCGCCGCTCTCCTGGCGCCCGCCTGCGTTGCGCAGGCACCCGCCGCGACCCCGGGGGGCGACCTGGTGCTGCACGCGTACACCATGCGCTACCGGCAGGCGAGCGACGCCATCTCCCTGGTCTTCCCCCTGCTGTCGCAGCGCGGGACGGTGGAGCTTCAGCCGGCGACGAACACCCTGGTGATCCGCGACAGCGCGGCGGCGCTCGGCCGCATCATCCCGGTGCTGCGCAGCTACGACCACCCGTCGCGGCCGCTCAACCTGGACATCTACATCGTCCGGGCGATACGGTCTCCGGGGGTGACGCGCTCGGAGCTGCCCGAGGAGCTGACCCGGCGCATGCGCGCCCTGCTGCCCTACGACGTCTACGAGGTCGAGGCGCAGGCTCAGCTCGCCTCGCGGGAAGGCCAGGCGGTCACCTATGCGTTAGGGAGGGAGTACGAGGTGAGCTTCCGCCTCGGCACCCTGGTGGACCGGCAGCGCATCCGGTTGTCGAACTTCCGCGTGCTCCGCCGCACGGAGGAGCGCCGGGCGGGGTCGCCGCTGATCCACACCAACCTCCTCCTGACGCTGGAGCAGACCACGAGCTTCGGCCTGGCGCGCACGGAGCAGAGCTCCGAGGCGCTCATGGTCGTCATGACGGTCCACTACGCGACCCAGGCCAACCAGAAACGGCCGCAGGCGGTTCAACGGTAAAAGCGGCGTTAGGAAGACGAAGGAGACAGAGAGGACGATGCAGTACATCTGCCGCGTGGGCACCCCGGACGGACGGGTCATCGAGGAGACGTTCACGGCTCCCGACGAGCCGTCGCTGCGCGCCGATCTCGGCAAGCGCGGCTTCCACCTGTTCGAGGTGCGGCGCCGCGGGGTGCCCGGGCGCTCCGGCACGTCCGGCAAGCTGGGCGGTATCAGCGGGTTCCGCTTCCGCCGCCGGCGCATCCCCACCCAGGAGTTCATGGTCTTCAACCAGGAGCTGGCGGCGCTTCTGAAGGCTGGCCTGCCCCTGCTCCAGGCCCTGGAGCTGATGCTGGAGCGCATGCCGGACCCGACCTTCCGCGCGGTCCTCACCGACATCCGCGACCGGGTCAAGAGCGGCCAGGACCTGTCCGAGGCGTTCGCCGAGCACGGCGACCTGTTCCCGCGCCTCTATCCGGCGTCGCTCAAGGCCGGCGAGCGCAGCGGCGAGCTGGAGCAGGTCATCCGCCGCTTCATCCGCTACATGAAGCTGGTGATCGACGCGCGGCGGCGGGTGGTCTCGGCGCTGATCTATCCGGCGGTCCTGGTCTGCCTGTCGGTGGCCATGATCATCGTCATGGCGATCTACGTGGTGCCGAAGTTCATGGGCTTCTTCAACGAGCTCGACGCCGAGCTGCCGCTGATCACCCAGATCGTGCTCGCGATCTCGCAGTTCGCGAACCGCAACTGGCCGGTGGTCCTGATCAGCGTCGCCGGCGGCGTCCTCTTCCTGCGTTCGTGGAACCGCACCGAGAGCGGCCGCATGGCGCTCGACCGCGTGAAGCTCAGGTCGCCGCTGCTCGGGCCGGTGCTCCACCGCTTCGCGCTGGCGGAGTTCTGCCGCTCGCTCGGCACGCTGCTCACCGGCGGCATTCCGCTCGTGCCGGCGTTCGAGATCGCGGTCAACTCGGTGGGCAACTCGCACGTGCGCTCGCGCCTGGAGCCCACGATCCAGATGGTGCGCGAGGGAAAGCCTTTCAATGAAGCGTTGGAGAAGAGCGGCGTTTTCTTCGGAATGTCGATCGATATGATCAAGGTCGGCGAGGCGACCGGATCGCTCGACGACATGCTGGGTAATGTCGCGGATTTTCTGGACGAGCAGATCGAGACGCGGATGCAGCGCATCCTGTCCCTGGTGGAGCCGATGATGCTGGTGTTCATGGGCATCATCATCGCGATCCTCCTGATCTCGATCTACCTGCCGATGTTCAGCATGCTCGGCAGCTCCAAGTTCTAGTCGAGGAGATATCAGGAATGGCAGTAATGAATGGCAAGGTGGCGGCTCCGCCGGAGCCCGAAACCGTCGAGCAGGCGAAGGAGCGGCTGGCGCGCGAGCGCATTGCCGCCGAGACCTTCGCCGAGCGCTACGGGCTGGAGTTCGTCGACATGACGCGCTTCCGCATCGACAACGACCTGTTCCGGCGCATCCCGTTCGACCTGATGCTGCGCTACAACTTCATCCCCGAGGGCCAGCACGACGGCGGCCTCGCGGTGGTGATGGCCGACCCGTCCGACGTGACCAAGCTCGACGAGCTCGAGATGCTCCTCGGCCAGCGCGTCGAAGTGAAGGTCGGCGTGCGCTCGGCGATCGACGAGATCCTCCAGAAGTCCGAGAGCGCGCAGCGCGTGCTCGACGAGGCCAGCGAGGACTTCCGCATCCAGCTCGTCCAGGAGGACGACGAGGGCGAGGAGATCCTGTCGATCGACCGCATCACCGCGGACACCAGCCCGATCATCAAGCTGGTCGACTCGACGATGTTCAATGCCATCCAGCGCCGCGCGAGCGACATCCACATCGAGACGCGCGACACGGAAGTGATCATCAAGTACCGCATCGACGGCGTGCTCTACCAGGCCATGGAGCCGATCGACAAGCGGCATCACCAGACGATCATCAGCCGCATCAAGGTCATGTCCGAGCTCGACATCGCCGAGAAGCGCATCCCGCAGGACGGCCGCTTCAAGCTGCGCTTGAAGGGCCGCACGATCGACTTCCGTGTCTCGATCATGCCCTCGGTCCACGGCGAGGACTGCGTCATCCGAATCCTCGACAAGGAGTCGATGAACAAGGAGTTCAAGAACCTGCGTCTCGACATCCTCGGCTTCGACGAGGAGACGATGAGGAAGCTCCGCAAGTTCATCCGCGAGCCCTACGGCATGGTGCTGGTGACCGGCCCCACGGGCTCGGGCAAGACGACCACGCTCTACGCCTGCCTGTCCGAGATCCAGTCCTCCGAGGACAAGATCATTACGATTGAAGATCCGGTCGAGTACCAGCTCCGCGGCATCACCCAGATCCCGGTCAACGAAAAGAAAGGTTTGACGTTCGCCCGCGGCCTGCGCTCGATCCTGCGCCACGACCCGGACAAGGTGATGGTCGGCGAGATCCGCGACGAGGACACGGCGCAGATCGCCATCCAGTCGGCGCTCACCGGCCACCTCGTGTTCACCACGGTCCACGCCAACAACGTGGTGGACGTGCTGGGCCGCTTCCTCAACATGAAGGTGGACCTCTACAACTTCGTGTCGGCGCTCAACTGCGTGCTGGCGCAGCGCCTGGTGCGCAAGATCTGCCCGCACTGCCGGCACGAGGTGAAGCTGTCGCGCCAGGCTCTCGACGAGAGCGGCCTCGACCCGGGCATGTACTCCGACTTCACGTTCTACGAGGGCGCCGGCTGCATCGAGTGCAACGGCACGGGCTTCCACGGCCGCGTCGCGGTCTCGGAGCTGCTCGACCTTTCCGACCACATCCGGGAGCTGATCCTGGACCGCCGACCGGCGTCCGAGATCAAGCGCGCGGCCAAAGAAGAGGGAATGACCTTCCTGCGCGAGTCGGCGCTGGAGATGGTGTTCCGGGGAGTGACGACTCTGCGTGAGATCAACAAAGTCACCTTCGTCGACTAGGCCTGGATTGACATGGTGGCAGAAGGCGCTGGGCTTCGACCCGGTGCCCGCGCCGCCGCACGTCTTCGGCCTGGACGCCCGCAGCCTGCGCTACGGCCAGTTCGTGCGCGACCGCCAGGGCTTCCGCCTGCGCGGCTGGCGCGAGGCGGCGCTGCCCGCGGATGCGTTCCACTCCGGCCTGATGGGCGGGCCGCTGCGCGATCCGGCCGCCTTCGAATCGCTGGTCGGCGGCCTGGTCCGCGGCATCCCCGGAGGCCTCAAGGAGGCCTCTCTGGTGCTGCCGGACGCCTGGCTGCGCGTGACCTACAGCGAGATCACCGACGTGCCGCGCCAGGCGCAGGCCCGCGACGAGGTCCTGCGCTGGAAGCTGCGCCGGCTGGTCCCCTTCCGGGTGGACGAGCTGCGCGTGAGCGCCGTCGAGGTCGAGCCGCTGCCGGTCCAGGAGGAGCCCCGGAGACTCCTGCTGGGATTCGGCGTCGAGCAGCTCCTGGCCCAGATCGAGGACGCCTTTGCCGCGCACCACGTGCGCCTGGGGCGCATCACCAACTCAAGCCTGGCGCTGCTCTCGGCTGTCGAGATCCCGGCTTCCGGCGGGTTCGCGGCCGTGGTTCAAGTGGAAACCGAGGGCTACACGTTGATCTTCGCGCGCAACGGCGAGCCGGTGCTCCACCGCTACAAGCCGTTCACCGGCGGCATGCCGGACGCGGCCCATTCGGGCTACGTGACGCGCGACTTGAAGCTCACCCGGAACTTCCTCGACGAGCACTTCGCGGGCGCGCCGCTCGGGCCGGTGCTCCTGCTGGCGCCGCCCGACTCCGAGCCCATGTGGCTCGACCGGCTCCAGGAGGGGCTCGGGTCGAGCGTGGCGCCGATCGACGGCCGGCACCTTCCGTCCCTGCGCAGCGAGGACGCGGTGGCGCCGACCTGGCGCGAGCTGGCCCCCATGCTCGGCGCGGTCCGCCAGGAGGTCGCATGAGCGGGTCGCTGAACCTCTCGCGGCGGCCGTTCGTCAACTCGCGGCCGGTGGTGCGCACCGCGCTGCTCCTCTGGCTGGTCGGCGCCCTGCTGCTGCTGGGCAACGTCTTCCTGTTCTGGAGCTACCTGTCGGGCTCGACCGAGAAGCGGGCCGAGCGCGACCGCCTGGAGGACAGCGTGGCCAAGGAGCAGCAGGTGGTCGCGGACCTCGAAGCCCGGCTCTCGCGGCTCGACCTGGGCCAGCAGAACGAGCAGGTCGCGTTTCTGAACCGCAAGATCGCGGAGCGCACCTTCTCGTGGAGCCTGCTCTTCCAGCGCCTGTCCGAGGTGCTGCCGGACGACGTGCGCCTGCTCCAGCTCCAGCCGGCGGCCATCGCCGGCGACGACCGGCCCGGCTCGCGCCCGGCGCCCACCACCGCCGTGCGCGGCCGCCGGCCGATGGGCACGAGCGACCGGGTGCCGATCATCATCCAGGCCGAGGCGAAGAACGACGAGGCCGAGCTCAAGTTCCTGGACAACCTGTTCTCCCACTCCGCGTTCGGCAAGGACGCCGACATCACCCGGGAGACGCGCGACGAGGACAACAACAACAGACTGCGGTTCGACGTGCGGGTGACCTACATCCCCGCGGCCGGAGCGCAGCAGGTGACGGTGGAAGAGGCGCCGGTCGTCCAGGAGACGCCCGCGCCCGCTCCGCCTCCGGCCACGACCGACACGGGGATCGAATGAAGGATCAATCCGAGATCTGGCGCCAGCGCCTCTGGATCTGGCTGCCGGCGCTGCTATTCTTCCTGGCGAACGCCGTGGCGTTCTCCGTCTATCGATTCGGCTACGCCGGGCAGGTGCAGTCCCTGGAGTCCGACATGGAGTCGGTCCGGGAGCAACTCAAGCCCCTGGAGCAGAAGCGGATCGTTCTGGAGCGCCGTCTTCAGCGCGCTCGCGCGGCCGAGACCGAGGTCCAGAACCTCTACTCGGACCGCTTCTCGACCCGCAGCCAGCGGCTGACGCGCATCATGAACGAGGTCAAGACCCTCGCGCGCCAGGCCGGGCTGAACCCGAAGTCGATCTCGTACCCGCAGCAGGAGATCGAGGACTACGGCCTGGTCAAGCGCTCCTTCATCTTCTCGGTCGGCGGGACCTACGCGGAGTTCCGGCAGTTCCTGAACCTCCTGGAGCTGACCGATTCGTTCCTGACCCTGGAAGCGGTGACCCTGTCGGAGGAGGGCGGCGATGAAGGGCCCGAGCTGCAGATGAACCTGACCCTGTCCACCCTGTTCGCCCGCGAGCCCGGGGACGACGACGACGACATCCGGAGACCCGGCGCGTGAACGAGAGCCGCACGAAGCTCCTGCTCGGCGTTCTGGGCGTGCTGGTCCTGTTCGTGGTCTGGCGCTACATCGGCCCCTCGTCCGGCGGCTCCGTGGAGACCGGCGGGGGCAACGAATACAACCTGGGGTCGCCCATGGGGAAGATCCCCGGCGCCGGCCAGGAGGTCAAGCCGCCGGTCGAGGAGATCGTCGACCTCAAGGTCGCCGACCTCCAGCCGCAGCAGCACCAGTATCAGGTGGGCCGCGACCCGTGGCATTTCGCCGAGCCGCCGCCTCCTCCGCCGCCGCCTCCGATCAAGCCGCCTCCGCCGCCGACCAAGGAGGAGCTCGAAGCCCAGCGCGCGGCTGAAGCCGAGCTGGCGCGGCAGCGGGCCGAAGCCGAACGGATCGCCAGAGAAGAGGCGATGCGGCCGAAGCCGCCGCAGTTCGGTATGAAGTGCATCGGCAAGTTCGGTCCGGCCGAAAGCCCGATCGCCGTGTTCGTCGGACCAGACGGAAAGACGATCCAAAACGTAAGACAGGGTGGAGTGATCGACGGGAAGTTCATCCTGTCCCAGGTCGGATATGAATCGGTCGAGATCCGCTATGTGGACTTTCCCAACGAGCCGCCCCTGCGGCTGCCCATCGGGCGCTCCTGAACCGGAGACAAAAGAGTGACGAAGATGCGCAAAGCCACCGTCCGGTCCCTGCTCCTGCTGCTGTCCCTCTGGCCACTCGCGGGCCTCGTGGGGATCACCGCCTGCGCGAGCCATCTGGCCTCGCGCCAGGCCGACATCGCCTCGCAGCGCGGCGACTGGGACGAGGCCGTCCTCCAATACATGAAGGCCGTCGAAGAGAGCCCGGAGAACCTGGCCTATAAGGCCTCCCTGATGCGCGCCAAGATCAAGGCGTCGCAGGTCCATTTCGAAAAGGGCAAGGAATACGAAAAGGCCGGGGTCCTCGAACGCGCCATGATCGAGTACCAGCAGGCCGTCCAGCTCGATCCCACCAACCAGTACGCCCAGGCCCAGCTCGACCGCGCGCGCGAGGCCTGGCAGGCGCAGCGCCAGAACCGCGGCGCCGACACCATCGACCAGATGACGAAGAGGGCCCGCGGCACGCGCCCGCAGCCGCCGGAGCTCAACCCGCGCTCCGACAAGCCGATCTCCATGGACTTCCCGGAGCCGCAGTCGATCTTCCAGATCTACAAGGCGCTCGGCGACGCGTTTGGGATCAACATCCTGTTCGATCCCAACCTGAAGGACCAGGAGATCTCGATCCAACTGCAGGACGTCACCGCACAGTCGGCCCTCGAGACGCTCATGCGCTCGGCCAACCACTTCTACAAGGTGCTCGACGAGCACACGATCATCATCGCCCAGGACACGCCGCAGAACCGCCGCACCTACGAGGACCTCGTCATCCAGACCTTCTTCCTCTCGAACTCCGAGGTGAAGGAGATGGTGACCATCCTGCGCAGCCTGGTGGACGCCAAGAAGATCGCCACCAACGAGCAGCTCAACGCGGTCATCCTGCGCGACACGGTCGACAAGGTGAAGGTCGCCGAGCGCATCATCGAAGCCAACGACAAGTCGAAGGCCGAGGTGGTGGTGGACGTCGAGCTGCTGCAGATCAACTCGGCGCGGCTGCGCAACCTCGGCATGCTGCTCCAGCCCTACTCGATCGGCCAGACGCTCGACCTCGGCAGTGCGAGCAGCGGCACCGGCGGCACGGGCGGCACCGGCGGCGCCGCCAGTACGAGCGGCCGCGTGCGCGTCTCGGACCTCGAGTTCCTGAACCAGAGCAACTGGGTGCTGACCATCCCGAGCTTCGTCTACAACTTCGCCAAGGAGAACTCGGACGCCCAGCTCCTCGCCAAGCCGCAGCTCCGCATCACCGAGGGCGAGAAGGCGAGCCTCACGATCGGCGACAAGGTGCCGATCCCGCTGACCACCTTCAACACCTCGAACACGGTCGGCGGCAGCATCGTGCCGATCACCTCGTTCCAGTACCAGGACGTGGGCATCCAGATCACCCTGGAGCCGCGCGTCCATCACAACCGCGAGGTGACGCTCAAGGTCAAGGTCCAGATCGACCAGATCAACTCCTACCGCGGCGACCAGCCGATCATCGGCACGCGCACGATCGAGTCCGTCATCCGCCTCCAGGACGGCGAGACCAACTTCATGGCCGGCCTGATCCGCAGCGACGAGAGCAACGCCGAGAACGGCGTGCCGGGCCTGTCCGAGATCCCCCTCATCGGCCGGCTGTTCTCCAACAAGCGGACCGACGCGCAGCGCACCGACGTCATCCTGACGCTCACGCCGCACATCATCCGCAACGCCGAGATCACCGAGGAGGACCTGCTGCCGATCTGGGTCGGCACCGAGCAGAACATCACCTTCCGCGCCAACAGCCCGCGCGTCGAGTCCGACGTCGAGGGTCCGTTCGAGGCCGGCGAGGAGACGCCCGAAGAGATCCAGGACGCCATCCGCCGCCGCCTCCAGCGGCTGCCGCGCGGCCTGCGGCCCGAGGACAGCGATGAGGTCATGGAGGGCGAGGGCGGCGAGGGAGAGGTGCCGCAGGAGCAGCAGCCGCCGGCCGGCATCAACCTCGCGCCGGCCACGCCGCCGAGCGACATCTTCCGTCCGACCCCGCCGCCCGAGCCCGAACCCGAGCCGGAGGTCGAAGACGAGCCGCCGCCGCCCGGCGGGAACAACCAGGCCGCTCTCCCGGTCGCTCCGCGCACCCTGCTCGGCTCCTACCTGACCGAGCGCTCGGCCGAAAACGTGGGCCAGACACTGCGGTCCACGGACCTGGAGGCGCGCCGCCGTACTGCGGCGGCGCCGGTGAAGGTCTGGCTCGCGGCGAGCCGCAAGGCGGTGGCGCCCGGCCAGAAGTTTGTGGTCAAGGTGCAGGCGCAGGCGGACAAGCCGGTCTCGCACCTGCCGCTGGCGCTCACCTATGACCCGGCCGTGCTCGCGGTCGAGCAGATCGAGGGCGGCGAGTTTCCTGGCGAGGCGCAGATCCTCGCCAACGCCGCGCACCCGGGCGAGGTGGTCCTAGGGGCCAGCCGCATGGGCGAGGTGCCGGCGGTGACCGGCCAGGGCACGGTGGCGCGCATCACTTTCCGGGTGCTCGCCGACGGCGCCGCCGGCTCCACGAAGATCGGTTTCTCGAAGAGCGACGCCCTGGACGGCCAGCTCCGGCCGGTGTCGCCGGTCCGCGCGCAGGGACTGGACGTCTCCATCAAGAAGGAAGGTTGAGGAGGCCGAACGTGTTGCAGGGTTTGATGAGCAGACTCCATCCCCGTCAGTCCGGGCGCATCCGCGGGCAGGCCGGCTATACGCTGGCCGAGCTGGTCATGGTCTGCGCCGTCATGGTGATCCTGGCCAGCGTGGCGCTGCCCTCGGTCAAGTACACCGCCCGGCGGACCAAGGAGATGGAGCTGCGGGCTGCCCTGCGGGACATGCGCGCGGCGATCGACGAATACAAGCGGTACAGCGACATGGGGCTCATCCCCGTGGACCTCGGCACCGATGGCTACCCCAAGGACCTCGAGATCCTGGTCGACGGCGTGGAGCTGGCCGGGCAGGTGGACAAGAAGCTCAAGCTTCTGCGCCGCCTCCCGATCGATCCCATGACCGGCGAGGCCGAGTGGGGCCTGCGGAGCTACCAGGACGAGGCCGACGCGACCTCCTGGGGCGGCGAGGACGTCTTCGACGTCTACTCGCTCTCCAGCTCCGTGGGCCTCAACGGCGTCCCGTACCGCGAATGGTGAGAGGAAGGTGCGTCATGCGCGATCCCAAAGTCAGACGCCGCAAGCGTGAGAGCGGCTTCACCCTGCTCGAGCTGATCGTGGTGATCACGATCATCGGCATCCTCGCCGCGATCGCGATGCCCAAGATGAAGGACATCCCGCGCCGCGCCGCCGAGGCGGCCTTGAAGACCGACCTGCACACGCTGCGCGACGCCATCGACCAGCACTACGGCGACAAGGGGCGCTACCCCGCGAGCCTGGAGGCGCTGGTGGAGGCCGGCTACATCCGCAAGCTCCCGATCGATCCGATCACCAAGCGCAGCGATACCTGGCAGGTGGAGTACGAAGAGATCGATCCGGACGCGCCGCCGCCCGAAAGCGACTCCGGCGACGGCCAGCCCGGCGTCATCGACGTCCACTCCGGCTCGCGCGCCATCTCGCTCGACGGTCAACCCTACGCGGAATGGTGATGAAGAAGCATCGGCACTCCGAGGCGGGATACAACCTCGTCATCCTGATGATGGCTCTGACGGTGTTGAACATCCTGATCGCCGCGGCGCTGCCGAAGTGGAGCCACATCATCCGCCGCGAGCGCGAGGAGGAGCTGATCTCCCGCGGCTGGCAGTACGCGGAGGCGATCCGCATCTTCCAGAACCGGTTCCAGCGCCTGCCCGTCCGGGTCCAGGAGCTGGTCGAGGTCGAGCCGCGCTCGATCCGCCGGCTCTGGAAGGACCCGATGACCGAGAAGGGGGCCTGGGTCCTCATCCCGCCGGGCACGGGTCCGGCTGTCACCCCGCAGCCCGGGGGCCCCGACGGCCGCGATGATCAACAAGGGCCGGACGGCACCGACGCCGGCGAGGAGATTCCGGACAACACCGGGATCGGCGACAAGAACGAGGGGGTCCAGCAGGTCGGCCCCTTCATCGGCGTCCACAGCCGCAGCAAGAAGGAGTCGATCCTGATCTTCAACGGCCACGACCGCTACGACCAGTGGCAGTTCACGGTCGAGATGCTGACCCAGGGCGGCTCCGGCGGCAACCGCATGCCTCCCGAGGGCGCGGCCGGCAACCCGGCCCAGGGCATGGGCCTGCAGCTCAGCACCAAGTGGCTCGGCCGTCCGCTGCCGCGCTTCCTCCAGCCCCAGGGTGTCCAGGACGGCGGGATGCCTGGCGGCGGCCGCGGTCAGGGGCCGAACCCCCAGGGCGCCAACCGGGGCGGCGGTCCCGTCCCCCGCCGCTGATCCCGATGCGGGTTCGGATCCAGAAGCTCCCGTCCGCCCGGGACCTTCCCCTGCCGGGCCCGGCCTCGCCGGGCAGCGCGGGCCTGGACCTGCGCGCCGCGGTCGAGGACGAGCTGGTGATCCGGCCCGGCGAGCGCCGCCTCGTGCCGACTGGCCTGGTCCTGGAGATCCCGCCCGGCTGGGAAGGCCAGGTCCGGCCGCGCAGCGGACTCGCCCTGAGGCACGGCATCGGTATCCTGAACGCGCCGGGCACCATCGACAGCGATTACCGCGGCGAGGTCGGCGTGATCCTGATCAACCACGGCGAAGCGCCGTTCCCCGTGAAGCGCGGCGACCGGGTGGCCCAGCTCGTGATCGCCCGCGTCGAATCCGTCGAATGGGTGGAGTCCGATTCGCTCGCCGAAACCGGCCGCGGAGAGGGCGGGTTCGGCTCCACCGGCCTTGGATAAGTCAAAGCACCTTCAGGAAGATCGCCTTGCCATCTCCCGGAGCGTAGAAGTCGGCCAGCTCGGCGGCCAGCCCGTAGCCGCAGGCCAGGTAGAAGCGCCGGGTCGGATCGTACTGCGGACGGGTCGAGGTTTCCACATAGACGCGGGTCCGGTCCTCGGACGCCATCCACTCCTCGGCGGCCCTGAGCAGCGCCGCCCCGATCCCGCGTCCTTGGCTCGCCGGATGGACCACGATCCAGTAGAGGTCGGCCGAAGCGACGGTGCCCGGGATCGCACCCCAGCAGGCATAGCCCGCGACCCCGTCGGCGATGACGAAGCGGTAGTGGCTCGACTCGCCATTGGCCAGCCCGTCGTCGATCAGCTCCAGAGCCACCTCCACCTCCTCGGCGTTGAAGAAGGCGGTCTCGCGGATCAGCGTCTCCAGCGGCTCGCGGTCGGCGGCGTCCAGGCCGCGGCGGATCTTCACAGAGCCACCTCCAGGATCCGGTTCACGACGTCCGCGTGCGACAGCCCGGCCCGGCCCGCCGCCGCCATGAACCCGGCGTCGGCCGACAGACAAGGGTTGGCGTTGATCTCCAGCACGTGCGGCGCGCCGTGCTCGTCCAGCCGGAAGTCGATCCGCGCATATCCGGACAGTCCGCAGAGACGCCAGGAGGAGAGCGCGATCTCACGCACCCGCCCGAGCAGCTCCGCATCTTCCGGACTGTCCGGAAAGTGCCGGACCGTGTGGATGCAGGCGAACGAGTCCTCGATCCACTTCGCCTCGTAGCCGATCACGCGCGACATGCCGTCCGGAAAGCCCTCGAACAGGATCTCGGCCACGGGCAGGACCTGGACCTCCTCGCCGTCGGCGAGCAGCGAGACGTTCATCTCGCGGCCGGGCAGGTAGCGCTCGACCAGCACCGGCTGCTTCGGGAAGCGCCGGGCGAGGGCCGCGCCGCGTTCGAGCGCGGCCTCGCGGGTGTGGCAGACCGGATCGCCTTCGAGCCCGATCGAGGCATCCTCGAACGCGGGCTTCAGGATCCACGGCGGCGCGACCCGGTCGAGGACGCAAGGCCGCTCCGGATCGAGACGGCCGCCCGGAGCCACCTGCACTCCTTCCGAGGCGAGCAGCGCGCGGGTCGCCAGCTTGTCGGTGGTCAGCGCGAGCGCCGCTGGAGAGGAGCCGGTGAACGGCAACCCCGCCAGCTCCAGCACCGCGGCGCAGTCCGTATGGAGATAAGGTCGGCCGGGGGGCGATTCGATCAGATTGAAGATCGTCTCGCCTTTCGCAATCCCGCGGAAGACCTCCAGCGCCTCGCCCGGATCGACCGCTAGGCGGCGTGCCGGAAGACCGAGCGAGGCGAGCGCCCCCTCGACCATCCCGACCTGCGCCAGCACGTCCGACGTGGACGGGTCGTCCTCCTCGCCGACCGGGTTGTGGGCCACCACGACGGAACGGGTCACAGCTCCCACCGGCGAGCGGCGGCCTCCACGATCGAACCGACCAGGTCGCGGTACGACAGCCCGGCCAGCCCCGAGAGGATCGGCAGGTCCGACGTCACTGGGTTCATGCCGGGCAGCGGGTTGACCTCCAGAAAGCAGGGCTCGCCGTCGGCGTCGCACCGCAGATCGACCCGCGCCGCGTCCCGGCAGGCCAGGGCGCGGTAGACGCCGAGCGCGACCTCGCGCGCGCGGCGGGCCATGGGCTCTCCGTCCAGGAGACGGTACTCGGTGCGCTGCATGTACTCGGCCTTGTTGAGCGCCGTGTAGGTCTGGTCCGAGCCCTCCTTGAACACCACTTCCATGACGCCGACCACCCGCGCGTCGTCGCCGTTGCCCACGATCCCGACCGTCATCTCGCGGCCGGGCAGATAGCTCTCGACCAGCACCGGCTGCCGGAACATCCGGATCAGCTCGGCGCAGGCCTCCTGCAGCGCGCTGCGGTCGAGCACCCGCGAGCGCTCCGTGACCCCCTTTGAGCTCCCCTCCGCCGCGGGCTTGACGAACAGCGGCGGCTCCAGGAAGACCCGGCCGGCCTGCTCCGCGCTTTCGATCACCGCGAACGGCGGCGTGGGCAGGCCGCTGTCGCGCACCACGCGCTTGGCCAGCGGCTTGTCCAGCGTCACCGCGCAGGTGAGCGGATCGGAGAACGTGTACGGCTGGTCGAACATCTCGCAGAGGGCGGGCACCTGCGCCTCGCGCGAGCGCCCGCGCACCCCCTCGGCGAAATTGAACACCAGGTCCCAGCGCTCGCCGGAAGCGAGACGCCGGGCCAGCTCCGTGCCGCGGCCGATCCGGTCCACCGAGTGGCCGAGGCTCGCGAGAGCCCCGGCGATCCCGGCGATCGTGTCCTCCTCGTCGAACTCCATGACGTCGTGGGGCGCGAACCCCGCGGCCAGGTAGTCCGACTTGAGGTCGTAGCAGAGCCCGATCCTGAGCTGCTTCATCGGCGGCTTTCGACCGGATCGGGATAGGTGTAGGTCCCGCCCGCCCAGTTGCGCAGCGTCACCACACCGTTCGAGTAGTCGGTCATCGTGCGGCTCTGGAGAGGCACCTTGCCGCCGCCGCCCGGCGCGTCCACCACGTAGGTGGGCACGGCGTAGCCGGTCGTATGGCCGCGGAGCTGATCCATCAGCTCCAGCCCCTTGGCGATCGTGGTACGCAGATGGCTCGTGCCCACCACCGGATCGGCCTGGTAGAGGTAGTAGGGACGCACGCGCAGCTTGAGCAGCCCGTGGAAGAGGTCCTTGAGCTCCTCGACCGAGTCGTTCACCCCGCGCAGCAGCACGGTCTGGCTGCCGAGAGGGACGCCGCCGTCGGCGAGGCGGTCGCAGGCCTCGGCCACCTCGGGCGTCAGCTCGCGCTCGTGGCAGAAGTGGACCGAGAGCCAGGCCTTGTGCTTGCGCAGCACCGCGACCAGCTCGGGCGTGATGCGCTGCGGCAGGAACCCGGGGATGCGGGTGCCGAGGCGCACGAATTCGATGTGGGGGATCGCGCGCAGCTTGCCGAGAAGCTGGTCGAGCGTGGCGTCGGACATGAGCAGCGGATCGCCGCCCGAGATCAGCACGTCGCGCACCTCGGAGTGCGCGCGCAGGTAGTCGAGCGCGGCCTCGACGCGGCGGCCGAGAGGCTCGAGCTCGCCCTGGCTGACCAGCCGGCTGCGGGTGCAGTAGCGGCAGTAGGCCGCGCACGTGTCGAGCACGAGGAAGAGCACGCGGTCGGGGTAGCGGTGGACCAGGCCCTCGACCACCGTGTCGTGGTCCTCGCCGCAGGGATCGGCCATGTCGTCCGGAGCCACGATCAGCTCGGAGTCGCGCGGCACGACCTGCAACCGGATCGGGCAGTTGGGATCCTCGGGATCGATCAACGCCGCGAAGTGGGGTGTGATGGCGACAGAAAACTTCTCGCTCGCCAGGATCAGTCCGCGGCGCTCCTCCTCCGTGAGCCGGAGCAGCTTTTCGAACTGATCGAGCCGGGTGAGCCGGTGGCGCATCTGCCAGCGCCAATCGTTCCAGTTGGAAGGCTCGTAGCTCTGGCCGAACAGAGAACAGATCTCGTCGCGGCGCTGAGCTTCGGTTTCGATCGAGGCGACAGCCTCTCGCTTCATCTCGGGTTTCCTCCGTGGAAACTGCGTCGAACGGGGGTAAACAGGGACATGGATGGAGCGACCCACGGTATTGCAGCCTCAATGGCGACAACCCGCCCGGATCGATCACCCGGCAGGAAAGCCCCGTAGGGCTCGGGGATCATGATCGTTACAGCGTTAGGCCGAGAGTCCGGCGCGGCGCGCGAGGACCGTGCGCAACAACCGGGGCCGAGGTTGGAAGAGTTGGTACGTCAAAAGGCGAAACGCTGCCCGACGACCAGCGCCAGACAGCCGCAGCAGCCGCGATGTCAGGGGTACTTGGAGGTTGGTCGGGAGCCGCGTTCACGTCGTCCACGACATTTACGATAGCGGACTTGGCTCCCATGTCAAGAGGAAATTTTCCCGAAGGTCCGGATCGGTGCTCTCTCACGCCCGCCGGGCCGATGCAAATCCGAAACCAGGTGGCTAGAATAGCCAGCCATGAGCGAACATCAGCCCACCATCTTCGACAAGATCCTGTCGGGAGAGATCCCGAGCTACAAGGTGTACGAGGACGAGCACGTCCTGGCCTTCCTGGACATCGGACCGCTGTCGGACGGCCACACGCTGGTGATTCCCAAGGAGCCCAAGGCGCAGCTCCATCAGCTTTCGGACGAGTCGGCCGCGGCGATCGGCCGCGTGCTGCCCCGGCTCTGCCGCGCGGTGATGCGCGCCACCGGCGCTACGGACTACAACATCCTTCAGAACAACGGGTCCGCCGCTCACCAGGTGGTCATGCACGTCCACTTCCACATCATTCCCAAGTTCGGCCGCGAGGGCCTGGGCCTGCTGTGGCCCGCCAGGCAGCTCTCGGAACCGACCGCCCGCGAGCTGGTGGAGAAAATGCGGAAGGCCTTGGAGAGCTGATGCGGGCGATCGAGATCCGCGGCACCTTCGGGCTCGACAACCTGGTCCTGGCGGAGCGGCCCGATCCGAAGCCCGGCCCCGGCCAGGTGCTCCTGAGGATGCGCGCCGCCTCGCTCAACTTTCGCGACCTGCTGACCGTGCTCGGCAAGTACAACCCGAAGCAGAAGCTGCCGCTGATCCCGTGCTCGGACGGCATGGGAGAAGTTGTCGAGGTCGGCGAGGGAGTCGCCCGGGTCAAGACGGGCGACCGCGTCTGTCCGATCTTTTCCCAGCGCTGGATCGCCGGAGAGCCCACGCGCGACAAAGCGCGCTCGACGCTGGGAGGTCCGCTGGACGGCACGCTGGCGGAGCTGATGGTGATCGATCAGGAATCGCTGGTAAAGGTTCCCGATCATCTCACCGACGAGGAGGCCGCAAGCCTGCCGTGCGCCGCCGTGACCGCCTGGAACGCCCTGGCCGAAGCCGGAACGAAAGCCGGAGACACCGTGCTCGTCCAGGGCACGGGCGGCGTTTCCCTCTTCGCGCTGCAGTTCGCAAACCTGATGGGAGCGCGGGTGATCGCCACGTCGAGCAGCGATGAAAAGCTGGAGCGCGCCCGGGATCTCGGAGCCGCCGACGGCGTGAACTATCGCGAAACGCCGGACTGGGGAAGCCGGGTGCGGGAGATCGCCGGGGACGGCGTCGATCTGGTGATCGAAGTGGGAGGGGCCGGCACGCTGGAGCAGTCGTTGCGCGCCGTGCGTTTCGGAGGAACGATCACATTGATCGGAAACCTGGCTGGTCTGGACGCGCACCTGAAGCTGAGCCTGGTCTTCATGCAGAGGATCCGGTTGCTGGGGATCTTCGTCGGCCACCGGGAGAGCTTCGAAGCGATGAACCGGGCGATCGATCATCATCGGATGCGCCCGGTCCTCGATCAGGTTTTCCCGCTGGAAGCCGCCCGCGCCGCGTTTGATCACATGGCCGCGGGCGGCCACTTCGGGAAGATCTGCGTGAAGATCTGAGTCACTTCTGCGACTCGATCTTGGAGCGCAGGCGCTCCTCCTGCTCCCGGAGCTCGGGGGTGAGCTCGGCTCCGAAATCCTCCGCCTCGAACACGGGACGGATCTCGACCTCGCCTTCCTGGAAGGGGCTGCGCTTGAGCCACTCGACCGCCTCGTCCATCGAGGCCACCTTCCACATCCAAAACCCGGCGATGAGCTCCTTGGTCTCGGCGAAGGGACCGTCGATCACGGTCTTCTTGTCCTTGCCCTCGAACCGCACCCGCTTGCCCTTCGAGCTCGGGTGGATGCCCTCGCCCGCGAGCATCACGCCGGCGTTGACCAGCTCCTCGTTGAACTTGCCCATCTCGGTCAGCATCTCCTCGGTCGGCATCACACCCGCTTCGGAATCCGCGTTGGCCTTGACGATCACCATGACTTTCATTGTCGTATCTCCTCTCGTTTCGTTCGGTTGGGAGCCGGGGTTCCTTTCCCGCCTCTGACAGTAGGTCGAACGAGGAACCCCGGAATCGACATCTCACTCGATCGAAATCGGAGGTTGATCGGCAAGCAGCCCGATCTTCGCCGCCGCGACCTTCTCCCGGAACGCCGCGACGTCCTCCGCGAAGAGCTTGTTGACATCGGCCAGGACGCTCCGCGCCGCGGCCTCGGCCTGCTCGACGGCGACCTTTGCCGTGGCGCTCGGCGCGTTCCAACTCGAGAGCACGGGGAAGGAGCCCGCGTCGATCCGTGACAGCACGGTCCGGTCTTCCACGATGCCCTTCACGTCCGGGCCGATCCAGAGCCGGCGGTCCAGAGCGGTCAGCTTCTTCTGGAGGTCGCGCGCGGCGTCCTTGAGGGCCTTGTTCGGGTCCTCCTTGTCGGCGGAGGCATCCTTCTTCTTGTCCTTGGGCTGGAGCTTCTGGAGCACCAAGTCCACGTCCTTGCGCGCCGCGCCGATCCGTTCGATGGCCTCGACCGTGGCGTTCTGCAGCTTGCCGAGGCGGACGATCGCCTCCTCGCGGGCCTGCCAGTCCGCGTCCGTGGCCTGGAGGGCCGGCGCCGCCGCGACCTTCACGGTGCTCTTCGCCGCCTGATCGCCATAGCGCACGGTCACCGTGTAGGTGCCCGGGGGCACCTCGGGGCCGCTCTCCTGGTCGCGCGGGAAGCCGCGGTTGTCCGTGGCCGGCTGGCGGAAGGCGTCGCGCCCCAGGTCCCAGACGGCCCGGTTGAGACCGAGCTTCGCCGGACCGTCCATGGTCCGGACCACCTTGCCGGAGGCGTCGGCGATCTCGATCTTGGCCGGCTTGGGCTCCTGCGGTTTCTCCTCCTTTTCTTCCTTGCGCGGCGGGTCTTCCTTGAGGATCGCGCCCGGCGCCTTTTCGGGAGCGGGCTCGGCCGGAGCCGCCTTGCGGGCTTCGGCGCGTTCCTTCTCCTTGCGCTCGCGCTCCTTCTGGTCGTCCGGAAGAGGCAGGCCGGGCGCGTTCAGCGAGTAGGTGATCAGAACGCCCTTCGGACGGCTCTCGGCGACGAACTCGCCCCCTCCACTCCGGGCGTTGCCGCTGCCATCGGCGTCGCCATGGATCATGCCGGCCGAGGCGCCATAGAGATGGAGCGGCTCACGCATCGTCTCGGCCGAAAGCTCGCGCAGGGGAGTCACGTCGTCGAGCACGTACAGGGCGCGGCCGTGGGTCGCGATCACGAGGTCGTTCTCCCGCGGGTGCAGCGCGAGGTCCATCACCGGCACGCTCTCGGGCAGGCCGTGCTTCCACTTCAGCCAGGTCCGGCCGGCGTCGCCGGAGACGTACAGCCCCTGGTCCGTACCCAGGAAGAGGAGGTCCTTGTCCACGGTGTCCTGCTCGATCGCGAGCGCGAAGCCGCGGACGTTTCCCCGGCGATCACCGGCGAGGCTCTTCCAGGTCTTGCCCCAGTCGTCCGTGCGGAAGACGTAGAGCTCCGTGTCGTCGCGCCGGTGGTTGTCCAGGACGATGAAGGCCGAGGCCGCGTCGAAGCGCGACGGCCGGATGTGGGGCACCCAGGTGTTGGCGGGCACGCCCTTGATGTTCTTCTCCACGCTCTCCCAGGTCTTGCCGCCGTCCCGGGTGACATGGACCCGGCCGTCGTCGGTCCCCGCCCAGATCACGCCGCGCTGCACCGCGCTCGGCGCGATGGAGAGGATCGTGGTGAAGTTCTCCGCGCCGGTCACGTCCGGGGTGATGCCGCCGCTCTTGTCCTGCTTCTGCCACTCGGGGTTGTCGGTGGTGAGGTCCGGGCTGATGACTGTCCAGGTCTCGCCGCGATCGGTGGACTTGTGGACGAACTGGCTGCCGTAGTAGATCGTGCCCGGCTCGAACGGATCGAGTGCCAGGGCGGTGTTCCAGTTGAAGCGGAGGCGCTTGTCCGGGTCGTCCGGATCGGTCTCGGGCGGCCGGATGCCGCGCGACTCGCCCTTGCGCAGGTCCCAGCGCACCAGGAACCCGCCCTGGGATTCGGAGTAGCCGCGCGTCGAGTCCTCGGGGTCGGCCATCGCTTCGAAACCGTCGCCGCCGCCGATGCGCTGCCACTGGTGGTTGCGGATGTCGCCGTTCTCCTCCCAGACCGAGCTGGGGCCGCGCCAGGCGCCGTTGTCCTGGAGGCCGCCATAGACGTGGTACGGCGTGTCCATATCGACCGTGACGTGGTAGTACTGGCCGATCGGGAGGTTGGCCACGAATTGGAAGGTCTCGCCGCGGTCGCGGCTGACTCCGAGGCCGCCGTCCTCGCCCGTGACCATGTAGCGCGGGTCGACCGGGTTGATCCACAGGGTGTGGAAGTCGCCGTGGATCGTGCGGGCGCCGGGCAGTCCGTTGAAGGTCTTGCCGCTGTCGTTCGACACGGTCAGGCGCGAGGCGAGGTTGTAGACCCGGTTCGGCCAGACCGGATCGACCCGGATGTCGGCGTAGTAGAACGGCCGGTTGGCGGTGCGCTGGTCGTCGTTGGCGGTCTTCCAGGTGCGTCCGCCGTCCTCGGAGCGGAGGAGCGCGCTCTTCTCGGCCTCGACGAGCGCATAGACGATCTCCGGGTTCGAGCGCGAGATGGCGAGGCCGATGCGGCCGAGGTCGCCCTTGGGCAGGCCGTCATCCTCGGTGAGCCGCTTCCAGGTCTCGCCGCCGTCGTAGGTCACGAAGAGGCCGGAGCCCGGCCCTCCGGAGCGGAACGTCCACGGCCAGCGCCGGTGGTCCCACATGGCGGCGAAGAGCTTGTTGGGATTCGAGGGGTCCATGACGAGGTCGGCCGCGCCGGTGCGCTCGTCCACGTAGAGCACCCGCTTCCAGGTCTTGCCGCCGTCGGTGGTCTTGAAGATGCCGCGCTCGGGGTTTTCGCCCCAGAGCTTGCCCATGGCGGCCGCGTAGGCGACGTTTGGATCGGCCGGGTGGAGGACGACGCGGTGGATGCGCTCGGTCTTCTCCAGTCCGAGGTGCTGCCAGGTCTTGCCGCCGTCGAGCGACCTGTAGATACCGTTCCCGGCGAGGACGCTGTTCCTCGGGTTGCCTTCGCCCGAGCCCACCCAGACGACGTCGGGGTTGGGCTGGAAGACCGACACGGAGCCGATCGAGGCCACGGGCTGGTCGTCGAAGACCGGATTCCAGGTGAGGCCGCCGTTGGTGGACTTCCAGACGCCGCCGGCGGCCGTGCCGACGTAGAGGATGTCGGGGTTGGAATCGACGCCGGTCACGTCGGCCACCCGGCCGCTCATGGCGGCGGGTCCGATGGACCGGGCCGGGAGCCCGGCGAGGAGGTCGGGGTCCACCTGGGCCCCGAGGGGGACGGCGAGGCACACGGCGAGCATGAGGAAGGGAAGGGATCTGCGCATCCTTGTCTCCGCGAAAGGAAGGGAAAAAGCGAGGGTCCAGCGAAGCTGGCGCGACATCAGGCCGTTACTGATAGCGCAGCTTCGCCGGACCGGTCAACCTGATCGTCAACGACGCGGCAGGTAGGGGTGACGGAGTGGTAGCCATCCGGGATCGGCTTGACAGACATGCTTCCTCCTTGTCGTTTCTGGCGGGCCTTTGCGGCCCGGGCGGGCATCGGGCTCGAAGTATATATCCCTCCGAACGCAACGGCGCGGCCGAAAGCGGTCCGGCGCTTTCATGAAAGTCACGCATGCTCATGCGCTGTTCAAGACGCATGGCCGGGTCTAAGCTTTCTTCAGGTCGGGCGCGGGAGGCTCCCCGGGGGTGCCTGGGGGCTATCGGAGGGAGAGAAGGACGCAGGAAACAGACTTCTGCTTCGCCAGTTTTGCGGCTGGGTTGGGTCGCAAGTCACTCGAAACATCAGAAGTCTGGCACCAGGGGAGCCGCCATGCGGCTCCCCTGGTGCTTTTTGGGGCGGACGCTCAGGGAAGGGGGATTTCCTGGAAGTCCTGGCAGTTGAAGTCGCAGGACATCCAGAAGGGGATGATCGGCTGAAAGGTGGATCCGTCTGCCGAGATGAGCCCGAGCTCGCTGGCGATGTTCAGACTGTCGTAGGCCGGGATCTCGATGGACGCGTTTGGCAGCGGCCCAAAGCTGCCGCCGGGCGCGACGTACACCTTGCAGGAGACCAGGGCCTGGTAGGACGCTTCCGTAATGTTTACCGCATTGCGGAACTGCTTGAGCTGAACCGCGCCGTAGGTCCCCGGCTCCGCCTTGAACAGATCGAGAATCTTGCCGTCCAACGGGAAGTCCCCTCCGGGACCGAAGATCCTGTCGAGGTCGCCGAAGGGCCAGGCCTGCGTCGCGGACTTCGGCACGTCGAGCGGCGCGAGAAGCCCGGGGTTCTGGATCTGGGTCAGGAGCTGCCAGGTCTGCGGAGTGTTCGGGGAATATTTGACGAAGACACTCGTATCGATCTTGATCGGATAGGGATTCTCGAGGGGGCCGCCGATCTGGAACCAGGCAAGCTGCTTCGGATAACCGATCACCGTGTTGCCGCAGGTCATCGACCAGGGGTTGTCGACGAAGATGTATGGGATGAACAGGGCGATGTCATCCACATCCCCGACCGACCGGATCATCGGGATTCCCCAATAGACCTCTCTCTGGCTCAGA
>DATANP010000341.1:0-9672 GCA_036266195.1 Thermoanaerobaculia bacterium | reverse complement strand
TCCCGGAGCCGCGAGGCGACCTCGTCGCCGTCCCGCGCCACCAGCACCTCGCGGCCGGGCTCCAGGAACATCTCGATCCCCACCCACTCGTCCGTGATCAGGCACGCCCCGGCGCCGGCCGCCTCGAACACCCGCGTGGCCGGCGAGAAGCCGTACCGCGCCATGCTCTCGCGGCTGATGTTCAGCACCGCCTGCGGCGTGCAGTTGAAAGCGTTGTGGTCCCGCGTGTAGACGTGGCCCAGGTATCTGACGTTCGAAGGCATGGCCTTGTCGGCCCAGCCGTTGCCGCCGAGCAGGAAGGTCCGCTCCGGCAGCGCCGCCGCCGCCTTGAGGAAAAACTCTTCGACCCGCGCCTCGCGGTCCGGCAGGCGGTTGCCCAGGAACCCCAGGTCGGCCTCGAACCGCGGGTCCGGCTCGACCGGATGATGGGTCGCCGGGTCGAGCGCGTTGTAGACCGGGATGCAGTCGCGCGCGCCGAAGCCGCGATAGGCCTGGACCACCGGATCGCCGCCGCCGTAGGTCAGCACCAGGTCATACTTCGGCACCAGGGGCCGGAAGCGGTCGCCCGGGTCGGCCTCCATGCGGTCCAGGGTGGCCGGAGCATCCACGTCCCAGAACACCGCGAGGCCGTCCGGCCGCCGGATGTCGAGCACCGCGGCCTCCAGCAGCTCGTCGAAGACCCCGACGCCGCTCGCCTTGACGACCAGATCCGAACCGCGGGCGTCCTCCAGCGAGCGCGCCACCCCGTCGTCCGTGGCGGGGTAGACCACCACCCGCGCCCAGTCGGGGTCGGGGATGTCGCGGTGCTGCTGGCGCTCGAAGGCATCGGGCTCGTAGAAGGTGATCCGGTGCCCGCGCTCGGCCAGGTAGCGCAGCACGCCGCGGTAGTAGGTGGCCGCGCCGTTCCAGTAGGCGGACACGAGGCTCGATCCAAAGAACGCGATGTTCATCCCGCCATCTCCAGCTCGACGCTCTCCCGCGCTGGCGGGAGAGAGACGCCGCGCAGCTCGGCGTCGATCGCCAGCAGCTCGTCCACGCGATGGGCGCACGTGTGTCGTTCGAGGATCGTCCGGCGTCCGCGCTCGGCCAGGTGCCGGGCGAGGTCCGGGTCTCCGAGCACGTCGCGGAGCCGGCGCCTCATGGCCTCGCCGTTCTCCGCCACCAGGAAGTCCTCCCCGGGCGTGAACAGCCCTTCGGCGTCATCCCACGGCGCGGAGACCAGCGGGATGCCGCACGCCAGGGCCTCGAACGGCCGGATGGTGGGGATGCCCGGCAGAGACTCGACATAGGGCCGGCGCGGCACGTGGATCGTCACCCGGAAGCGGGCGAAGGCGCGCGGCACCTGGTGGTTGGCGAGCCAGCCGGCGTACTCGATGCCGGCCTTGGAGAGGGCGGTCCGGGCGTCTTCCGGATAGCGGACTCCATGGACGCGCGTCCTGAGGCCTCGGGCAGGCCCGATGAGAAACTCGTGCAACTCGGCCGTCCGCTCCTCGTCGCCCCAGTTGCCGATCCAGATCAGGTCTCCTTCCCTCTGCTCGCCCTGGATCGGATGGAAGACGCGCACGTCGGCGGCTTCGTGCCACGTCCAGGTCCGCTCCGCCCAGCCGCGTTCCAGATAGAGATCGCGGATCACCCCGCCGAAGGCCAGGACTCCGTCGTAGCCGGAGAGATCGTAGGAGGCCATCTGCTCCGGCGCGCTGACTGCCCGGTGATGGGTGTCGTGGAAGAGCAGCCGGTGGTTTCCAGATTTCTCTCCGATCCGCCGGACCAGGCCGTGGTCGTTCCACTCGTGGACCAGGACCAGGTCCGCGCCGTCGAGCGCCTCGTCCAGATCGAGAGTCGCCAGATCGTAGCGGGTGCTGGAGAGCGTCGGATAGGCGGCATGGAATCCGTCCAGGGCCGACTCGCCATGGTCTGCGAGAAGGTTCCGGAGGCTCCAGGAGTCCCGCGGCTCGAAGATCCGGACCTCATGCCCGCGGGCCTGAAGCTCGGCCGCGACACCGCGCAGGAAGTGCGCGTTGCCGTGGTTCCAGTCCGACAGCAACGAGTGGACGAACAGCACGACCCGCATTCAGACCGCGACCTGTCTCGGGAACGAGTCGCTCCTCTCTTCCGGCTCTTCCTGGACCACGGACAGCACCTCGGCGTAGGCATCCAGATACCCCTCGACCATCCGCTCCGTGGTGCGCTCGATGGCCCGCGACCGGGCTCCGGCGGCCAGCGAATTGCGGCGGTCGGGGTCCTCGATCAGCCGGACCAGGGCGTGCTCCAGCGCTTCGGGATCGTCCGGCGCCACGAACACGGCGCGGTTGCGCCACAACTCGCGCAGGCTCGGGATGTCGCCCAGCACCAGCGCGCAGCCGGAGAGCGCGGCTTCGAGCACGGACAGGCCGAACGGCTCGTAGCGCGCCGGCAGCGCGTAGATCGAGGCGCGGCCGAGCCAGGCGGACAGAGGGCGCTGCGACAGCCGGCCGAGCAGCCGGGTGTGGTGCGGGCGCGCCTCGCCGCCGTCCGGATGATGGTTCTCGCCGGCCACGAAGACCGGCCACGGCAGGCGGGGCGCCACGTTCTCCAGCGCCTCCAGGTTCTTGGCCTCGTCCCACAGCCGGCCGGCGGAGAAGACGATCGGCTCCTTGGCCGTCGGGCGGAACAGTCGAACGTCGCGCCCGTTGTGGATGACGCGGGTGCTCTGGAACGGACCGTAGTGGCGGGTCAACGAGGCCATCATGGCTTCGGACGGCGCGATCACCATATCGGCCGCGGCCAGGCCGCCGCGCACCTCGTCGTAGTAATGATCCCAGCTCTCCGGCGCGGCTTCCTTCTTTACGGCCTCCCACCAGGAGAGGACGCAGGAGTGGCCGACCACGACCTTGGGCGCGTTCCACGGCAGCGAGCCGTGGGCATAGCCGTTCAGGTGGATGAGGTCCGGACCGAAGCGCTCCTCCAGGGCGAGGAGCCACTCGCCGGCGCGTTCCACGTCGCGCCACGGGTCCTCCATCCACTCCAGCTTGAACTTGCTCTCGAAGACCTTGAGCCGGGGGATGCGCCCGGCCATCTCGCGCTGCAGCTCGTCGAGAGGAGCGCCCATGGTGGCCAGCGCCACCTCGACGCCCTGCTCCGCCAGACCGCGCGCCAGCTCCAGGGAGTAGATCCACACACCGCCGACGGTATCGGTGGTCATCAGGACCTTGCGCGGCAAAGGTTGCGTCTCACTCATGGTCGGTCACCTCGTTCGGCGCCGAAAAAACAGGCGATGCCGTTGGGCGGAATGCATCCAAGAACCGTGCCGCGGCCGGCTTTTCCTGCTCACGGACAGGGCGCCTCCCGCGGAAGTGCCCTGGATCTGAGCGATCGGCCCCTCAGGCATGCCGGCCCGCCGCGGCGAGCGGCGCCCCGAGCGGAACGACCAGCCCCCGCACCTCCGCCAGCCAGTTGTAAAGGTTGCCGACGCCCTCCTTCGCGTTTACACGCGGACACCAGCCCGTGGCCGCCTGGAACCGGCGGGTGTCCGACACGTAGTAGCGCTGATCGCCCGTGCGCCATCCCTCGAAGGACACCCGCGGCCGCTCGCCGTGGAGCTTGCCGATCAGGTCGATCAGCTCCAGCAGGGAGATCGTGTTCGACGGTCCGCCGCCCATGTTGAAGGCCTGGCCGGAGACCGCGTCGATGTTCTCCCAGGCGAGCAGAAAGGCGTCGACGAGGTCGTCGACGTAGAGGATGTCCCGCACCTGCATGCCGTCGCCGTACAGCGTGATCGGCCGCCCTTCGAGCGCCCGGATGAGGAAGTGCGCCACCCAGCCCTGGTCCTCGGTGCCGAACTGGTGCGGCCCGTAGATGCAGCTCATGCGGAAGACCGCGGTGCGCAGCCCGTAGCTCCGCGCGCAGTCGAGCACATACTGGTCGGCGGTCCCCTTCGAGCAGCCATAAGGGCTGTGGAAGTCCAGCCGCCGCTCCTCGGAGAAGCCGCGGGCGCGCAGATCCGGATCGGCGGGCTCGTAACGCAGGCCGTCGAAGCGCAGCTTCACGTCCTCCATCCCGCCATAGACCTTGTTCGTGGACGTGAAGAGCACCACCGGCGGCTCGCTCTCGGCGCGCGCGGTCTCGAGGACGTTGACCGTGCCATGGGCGTTGACCTCGAAGTCGTGGATCGGGTCTTCGAGGCTGGTCGTCACCGCCACCTGGGCCGCGAAGTGGAAGACCGCTTCGACCCCGGCCATGGCGCGCCGCATCGCGAACGGATCGCGCACGTCGGCGCGCTGGAACTGGATGCGGTCGCCGTGCGTCTCCTTGAGCCAGGCGAGGTTCTTCTCGACCCCGGCGCGGGAGAGGTTGTCGAGGATCCGCACCCGCCGGCCGGACGAGGCGAGCCGGTCGGCGACGTTGGTGCCGATGAAGCCGGCGCCGCCGGTGATCAGGACGCTCTTCTGGGTCATACCGTCAACCCCCGCGCGGCCAGCTCGTCGCGCGCCTCGGCCACGCGGTCGCTCGCCACCTGTCCCTCCAGCCAGGACGACAGTTCGACCAATCCCTGCTGGAGCGGCATCTGGGGCTCGTACCCCAGGACCCGCCGCGCCAAAGTGATGTCTGCGACACAGTGGCGGATGTCTCCGACCCGGTACTTGCCCGTGATCTCCGGCTGCGATCCCTTCCGGCCGAGGGTCTCGGCCATGGCCCGTGCGATCTCTAAAACGGTGTACTGCCGGCCGCTGCCGACGTTGAAGACCTGGTCACGGGCCCCCTCGACCTCCAGCGCCAGCCGGCAGGCGCGGGCCACGTCCGAGACGTGGACGAAGTCGCGCATCTGGCGGCCGTCCTCGAAGATCAGCGGCGGGTTGCCGTTGAGCAGGCGCGAGGCGAAGATCGCCAGCACCCCGGTGTAGGGGTTCGAAAGCGCCTGCCGCGTGCCGTAGACGTTGAAGAAGCGCAGCGCCACGGTCGGGATCGAGTAGGCCCGGCCGGTCATCAGGCAGAGCCGCTCCTGGTCGTACTTCGACAGCGCGTACACGGAGGAGAGGCACGGCGTTTTCGACTCCGGCGTGGGCACCGGCGTGAGCGCCTCGCCGAGCTCGTCGCGCACCTCCCAGTCGTGGGCCTTTAGGCTTTCGAGGCTCCGCTCCAGGCCGCTTACCAGCCGGCCTTCGGCATCGCGGTAGAGCCCCTCACCGTAGATGCTCATGCTGGACGCCACGACCAGCCGCCGGACGGGCTTTTCGACCAGGGCCTCCAGCAGCACCGCCGTCCCGAGGTTGTTGACCGAGGTGTACTTCTCAATCTCGTACATGCTCTGGCCGACGCCCACCCGCGCCGCGAAGTGATAGACGGCGTCGACCCCCTCCAGGGCCGACCGCACCGCCTCCGGATCGCGGACGTCCCCTTCGATCAGCTCCACGTCAGAATGGAGGTAGGCAGGCCGGCCCGCACTGGGGCCGTGAACCTGATCCGACAGGTTGTCCAGCGCTCGCACCTCGTAACCATGTTCGATGAGCTCGTCTGCCAGATGTGATCCGATAAAGCCAGCCCCGCCTGTGATCAGGACCCTTACTGCCATCCATTCCCTCCTTGTCGTGGGGTTGGGCAATCGAGGAAAACCACACCGCCCATTCTCCCTTCCAACGACAAGCAACGTGCGTGCCAGAGAAAGCACACGGAAGGACAAGCTTCTTTGTACGTCCAGAGAGGTTTCGGGGCGGTCCGGAGAGGGAGGGAACTGTAGGATTTGCAAAATACCTCCCCCGAAGGGGAGGCATTCCGCTAACGTTTGTTCCCGGGTTTCGAGACAGGCGGTTCGGCAAGAGTGATATCGATGGGAGTAACCTTGCCAAAATCGGTGAGCGGCCGGTCGCGGCCCTCCGACGGGCCGACCACGAAGATGGCGAAATCCTGCGGGTGGAGGTGGCGGGCCGCGGCGTCGCGCACCTGGGCCGGCGTCACCGCTTCGATGCCGGCGCGGTAGCGCGCGAGCCAGTCCGCCGGATAGCCGTGGAACTCCAGCAGCAGCGCCTGGTTCATCACCTTCCGCGGCGAGTCGACGCGGAACACGAACGAATCGAGCAGGGCCCGCCGGGAGCGCTCGATCTCCTCCTGGCTCGGCGGGGAGGTGATGATGTTGCGGGCCTCTTCCAGCAGGGCGTCGATGCCGGCCGCGGTGGTGTTGACCTTGGTGCTCATGAAGAGCGTGGCCATCCCGGGGTGGTCCCACTGGCTGGCGACCTGGCCGTTGACCGTGTAGGCGAGCCCCTTTTTGCCGCGCACGTTGACGAACAGGCGCGACGCATACGAGGTGCCCAGGATGTGGTTCATCAGCTCCAGCGCGTAGTAGTCGGGGTCGTCCCGGCGGACGCCGAGGTGGCCCAGCATGACGCCGGACTGCTTGAACTCGTTCTTCTCGGCCACGTAGACGCCGGGAGCCACCCGCTCCCGCCAGGTGGGCGCGGGCGGCTTCGCGCCCGTGCCGCCCGTGCCGGAGGAAGTACTGCGCGGCCAGTCGCCGAACGCCTGGCGGACCAGGCGAAGGGCCTCGTCGGCCGAGATGTCGCCGGTCACGCCGATCACGGTCCGGTCCGGGTGGAAACCCTGCCGGTGCCAGGCCACGAGGTCGTCGCGCCGGATGGCGCCGAGCGTGGCATAGGTCGGGCTCCATCCGTACGGAGAGTCGGGGCCGTAGATGATCTTGCTGAACTCCCGGAAGAGGATGTCGAACATCTCGTCGTTCTGGCGGGCGACGTCGGCGACCGCCTTGTTGCGCTCCACCTCCATCTTCTTGGCGTCGAAGGCAGGCCGGCGGAGCACGTCCGAGAAGACGCGGAGCGCGTCGGGGAAGTCCTGCTTGAGGGACGAGAGCGTGACGCGGGCGGCCTCGGGCGTGACGCCGACCTCCACCTCGGCGGCGCGGCTCTCCAGCCAGTCGTCGAGCTGATCGCCGGACATCGTCTCGGTGCCGCCCGTGCGCAGTACCTCCCCGGCAAGCTCGGCGAGGCCGACCTTGGCGGCCGGGTCGAGAGCCGAGCCGGCGCGCACCATGGCCGTGACCTCGACCAGCGGCAGCTCGTGGTCTTCGAGGAGAAGGACGACGAGGCCATTCTCCAACTCGACCCTCTGCGGCCGGGGGATTTCGAACCGCGAGAGCGGCGGATAGTGGAGGTCCGAGGCCTTTTCGACCTGGCCGGAGACTGGAACCGACAGGAGGAACAGAACGGGGAGAGCTTTCAGCAGGCGGCTCATTGCGGCGTCTCCGGGGAATCCGACGGCTTGGACTCGATCAGGGCCACCGTCCGGTTGGTCTTGAGGAAGGTCTCGCCGGCCACCCGGCGGATGTCCGCCTTGCTGACCTTGTCGAGCCGGTCGAGATAGCGGAACAGCTCGCGCCAGTCGCCGTAGAGGCGCTGCTTGGTGACCAGCTCGTTGGCGAGCCCCATGTTGCTGCGCAGCCCGCGCAGGAGGTCGGCCTTCGCGCGGGTCTTGAAGCGGACCAGCTCCTCGTCGGAGACGTCCTCGCTCCGCAGGCGGTCGAGCTCGGCGCGCAGCGCGGTCTGTACCTGCTCGTTGGTCACGCCGAAGGCCGGCACGACCAGCACGGCCCACAGGTTCGGATACTTCTCGCCGGGGAAGCCGGTGAACGAGCTCACGTCCACCGCCAGCTTCCGGTCGCGAACCAGGGTGCGGTACAGGCGCGAGGTGCGGCCGCGGCTGACGATGTCGTCGATTGCGTCATAGACCGGCTGGTCGGGGCCGTTGTTGGCGGGCTTGTGGTAGGCCTCCAGGTAGAGCGGCTGCGCCGGGTCCTCCAGGACCACGGTCTTCTCGCCCTGCTGCGGCGGCTCGACCGTGCGCAGCGGCTGCGGCTCGGGGCGGGCCGGGATGCGGCCGAAGTACTTCTCCAGGACCGGGATGACCTCCTTGGCCTTGATGTCGCCGACGATCGCGGTGATCAGGTTCGAGGGGACGTAGTTGGCCTTGAAGAACGCCTCGGCGTCGGTCATGGTGAACGACTGGAGGTCGCTCATGGCGCCGATGGTCGACTGCTGATAGGGATGGAAGTCGAAGGCGAGGGTCTGGAACTGCTCGAAGATCCGGCCGAAGGGGCTGCTCTCGCCCATGCGCCGCTCTTCCTGGACCACGTCGCGCTCCTGGTAGAACTCGCGGAACACCGGGTGGAGGAAGCGCTCGGATTCGAGGAACGCGAACAGCTCGAGCTTGTTCGCCGGCAGGGAGTAGTAGTACCGGGTCTCGTCGGCGCCGGTCTGCGCGTTGAGCCCGGTGGCCCCTTCGCGGGAGAGGATGGTGTCGAAGCCGGTCTCGTCGACGAACTTGGAAGCCTCGGCCTGGCGGGCCTTGAACTCGGCGAGGAGCTGCTCGGCCTTCTTCGGATCGGACTTCGGAGAGAGTCGTTCAGTCTGCCAGGCCTGGTAGGCGGCTTCGAGAGCGGCGAGAGCCTTCTCCTCGGACGGCCAGTCCTTGGTGCCGATGTGGGGGCTCCCCTTGAAAGCCATGTGCTCGAACATGTGGGCAAGCCCGGTGATCCCGGGCACCTCCTGCGCCGAGCCCACGTCGGCCAGCGTGCAGAAGGAAAACACCGGTGCGACCGGCCGCTCGACGAGGATGAACGTCCATCCGTTGGCGAGCTTGTGGACCGTGGTCCGCTCCTCGAACGACTTCAGATCCTGTCCGGCAACGGGCAGAGCGAGCGCGAGCAACGCGAGACCCGCCCACGTTCTCCTGAAGACCCGCCGGAAGAGAGGCTGTCGGCTCATGCAGGTTGTCCTCGATAGATGGCCGGACCGTCGTGGTCCGGGGAGAAGGAAATTCTACCCCCGCCGGGTGTATACGGGTGCCGGCGTCCGGGAGTTTAGGGAGAGCTGGGAGCGCCGGCATCCTCGCCGGCTCTAACCAAGAGCGGGAGGGGGCGCCCTCTCCTGCGAAGCAGGGGAGGGATGGGGAGGGGTCTTTCAAGATATCCTTGAAGCATCCGCAAAGGGAGGGGCGCGCGATGGAAGACGTCTATCCGGTACGCCTCGTCGTGAACCGGCAGGATGGGGGCTACCGGGCCCGCTGGATCGAGGAGGGCGGCCAGGAATCCGAGCCCTTCAATCTCGACCTGCCGCTGACCGTGGCCGACGCGGCGAACCTGCGCTGGTATCTGGAGGACTACTACGACTTCGTCGGCGCCGGGACGCGGGTGCGAGCGCAAGGAGTCGAGGCGAAGATCGACACCTGGGGCCGGCAGCTTTTCGAAGCCTGCTTCGGCACCGCCGAGGGCACCCACGTCTACCGCAACCTGCTCGAAGCCTCAAAGGACGGACGGCCGGTCCTGCTCACCCTGGGTTCGGACCAGAGCCAATTCCTCCAGCAGCCCTGGGAGCTGATGCGCGACCGGCGTGGCCCGCTGGCGTTCCAAGGCGTTTCGATTCGCCGTCAGCTCATCGGCGCCAAGCCCGGAGCCGCGAGATCCCTGCAATTCAAGTTCCCCCTGCGTCTGCTGCTGATCGTGGCGCGGCCTTCGAAGGCGGGCTTCATCGACCCGCGCAGCAGCATGGCCCCCCTGCTCGACGCCCTCGACCTCCTGCCGGAGGGCGCGGTCGAGCTGGAATTCTGCCAGCCGCCGACGCTCTCCCGGCTCGAAGAGCTGATTTCGACGGCGCGCAAGGAGAAGAGACCCTTCCATATCGTCCACTT
>DATANP010000340.1:0-9592 GCA_036266195.1 Thermoanaerobaculia bacterium | reverse complement strand
CCGACGCCCGGCAGCATCAGGCACCGGCGCGCCACCACTTCTTTCGGATCGAGCGTGACCTCGACCGATGCGCCGATGCGCTCCAAGGCCCGCACCAGATTGCCCAGGTTGCCGACCCCGGCGTCGATGACCGTGACGTTCATACCGAGAGCGTCCCCTTGGTGCTCGGCACCTCGGAAAAGCCGGCCCGGATCGCCACCGCGGCCCGGATTGCCAGCGCCGCCGCCTTGAACGCCGCCTCGGCCGCGTGATGGCCGTTGCGCGCCGAGAGCACGTCCAGGTGGAGCGTCAGCCGTCCGCGGTCCGCGAATGCCTGGAAGAAGTCGGCCACCAGGGTGAGCGGAAAATCCGCCGTGACCCAGCCCGCCGCCACCTCGCGAGGCGCGTTCCAGGCGAAGCTCCCCCGCCCCGAAAGATCCACGACCGCCCGGGCCAGAGCCTCGTCGAGCGGCGCATAGGCATGGGCGAAGCGCACGATACCGCGCCGGTCCCCCAGCGCTGACGCCAGCGCCTCGCCCAGGGCGATCCCCACGTCCTCCACCGTGTGGTGGAGGTCCACCTGCGTGTCGCCCTCGGCTTCCAGGTCCAGGCCGAGGCCGCCGTGCGTCGCCAGGGCCTCCAGCATGTGGCCGAAGAAACCGTTCGGGACGTCGATGCTCCGGGGGCCGCCGTCGAGGTTGAGCGCCAGGCGGATGGTGGTTTCTTTCGTCGAGCGTTCAACCCGCGAGGCCCTCACCCCCGGCCCCTCTCCCGGAACGGGAGAGGGGAGCTCGCTGTCGAAGGCCATCTCCTCCTGTTCCACTTCGTCGTCGGACGCGGGCCCCCCCCTCTCCCCTTGCGGGAGAGGGGGACGGGGGGTGAGGGGTTCGGTGTTCAACCGCGTCTCCGCAACGGGCACCCCCTCCCGGATCTCCTCCAGCGCCAAGTGCGTCTCGCGCAGCGCCATCCCGCTCCCGACGCTCACCCGCAGGCAGTTGGCGAGGCCGGCGTAGTGGCCGACGTCGCGGATGCGGATGCCCCGCGCCGCCAGACCGTCGCGCACCTGACGGGCCTTGTCCGGGCTCTCGCAGCGGATCAGCAGGAAGTTGGCCTCGGACGGGAAGACCTCGAAACCTTCCTCAGCCAGCATGCGCGTCCACTGCGCGCGCCGGGCGACGATCACGCGGACGCGGCGCCGGGCTTCCTCCTCCTCGGCCAGCACGGCGCGGCCGGCCAGGATCGCGGCGTGGCCGAGGTTGTACGGGAGCTTCACCTTGATCAGCTCCGCGACCAGAGCTGGCCGCGCCATCAGGTAGCCCAGCCTCATGCCGGCCAGCGACCAGGCCTTGGAGAAGGTCCGGAAGAGGAGCAGGTGCGGGTAGCGGGCCAGGAGTGGCCGGTAGTCGAACCGGCTGAACTCGCCGTAGGCGTTGTCCAGGAGCAGCGGCCCCTCCAGGCGCTCCAGCAGTGCGGCCACCCACTCCGGCGGCAGCGCGTCGCCGGTCGGGTTGTTCGGCGTGCAGAGGAGGACCGGCCGGCGCGGGTTGCGCTCCACCTCGGCCTCGATCTCGTCCATCACCAGCGCCGGACGGCGCAGGTCCGGCCGGAGCAGGAAGCGCGGCACGCCGCCGGAGCGCATCACGAACATGCGGTAGAGACCGAAGCTCGGCTCCGCGCCGATCACCTCGGTGCCGGGCGCCACCAGCGCCTCCAGCGCCGTGGCCAGCAGCTCGTTCGAGCCGTTGCCGACCAGGATCCCCTCCCACGGCCAGTTGTGCAGCCGGCCCAGATCGCGGCGCAGGTCGTCGCCGTGGAAGTCCGGATAGCGGGCCCAGTCCGCGGCCATCAGCCCCTCGGTCACCGCGAGCTTGATGCGCCGCGGCAGGTCCCACGGGACCTCGTTCTGGTCCAGCTTGTGCCGGCAGGGGGTCAGGTCCAGGTGGTACGCCGACATCCGCCGGAATTCCGGCCGGACCAGCGACACGGGATCGATCGGACGGATCATCCGAGTCTCCTCCGCGCCGAAGCGGCGTGCGCGGGCAGGCCCTCGGCGTCCGCGAGGGCCGCCGCGGCCGCGGCCCGGCGCGCGGCAGCGGCCTGCGTGAAGCGGATCACGTGGCTCCGCCGCAGGAAGTCCTCGACTCCGAGCGACGAGGCGAAGCGCGCGCTGCCGCAGGTCGGCAGCACGTGGCTCGGCCCCGCGATGTAGTCGCCGAACACCTCCGGCGTGGAGGCGCCCAGAAAGATCGCGCCCGCCGACGAGATCCGGCCGGCGAGCGTCTCGGACTGCTGGCCCACGAGCTGAAGGTGCTCGGGCGCGATCTTCTCCACCAGGTGCACGGCCTCGTCCAGCGAGCGGACGACCAGCACCGCGCCGAAGCGCGTCAGCGAAGCCCGGGCCGTCGAGGATGTGGAGAGCGGCCGGAGCTGCTCCCCCACCTCCCGCGCCACGAGCTTGCCGAGCTTCCGGTCCGTGACGATCAGCACCGCCGCGGCCAGCGGATCGTGCTCGGCCTGGGCCAGCAGATCGGCCGCGAGCAGCGCCGGATCGGCGTCCGCGTCGGCCACGATCACCACCTCGCTCGGCCCGGCGATGCCGTCGATCCCAACATCCCCGGAGACCACCTTCTTGGCCGCCGTGACCCAGGCGCTGCCTGGGCCCACGATCTTGTCCACGCGCCCGACCGTCTCCGTGCCATAGGCGAAGGCGGCCACGGCGTGCGCGCCGCCCATGCCCCAGACCTCGGTCACCCCGAGGCGCTCCAGCGTGTGGCGGAGGGCCGCGTTCGAACGGTACGAGCCCGGCGGCGTGGCCACCGCGATCTCCCGCACGCCGGCCAGCCTGGCGGGGATCACCGTCATGACCACGGTCGAGGGATAGGCCGCGCGGCCGCCCGGGACGTAGACGCCGACCCGCCGCAAGGGCTGGATGCGCTCTTCCAGCATCACGCCGTCCTCGTCGTCCAGGCCGCTTTGCAAGCAATACCCGGTGCGGACCTGCGGCGCATGGAAGCGCTCGACCGCCGCGATCGCCCGCTCCAGCGCCTCGGCGAAACCGCCGGGCAGCGCGCCGGAGCCGGCGGGGATGTTCAGCCTCAGCTCGGAGACCGAGGAAGCACCGGCGCCGTCCAGCTTGCGGGCGAAGTCGAGGAGCGCCCGGTCGCCCTTGCGGCGGACCCTCGTCACGATCGCCGACGCCTTGCGCATCGTCCTCTCGTCCAGGATCCCTTCGCCGCGGCGGACCAGCTTCTCGACAGCGCGCCGGCCAGCCCGGGAGCCCGCCTCGATCACGGTCAGGACGCTCACGAGACCACCTCCGCCGCCTCCAGGCGTCCGATCCAGTCGTTGAACAGCGCGCGGTGGCGCTGGAACGAAGCCCGGTTCACCACCAGGCAGGCCGCGACCTCGGCAACCGTCTCGATCTCCATCAGCCCGTTCTCCTTCAGCGTCCGTCCCGACTGCACGATGTCCAGCGCCAGCTCCGCCAGATGGAGGATCGGCGCCAGCTCGATCGACCCCGAGAGCTTCACGATCTCCGCGCCCCACGGCCGCTCGTCCACGATCCGGCGCGCCGTGTTCGGATACTTCGTGGCCAGCCGCACCTGCCCGCCCGGCGCCGGCATCGACTCGGGCGAGCGGCCGATCAGCGACAGGCGCGAGCGCCCCTCGCGCAGCCGCACCGGCACCAGCAGATCGCCGTCCACCTCCGCCAGCACGTCGCTCCCCACGATGCCACAGTCCGCTACGCCGTGCTCCACGTAGAGCGGCAGGTCCCAGTCCTTGAGCGACAGGACCTCGACCCCCTCGGCCAGCCGCGTGCGCAGGCTGCGGCCGTTCGGATCGAGCCCCAGGAGCGGGATGCCGGCGGCCCGGAACGCGGCCAGCGCCGGCTCCAGGTTGCGGCCCTTGGGAAGCGCCAGGCGGATCATCTTGCAGCCCTCCCCGCCTCGACCAGGCGATCGACCGAGACCGAAAAGCCCACGGCCGGCACCTCGGCGCCGAGTGCGCGGAACATCCGGTCGTACCGTCCGCCGCCGCCCACCGGCAGCGCCGACGGCCCGGCATAGGCGCGGAAGACCAGGCCGTCGTAATACGACCTGTCGCCCTGTCCGGCCGCCGCGAACTCGGCCAGGTCCACCGAGAACCGGACCTGCGGCACGGCCGGCGCCAGCTCGTCGCGCAGCGCGAGGAGGCCGCGCAACCGGGCGGCCGCGGGCTCGCCCAGGTCCTCCGGGTGCGCGGGCAGCCCGGTCTCGACCACCGGCAGCAGCTCGGGACACCGTCTACGGACCTCGCTGCGCTCGCGCCGCGCCACGGCCGATGCCAGGGTGCCGGGATCGCCACAGCCGAGGAGCAGATGGTCGAGCGAGCCAGCCAGCCCGAGCACCACCTGCACCGGCGCACGGTCTCCGACCCCACTGGCCGCCAGTGCGTCCAGGAACAGGCGCAGGATCTCCTGCTCTCCCGGCTCGCCGCCGGCCCCGAGCAGCTCGGCGCCGAGCTGGTAGAACTCGCGCTGCCGGCCGGCCCTCTCCTCCTCGTAGCGAATCACGTCGCCCCTGTAGAACACCCGCAGCGGCAGGGGAAGACCCCCGATCCGGGGCGCGAGCAGGCGGGCGAGCATGGGCGTGAAGTCCGCCCGCAGCGCGAGCTGCTCGCCGTCACGGTCGATGAAGCGGTACAGCTCCGAACGGCTCGAAGCGGTCAGCAACTGCTCGTACGGCTCCAGGTAGTCGAGGATCGGCAGGATCACCTCGCCGTAGCCCGCGGCCACCACGCGGGCGACCAGCCGCAGCTCCATCTCGCGGCGGCGGCGCGCGCTCTCGAACAGCAGAGCGGCCACCCCGGTCGGCAGAGCCGCGGAGACCTTCATGCCGCGCTCTCCAATCCCGTCACCCGGCGGGCCAGGGCCACGGGCAGCTCGCGGCCGGTCATCATCCGGAACTGGCCCGCCGCCTGGCCGATCAGCACCTCGCGGCCGTCGACCGTCACCGCCCCGCGCTCGGCCGCGGCGCGCAGCAGCGGCGTCGGAGCCGTGCGGTAGACCATGTCAATCACCACCGCGCCCGGCCGCAGGGCGTCCACCGGGAACGGCAGCGGCTCGCCCTCCTGGCGTCCGAGCGACGTGGCGTTGACCAGGATGTCGAAGCCGGAAGGATCGAGATCGGCGAGCGGCACGAACGGCAGGCCGAGGAGCGAAGAGGCCTGGAGCCCGCGCTCGGCGCCGCGGTTGAACAGCGTCACTCGCGCGCCCGCCGTGGCGAGCCCCGCCGCGGCCGAACGCCCGGCCCCTCCGGTGCCGACCACCGCCGCGGCCCGGCCCTTGATCGCGATGCCCCGCTCGCGCAGCGGCGAGACGATGCCGTCCGGGTCCGTGGCCTCGCCCTCCCAGACCCCCTGGTTCCAGACCAGCGTGTTGGCCGCGCCGATGAGACCGGCGCGCGGGCTCTCCGCTCCGGCAACGGCCAGCGCGGCCTCTTTATAGGGGGTGGTCACGGCCAGGCCGCGGATGGGCAGACCGATCTCCTCCAGCGCGCCCGACTCCACCACCTCCAGCCAGAAGTCGCCGAACGAATCGGCGTGGAACGGCAGGAACAGGGCCGGGATGCCGAGCTCGCGGTACGCGGCGTTGTGGATGCGCGGGGAGAGCGAGTGCGAGACGGGATTGCCGACCACGCCGAAGAGCGCCTCGACCGGCGGCAGGGCGGGCAGCCCGAAATCCTCGACCAGCCGGCGGATCGACGGCTGCCCGGGCGCGCCCGCGAGGTCCCCGGCCGAGCCGAAGACCACCGGCGCGCCGAGCCGCGGGGCGGCCAGGCGGGTCCACACGCCCGCCAGGCCGGTGCAGAACGCGATCACGTCCCGCCGCTCCAGCCCCTTGAGAAACAGGAGGGCCGCCAGCTCCTCGCCCGCCTGCGTGGCCGCGGGCACCAGCTTGTAGAGGAGAGCCTCGACCGTGGCCATGCGCTTGAACGTGCTCTGCAGCCCGGCGAGCGGCGTGACAGGGCCGTGCCAGGAGATCACCCGCCGGTTGGCGGGGATGGCGCGCAGGATGTCCGGCGTGAGGTCGCGCGCCATCTCCAGGTCCACCAGGTCGTAGCGCGCGGCCGCGTCGAGCAGGCGGCGCTTGCGGCGCTCCGGCGAGATCTCGGTGGCGCCTCCTTCGGCCCGGCTGCGTAACGTATAGAGAAGCCTGCCCGGGAAGGCCCGGCGCAGGGGGGCGGGATCGAGATCGCCGACCAGGTCGGCGCGCACCTCGAGCCAGTCCGCGGATGCCAGATCGAAATCAGCCGACGGAGGCGGAGACGCCGTGAGAGTCGCAATCAGGATGGCCCTTCCCACCTCGGTATTAGCCTCGGTGGCCGCGGTCCTGCCCTCGAAAGAGTCCAAAACGAAAAACCTCCTTCCGGACCCGGAAGGAGGCGGCTCTGAGCGGTGGCTTGGCTCTCGTCCCGGGCCGGCGATGCCGGGACGGGCCCGGCTCAGCTCACGGCGTGGTGAGGATGAGCATGGCCCCGCCAGGCGCCCAGAGGCGCGGCGGCGGAGGCGGAACGGCAGTCGGTCGTCATGCTCATCGTCGTCATCCCAGACGGGGCCGATTACAACAGGCGGGGTCGGGGCTGTCAAGTTTGTCCCCCGTTGCCCCGTTGCCGGCACACATCCAGGGTAGAGAGGGGAAAAGGGCTTCACATATGTCAATACAACACGAATTGATTACAGACAACAAAGGCAAGTGGCAACGGGGTTACAAGGCTCCGGAAAAAGCTCGTGCCTTTCTCAAGGAATGCCATACGACCCGCCCGTGGCTCACCGTGCTGACCGCGCTCGGCGACCACGCGGCCATCGCGCTCCTCGCCGCCCTCGTCGTCGCGGCGTGGGTCAATCTCCACCCGGCGGCCGGAGCCCTGCTCTATCCGCTCGCCGTCCTGGGCATCATCCGTTCGCAGCGCGGACTGGAAAACCTGGTCCACGACGGCTCCCACTTCAACTGGTCGCGCTCCAACCACCGGCTCAACGACTTCCTCTGCAACCTGCTCGCGGCCGTGCCGGTGTTCAGCAACGTGGTGGGCTACCGCCCGGGCCACAAGCTCCACCATTTCTCCTTCGGCACCGACGAGGACGCCGACCTCGAGCGCTACCAGATTTTGGACATCGAGGGCCTGGACCGCCGCCGGCCGCTCCGCTTCGCGCTCGGCATCGTAAGCCGGATCGTGGCCTACGTCATCGGCTGGTGGCGGGTGATCCACACCCGGCCGGCCGTGCTCGCGGCCTCCCTGCTCTGGCACGGCGCGTTCCTGGTCCTCCCCCTGGCCCTGGCGTTCGGCCCGGGCCGCGCCCTGGGGCTCTGGCTGGCCTTCTGGATCGGACCGTTCTTCCTCGCCCTCCCCTGGCACCGCTTCATCGCCGAGGCCGGCAAGCACCAGTACGAGGGCCAGGAGACCATCTTCGACGCGACCATCAGCAACATCGGCCTCGTCCACCGGGTGCTCCTCCACCCGCACAACGACGGCTACCATCTGCTGCACCATCTCTTCCCCGGCATCCCGCACCACCAGCTCGGGCGTGCGCACCGGGGACTGTCGAAGCTGGACCCCGCCGGATACGGCGAGGCCCTGCGCATGCGCCTGCACGTCCTGGAGGAGCCGTCGTCCGCGCGGCCACCGGAGGAGGAGCTTGAGGCCGGCCTCGGCTTCGGCATAACCTCCGAGGCATGACCGACGAGATCCGCATCGAGATCGACCCGGAGATCCTGGAGCGCTTCCCGGCCTGCCGGGTAGGCGGATTCCTGGCGAGAGGCCTGGCCTCGGCCGCCCAGCGGGTGACCCTGGAGCCGGCCGAGGCTCTGGCCGCGCCGCTGAGCGCCCAGGGCGTCACGGTCGAGACCATCAGCGAGGAGCCGCGCATCCGCGAGTGGCGCAAGGCCTACCAGCAGTCGGGCGTCAAACCTTCGACCTACAAGAGCAGCGCCGAGCAGCTCGCCCGCCGCCTGCTCAAGGGCTCCTGGATCAGTACGCCGCTGCCGCTGGTCAACCTCTACTCGGCGGTCTCCGTGAAGCACCTGGCCCCGATGGGCGCCTACGACGTGGCGCGCCTGCCGGTCCAGGAAGTCGTCCTCCGGCTCCCCCGCGAGGGCGACGTCTTCCACCCCCTGGGCGCCAAGCCCGAGGACATGCCGCTCAAACCGACCGTGCCCATCTACGCCTCGGGCTCCGAGGTGACCTGCTGGGCCTTCAACCACCGCGACTCGACGGCCACCTGCCTGCACCCGGAGACCGACCTCGGCATCTTCATGGCCGAAGCCGTGGCCGAGGTCCAGCTCCCCTCCCTGGAAGCCGCCCTGGACGAGCTCGCGCGCGACCTGCGGGACGCGGGCGCGGTCGTCGGCGGTGTGGTCTTTGCAACACCGGCATCGCCGCGCACGGTTCTGCCAGGGCTCGAATGAACACGCTTCTTCATCGCCTTCTCCGGCACGGCATCAGCCTGGTCTTCGCGAACGTCTTCCTGGAGCAGATCGGAGCGCCGGTCCCGGCCCTGCCGACGCTGATCGTATCCGGCGCCCTGGCGGCGCGGGGCCGGCTGCAACTGATTCCCCTGCTGGCCGCGGCCCTGCTCGCCTCGGTCCTGGCGGACACGGTGTGGTTCCTCGTCGGCCGCTGGAAGGGCCACAAGGTGCTGCGGGTCGTCTGCCGGATCTCGCTCTCGCCGGACTCGTGCGTCCGCCAGACCGAATCCCTCTACGAGCGCCGCGGCGCGGTGTCGCTGCTCTTCGCCAAGTTCATTCCCGGCTACAACACCGTGGCCCCGCCGCTCGCCGGAACCATGGGCACGAGCCTGCCGGCCTTCCTGCTCTGGGACAGCCTGGGCAGCCTGCTCTGGATCGGGTCCGGCATAACCGTGGGCTGGATCTTCCGCAGCGCGGTCGTGAGAGCGCTCGACTACCTGGAGACCCTGGGCTTCTGGGCCGTGATCATCCTGGCGGTGGGCCTGGCGCTGGTGGTGGCGGTGAAGTACTTCCAGCGCCGCCGTCTCCTCCGCATGCTGGAGCTGGCGAGGATCACGGTCTACGAGCTGCGCCAGATGATCGACCGGGGCGAAGCGCCGGTCATCGTGGACGTCCGCACCCAATCCCGGTTCCACGTCGGCCACATCCCGGGAGCGCTGCGGATGACCCTGGAAGAGCTGGACGAGAAGCTCGCCGACCTGCCGAGAGAGAGGGATATCGTCCTCTACTGTACCTGACCGAACGAGGCGACGGCGGCCCGTGTGGCACGCGAGCTGATGACGAGAGGCTTCAACCGGGTCCGCCCCCTGGAAGGGGGCTTCGACGCCTGGGTGAACGCCGGCCACGAGGTGGCGCGGGAGGGCGGGGAGCTGCTGATTTCGGTGCGGCGGAAGGACAGGCCTCTTTAGTCCGACCGCCTCTGAGGATTTTCTGCGATAATCACGTTACTACAATAATGATGGTCGCGGAGGAGCGGATGGACCGTGCTGGCCTGCCCGAGCGGGTTGGACCGTATCGACTCGACGAGCCGCTCGGTTCCGGCGGCATGGGCTCGGTGTGGCGCGCCTGGGATGAGCGGCTCAAGCGGCAGGTGGCCGTCAAGCGGCTGCG
>DATANP010000339.1:0-7223 GCA_036266195.1 Thermoanaerobaculia bacterium | reverse complement strand
CGGTCTCCTGACCATCCCACTGGCCGGCCGCGACAAGGTCCGGCTGTCCGTGCTGGCCGGAGAGCGCAGCCTGACCGGCTACGTCGAGCCGGCCCGCGAGATAGATCGAGGTCCAAAGGAGCTGCGCCTGCCTGCCACCCGGACCCTGGCCGGCCGTGTCGTCTCCGCCGCGGACGGCCGCCCCATCCCCCAGGCGCTGGTCTGGTCTGAGGACAAGGGAGCGGTCCGCCGCGTGGAGCCGGACGGCTCCTACCGCTTCGAAGCCGTGCCCGGCCGCGAGCTGACCCTGACGGCGGCCGCCCCGGGCTTCTTCGAGCAGGAGACCTCCCTGGTCGTCCAGCCGGACGACCGCCGGGCTCCGGCCCTCGCTCTGGAGCCGGCCGTGGCCCTCGCCGGCATCGTCCTGGACGAACAGGGTCGGCCGGTCTCCGCCGTGGAAGTCAAAGCCCGGCTGCAGCCCGGCAGCCGGGCCCGAACCATGGCCGCCTGGGGGAGCGGCGGCACCGCCATCACCACGGCCGCGGGCGCCTTCCGCATCTCCACCCTCTACCCCGGCCTGGCGCACGAGCTGACCCTCGCCCGGCGCGGCTTCGCCACGACCCGCGAGACCGTGCCCCCGCTGGAGCCCGGCCGCCCGGCCGCCCCGCTGCGCCTCGTGCTGCGCAAGGGCCGGACCGGCTTCGGCCGCGTGGTGAACCAGACCGACCAGCCGGTGGTCGGCGCCACCGTCCTTCTGGAGCCCGCGGTCGCCGGCGACATGATGGTCCGGATGATGCGGCAGGACGACTCCTCGAAATTCGAGGCCACGGCGGGCGCAGACGGCCGCTTCGAGATCCCCGACCTCCCGGCCGGCAACTATGACCTCACCGCCCGCGGCCCCGGCTACGCGCCGATCACCGTCCCGGGCCTGAGCGTGCCGCAGGGAGCCGGCTCCCTCGATCTCGGGACGGTCGCCCTCGTCAAAGGCGTGGCCCTGGAGGGCTTCGTCAACGGTGCCGGAGGCAAGCCGGTCGAAGGCGCCCGGATCTCCGTCAGGACTGCCTCCAACGACCCCCTGGCCGGCTTCCGCGGAGAGGACGGACCTCCCGCGGCGCTCACCGGGCCGGACGGCTTCTTCCGGGTGGAGGACCGGCGCGCGGGCGAGACCGTCGAGGTCACCGTCCAGCGCTCGGGCTACGCGCGCGGCAGTGCCCCGGGCATCCGGGTGCCCACGGAAGAGCCGATCCGCATCGTGCTCAAGCCCACCTCGGCCGTGGAGGGCCGGGCCGTGGACCCGGACGGCAAGCCCGTGGCCGGCGCACAGATCTACCTCATCCCCACGGCCCCGACCGCCATGGGGCCGGGCTTCGTCATGTTCTCCGACGCCGACATGAAGCAGGCGGTCTCCGGGGAAGACGGCGCCTTCCGGATCGAGGACGTGCCGCCCAACACCTTCGAGCTCAAGGCCGAGGCCGCGGGCCGGCAGTCGGTCGAGCTGAGCAACCTGGAGGTGACGAGCGGCCAGGACCTGAAGGGCGTCGAGGTCGTCCTGCCGGCCGGCGCCGTGGTCGAGGGCCGGGTGCTGTCGAGCGGCCGGCCGGTGCCGGGCGCCCAGGTCGAGTTGGTCAAGCCCGAAAGCTCGAACGCCCTCATCGTCATCGGCTCCGCGGTCGCCATGGCCGACGGCGACGGCTACTACCGTATCGACGGGATCGTCCCGGGCGCGCGTACCTTTCAAGCCGAGGCCAAGGGCTTCCGCAAGGGCGTGCGGGAGCTGGAGGCCCGCGAAGGGGCCAACACCGTCGACTTCACCCTGGAGGCGGGCGCCCAGGTCGCCGGCCGCGTGGTGGACGAAGACGGCTCGCCCGTGGCCGCCGCCCTGGTCACCCTGCGCGAAGGCAACAACTCCTGGAACCTGCCCAACGCCGTGAGCGGTCCGGACGGCGGCTTCACCCTCGTGGGCGTGGCCGACGGCACCTACCGGATCGCGGCCCAGAAGGAGGGCTTCATCCGCGGCGACGGGCAGGAGCTGACCGTGGCGGGCGGCTCGCTGAGCGGCGTCGAAGTGGAGCTGACCACCGGCGGCGCCATCGTGGGCCAGCTCTCCGGCCTCGACTTCACCGAGCTGGCGCAGGTGAGCGTGTGGGTGGACGACGAGTTCCACACCGGCCGGGTGTCGCCGGACGGCAACTACCGCGTCGAGCAGGTCGAGCCCGGCGAGCGCCGGGTGGTGGCCTCGGTCCGCGGCGCGCGCCAGACTGAGGGCCGGGTCACCCTGGAGAAGGGCGACCGCGAGGCCAGGCTGGACCTGGAGTTCAAGGACGGCCACCTCCTGACCGGCCGGGTGCTGCGCAACGGCGAACCGGCGCGCGGCCTGAACATCTCCCTCTCCGGCCCCGGCGTGGCCGGCCGCTGGTCCGAGATCGACAACGAAGGCCGCTTCCGCTACGAGGGCCTGGAGAGCGGAACCTACGATCTCGAAGTGATCGACCGCCGGGGCCAGACGAACCACAAGGAGAGCGTGGAGCTGTCCGGAGACAAGGACCTCCGCATCGACCTCCAGACCGCGGCCATCGCCGGCCGGATCCGGGACTCGCTGGACCAGGGCCCGGTCGTGGGCGTGCAGGTGAGCCTGCTCCAGCCCGAGGGCCAGGAGAGCAAGTCCTTCATGAGACTGGAAGCGGTCACCGACGTGAAGGGCGAGTTCCGCCTGCCCGACGTGCCGGAGGGGGACTGGCGGGTGCGGGCGATCCTGGCCGGCTACGCCCCGGCCGAGGAGAAGGTCCACCTGGATACCGGCTCGCCGCCGGAAGACCTGGAGATCCTGCTCCAGGCCACGGAGGGGGTGACCCTGGAGGTCCTGCTCCCGTCGGGCCGTTCGCCGGACACCATCCGCACCGCCGTGCTGGACAGCGCTGGCAAGGTGGCCGCCTCAAGCACCTACCCGGTGGGGGAGAACGGCCGCGTGCGGGTCGCGAGCGTGGCCCCGGGCAACTGGGAGCTGATTCTGGATGCCGACGGCTCGGCCCCGGTCACCCTGCCCGTGACCTCGCCGGGCAACGCGGGCCGGGTCGTCCTGCCGCTGCCGGGCGGGCTGGATCTGAAGGTCCCCGCCCTGGCCGGCACCCGGCTCGGAGCGAAGGTCCGCCTGACCGACGCCGGCGGCAAGCCCTTCCGTACCCCCTGGGGAGACGCCAAGGCCGACTTCGACCTGGACGCCGGAGCCCTCAAGCTCGAACGCCTCGCGCCCGGAGCCTGGAAGGTCGACGTCACCGCCGCCGACGGCCGCACCTGGACCGGAACGGCCACGGTGGTGCCGGGCGGAACGGTGCCGGTGACACTGGAGTAGATCGGTCGCTCCGGACAATCCCCGGAACGCCCGGGAGTGTTCCCGGTTTGTCCGGGAGGGTTCCCGGCGTTCCGGGGAGTCTCCCGACCGCGCCGGGGAGTGTTCCTGAAACGCCCGGGAGACTTCCCGGCCCGCCGGGTAGCCTCCCCGGAAGTGCCGGGAACCCTTCCCAGAGCGCTGGGAACCCTCCCCGGCAATCCGAACAGTCTCCCCGGATTGTCGGGAAGTCTCCCCGGACTGGCCGGGACTCTCCCCGCCGCGCCGGGGACTCTCCCAGGAATTCCGGGGACACGGCACCGACTTGCCGGAACGTGTCAGATCATCCTGGGAAGGGGAGAAAAAAAAGAGGAGCGGCCGGAGGAAATTGGACCGCTCCTGAATTCGGGTTGAAGGAGGTTGGTAGCCTCTTCCTATATAAGTTGCCGCAGCCCCCCCCTTTTTTGACAAATCCGCCGAAAAAAGTTTGAGAAATTTTTTGGCAGGGTCTCGAACATACCCTCCCAGGGTATTCTTCCCTCGTGATCCGGGAGGGAGGCGGCGCCCTCTCCTGCGCAGCAGGGGAGGGTCGGGGAGGGGTCTTCTTGGGCAGACCCGGCCCCTCGAATTGTTGCGACAAACTCGGCCGCCTCGGGCGCTGGTTTGCAGCCGGCCTGAGGTGCGGAGAAGCGCGTCCTCCCTGGGAGCGCCGGCGCCTCGCCGGCGCTTTTCGGATCGTCGCCAGCGCTATACTTTTTGAGAGATCACGACAGAAGATTCCCTGACGGAGATCGCATGGCGGCACCTGACGAGCAGGCGGAGAAGCTGGCTCAGCCCACGGAGGATCTCGTCTTCGAGATCGACCCGGGGGAAGAGGAGTGGACCATCGCCGGTCCGACCTCCGCGAGTCCGCCCCACCTCGTGCCCAATCCCCTCCGGGATGCCGAGCTGATCCCCCTCCTCGTAGAGCTGCGGGAGTCGGTGAGCTCCGCCGTTCTCCTCGACCACCCCGACGGCATGGTCCTGATGGCAGCCCTTCAGCACCTGGCCGTCCGGATCTCGGAGAAGCTGACCCCGGTGCTCCTCTCGGAGGACGCGCGTCAGCAGGTGGTCCGACGGATCAACGCCGTACACCTCGGCCGAGCCCGGCTCGTGATCCGGGTCGCCGATCGCGGCCCCATCTCTGACCAGGCCCTGGCGCTCCCCTGGGAGCTGCTGTCGCCGGTCCCAGGAGCGTTCGCCGTCCGCGATGGCCGGCTGGACGTGGTCCGCGAAGCCGTCATGGACGGCGCTCCGCCCCTGACGGCGCCGGCCGGGCCGCTCACCGTAGCCGTGACCATCTCCGCGCCAGAGGACCAGACGCGCCTCGACTATGAGAAGGAATCCTTCCGCCTCCAGGGCGCGCTGACCTTGCTGGGCCCACAGGTGGCCTTCTCGGATCTGGGTGGGATGGAGGATTTCGTGGAGGTCGTGAAGGGCCAGAGGGCCTCCGCGGTCCACTTCAGCGGCCACGGCCTGCCCGGAGAGCTGGTCTTCGAGGACGAGCAAGGCCTCTCGAGACCGGTGGTTGTCGAGGAACTGGTCCGCGAGCTTCACATCGCTCTTCCCGAGGTCGGCGCCTTCCCGAAGTTGTTCTTCCTGGCTTCCTGCCACGGCGCCACCGCGGGCTCCGGCGACGGAGAGGACCTCGCCGCCGCCCTGGGCCATGGACCCTCCACGGCAGCCACCCTGCACCGCAACGGCTTTGTGCAGGTGGTTGGCTATTTCGGCCCTGTGGGCGACGAGGTCTGTACCCGTGCCGAGGAGGTGTTCTATCGGGCCTTGTCCCGAGGCGAGACGACGCTCCATGCCGCGGCCGAGGCCCGCGCTTCCCTGAGCAAGCCTCTGGAAGTCGAAGGACAGCGCTTCGTCTACCCATTGGGCTGGGCGCAACTTGTGGTCTATCACCGAGGTCCGGATCACTCGCTGGGCCTGCCAGCCGAAGCGGGCCGCAAGCCGCTTGCGAGACGCTACCAGCGACGAACCGTCCAGGTGAGCGGTCTGCCGCTCCTGGCGACCGGCTTTGTAGGGCGCCGGAGCCTCCAGCATGAAATCCGCCGTCGCGTGGAGCGCGATGGCATCCGATTGGTCGTCCTCCAGGGCCTCGGCGGCCTTGGCAAGACTGCACTGGCGAGCCAACTCCTGAGCCACACCTTCGCGCCGCGGGCCGAGGACCAGCTCATTCTCCGTGGCCGGGGTTTGGACGAAGAGGCCGACCCTATGGCGACGCTGCGTGCTCAGGCCGAGGAGCACGGCAAGGTCCATGGGCTTCCTCATTGGGAGGAGCGGTTGAAGCGGCTCCGCGAGGCGGTGCCGGAGCCTGCTTCCGGGTTCGTGGCCACGATTCAGGAGATCAGAAAGGACCATCCCGGCCTTGTCCTCTACGTGGACAACGCGGAGTCCCTGCAGGACGGTCCGAAGACGGACGATCCGAAGGCGCTCGGGAGTTGGAAGCCGGAAGCGCGGGAGTGGTGGGGAGAGATGGAGCGGCTGTCCGAAGGCGGTCTGATCCTCGTCTCGACCCGCTACGGTTGGAAGGGCCTAAAGGCCGAGTCCTGGATCGTCGTCGATCCCATGAGCCCGGCGGACGTGCTGCGCATGCTCGACTCCTTCCCGAGCTTTGAGCGGCTGCGCCGCAAGGATCGCGAGCGCCTCGCCACTCGGGTGGACGGCCATCCGCGGACCCTGGAGGTTCTGGATCGTCTGGTCAGCGAGCGCGTGGATGAGCAGGGGCCTGGATTCGAGGTTCGGGACCCCTGGGAGGATCTGATCGAGCCGGTGCTGCCGAAGCAGTCACAAGAGATTCGGGCTGACCTCCTCCTGGAAGAGCTCTGGGGTCGCCTGACTCCACCGGCGCGCGAGCACGCGGTGCGGCTTGGGGTCTTGAGGCGGCCGGCTCCTCGTTTCGTGGTAGATCGGGTCGGCTTTGCCACGGGAGAACTGATCCGAACGGGCCTGCTGACTCGGTTTCGTGAGCAGATGCTGTCAGAGAAGGGGCTGGAGTGGGTTGATCGGTGGGGCTTGCACAGCCTTGTGCGATCGTTCGTGGAGTCGAAGACCGGCGAGACCGAGCGCAGGGAGGCACATCTGGGAACTGGTATGGCTTACGAAGCCTGGGTGAAGGAACCAGGGGCGCGATGGTCGGACCAGGTGGAAGGAATTCATCACCTTCATGCAGTTGGAGAGGGGGACCGGGCTTGGCCAATGGTTCGGGGGTATGCCCTCTGGCTGAGGGGGCAGGCCCGGTACAGGGAGGCGCTTCTTCTCCTGGAACTCTGCGAGGCCGCTGGAACGACGGGTGAGCAACTTGCTCTGGCGCTGACGCTCCATGCCCAGATGAGGCGCCAGCTTGGCGAACGATCTTCTGAGCTGGCTCAAATCCTGGAGCGGGCACTGACGCTGGTTGTCGCGGACCGAACGAAGGGGGACGTACTTGCGGAGTACGGAGGCCTTCGTAAAGACCGGGGAGAGTATTCCGAAGCTGAGAGTCTTCTTCGGCGGGCCGTAGAGGCCAAAGAGAAATCTGTAGGTGTGGAGGGTCTCGAATATGGCTTGGTCCTTCACGAGCTTGCGGGTGTGCTGTCTCGTCAGGGTAAGTATGGAGAAGCCGAGAGTCTTCTTCGTCAGTCGCTGGAGGTCAAGGAGAAGTCGGTAGGCGTGTGGCACCCCGGCTATGGCGCGTCGCTGCACTCGCTTGCGGGTGTGCTGTCGAGTCAGGGTAAGTATGGAGAAGCCGAGGGTCTTCTTCGTCAGTCGCTGGAGGTCTCTGAGAAGTCGGTAGGCGTATGGCACCCCTCCTATGGCGCGTCGCTGCACGAGCTTGCGGGTGTGCTGTCTCGTCAGGGTAAGTATGGAGAAGCCGAGAGTCTTCTTCGTCAGT
>DATANP010000338.1:0-6286 GCA_036266195.1 Thermoanaerobaculia bacterium | reverse complement strand
AGGATATGCCAGGAGGGGCCATCGACGCAAGCCACCTTTTTTCAAACACTTGGACCCTATAGCCATGAGTCTCTTCGACAAAAAACGTCAGCTCCGGACACGGGATGTCACCCGCGCGCCGGACCGGCCCAGGCGGCGACGATCCGGCGCATGCGCTCGACGCCCCGGTCGAGCTCGTCGATCGGGATGCGCTCGTCCGGTCCGTGGATGCCCTTGAGGTCGTCGCCGCCCACCGCGAACGGGGTGATGCCATAGGCGGGAATTCGCCTCTCGCGGAAGTACCGGGAGTCGGTGAAGCCGGGCACGAAGGTAGGGACGACCGGCGCGTCCGCGGCCAGGACCCGCCCCAGCGACTCGTAGAGCCGGCCGGAGGCGGGCGAGGGCGGCACCGGCGGCGAGGTGACCAGGACCTTCACGTCGAATCCCTTGCCGAGCGCCTCCTCGATGCCGGCGAGGAACGCCTGGGCGTCGGTGTCCGGCAGCAGGCGGACGTCCACCAGGGCCGAGGCGCGCTCGGGCACCACGTTGATCCGCTCGCCGCCGCGCAGGACCGTCACCTGGACCGTGTCGAGGAACAGGTTGGCCATGCCCGGCAGCAGGAACTCGGTCGGGCCCTCGGGCTTCACGAATTCGTCGATGTTGGAGAGGATGCGCTTCCAGTGGTCGTTGTGGAGCGGCGCGATGGCGCGCGTGTATTGCCGGGCGGCCGGGGTGACCCGCCAGCGGGCCGGCCGCTGGAGCACCCGCGAAAGCCCCTCGACGAGCTGGTGGGTGGCGCTCTCCGGGTTGAGCCCCGAGGCGTGGCCGCCGCGGCCGGTGGCCGCGATCTCCAGCCAGAGCGGACGCTTCTGCGCCACCTCGATCCCCCACCACAGCAGCCGGCCGTTGGCGGTCTGCGCGCGCCCGCCCTCGCCCAGCACGGCCTCGGCGCCGGCGAACATCTCCGGCCGGTGCTCCAGCAGCCAGGAGGTGCCCTCGATGCCGCCGTTCTCCTCGTCGGCCACGGCCAGATAGATCACGTCGCGCTCGATCGGCACCCCGCGGCGCTTCAGATCCACGAACGCGGCCAGCTCGGCGATGCCCAGGCTCTTGTCGTCGAACGCGCCGCGCCCCCAGAGGCGGCCGTCGCGGACCTCGCCCGAGAACGGCGGCACGGTCCAGCCCGGCCCGGCGCTCACCACGTCCATGTGGTGGAGGAGAACCAGCGCGCGGCCGTTGCTCCGGGGCGAGGACAGGCGGGCCCAGAGGCTGGCGCGGCCGTTCGCGGAGCGCGCCACGTGGACGGGGATGCCCTCCTTGCGCAGGATGTCCGCCAGGTACGCCGCGGCCAGGTGCTCCCGGCCGGGCGGGTTCGTGGTGTCGATCCGCAGATAGCCCTGGAGCCAGCGGCCGGCCTCGGACAGATCGGGAGTACGGTCGGTGGCCAGGAGCACGACGGCCAGGAGGACAAGGCACAGAGCTCTTCGCATGGGAGGCCCGAGTGTAGACATAAAAAGGGGCGCCACCAACCAGAGGCGCCCCGGACTGAGGAGGAAGTGCGTGGTCCTGCGTTGTGCTGCGTGCTGCCTGCTGCTAGTTCTTCTGCGGCCAGCGGACGAAGAAGCCGTCGGCCCAGACGATGTCCTGGTCGTAGTTCGTCGGGTCGAACGACGTCACCGAGTACGTGCCGGAGCCCTCGGCGGTCTTGTTGCGGCCGAGGCTGCGGATGGCCATGACGGTCGGGGCCAGCGGGTTCGCCGTGTTCAGGTAATAGTCGTACGGCGTCTTCCAGCCGTCGGCGCCCGGCATGTCCTGCATGTACTGCGGCACGAGCACGCTGCCCACCTGGGCCGCCGTGAGCACGGTGCCGTAGGAGGTCAGGTTGACGTCGGAGGCCGACGCGCCGGCCGCGGCCGCGCCGACCTGGTCGGTCAGCCACGAGAACATCGCGGTGCCGGTGTTGCGGATGTCGGCCACCGTCCTCTTCTGCTTGGCCTTCTGCAGTGCGTCGAGGAAATTGGGAATCAGCAGGGCGGCGATGATGCCGATGATCGCGACCACGATCAGCAGCTCGATCAGCGTGAAGCCCTTCTGTCGGTTCCGCATTCTGCTCAACATGGGTTCTCCTCCCGGCTCTCCCGGAAAGCGGTTTGTATGAGTTATATGGCGTGATGCCAGGTAAAGCACGGCAGGTGCCAGACCAGCTCCTTTGTACAAACCGCTGATTTCAAACACCTTCCATTTCTCCCTGGACCAATGCAAGTGACAAAAAACGAGCAAGGAACGCAGAATGGCTGACAATCGCTGTCAGTTGTCATCCTGAATCGGGGACAAAAAAAGCGGGCGCCCCCAACCGAGGCGCCCGTCTGAGGAGGGAGTGTTCGGTGCTGCTAGTTCTTCTGCGGCCAGCGGACGAAGAAGCCGTCGGCCCAGACGATGTCCTGGTCGTAGTTCGTCGGGTCGAACGATGTCACCGAGTAGGTGCCCGAGCCCTCGGCCGTCTTGTTGCGACCCTTGCTGCGGATCGCCATCACGGTCGGCGCGAGCGGGTTCGCCGTGTTCAGGTAGTAGTCGTACGGCGTCTTCCAGCCGTCGGCGCCCGGAATGTCCTGCATGTACTGCGGGACGAGGACGCTGCCCACCTGGGCCGCGGTCAGGACCGTGCCGTACGAGGTCAGGTTGACGTCGGAGGCCGAGGCGCCGGCCGCGGCCGCGCCGACCTGGTCGGTCAGCCACGAGAACATCGCCGTGCCGATGTTCCGGACGTCGGCCACGGTCCTCTTCTGCTTTGCCTTCTGCAGGGCATCGAGGAAGTTCGGGATCAACAGGGCCGCGATGATGCCGATGATCGCCACCACAATCAGGAGCTCGATCAGCGTGAAGCCCTTCTGGCGATTTCGGATTCTGCTCAACATGAATTGCCTCTCTTTCGGGCTTTGCCCTAGTTGATCCCCTCTGGGATTTCTCGTGTTGCATCCCTATCAAAGCAGGGTCGATGCCAAGACGAAGGAGGCTCTAAGTGCTTCATTCCATTCAAACCGGAGATTTATTGACAGACAAAAAATGCCAACCGGCCCGGGCGGCGATGACATCCTTTGCCACACGGGTCGTCCTCGATTCCGGACGCAAGCAATCCCAGGGGATAAAAAAAGCGGGCGCCACCAACCGGGGCGCCCGTCTGAGGAGGGAGTGTTTCTGTTCTGCTGCTGGTACTGCGTGCTGCGGTGCTGCTGTTAGTTCTTCTGCGGCCAGCGGACGAAGAAGCCGTCGGCCCAGACGATGTCCTGGTCGTAGTTCGTCGGGTCGAACGACGTCACCGAGTAGGTGCCCGAGCCCTCGGCCGTCTTGTTGCGACCCTTGCTGCGGATCGCCATCACGGTCGGGGCGAGCGGGTTCGCCGTGTTCAGGTAGTAGTCGTACGGCGTCTTCCAGCCATCGGCGCCCGGCATGTCCTGCATGTACTGCGGCACGAGGACGCTGCCTACCTGGGCGGCCGTCAGGACCGTGCCGTACGAGGTCAGGTTCACATCCGAAGCGGCGGCGCCGGCGGCGGCCGCGCCGACCTGGTCGGTCAGCCACGAGAACATCGCGGTGCCGGTGTTGCGGATGTCGGCCACGGTCCTCTTCTGCTTCGCCTTCTGCAGAGCGTCGAGGAAATTGGGGATCAACAGCGCGGCGATGATGCCGATGATCGCAACGACGATCAGCAGCTCGATCAGCGTGAAGCCCTTCTGACGGTTCCGGATTCTGCTCAACATGAAATCTCCTCCCTGGGTTTCCCTGAAAACCGGCCCCATCCTCGGGGCCCTTCTCCGTTCGGGAATCCTTGGATAGCAGGCTCAATGCCAGCTCTAAGTTGTTGATTCTTATGGGGATCCAACCCGGACCTCGACACAAAATGTCAGAGGCGGCTGACAGCGATTGTCAGCCCCCGCTTGTCTCGAACCAGCGCTCAGTCGAAGACGAGCCGGCGGACCACGTCGCGGTAGACCTCGACCCCCTCCATGAAGCCGGGCAGGGCGAACCGCTCGTTGGCCTTGTCCACCTGAAGGGTGTCGGTGTTCATGATGAGGAAGGGGCTGAAGCCGTAGGACGGGATGCCGGCCGCACGGAAGAACCGGGAGTCGGTCGCGGTCCACGGCAGGAAGTAGGGGCCGTTGGGCACCTCGGGGTAGCGCTCCTTGAGGACCGTGGCGATCGTCCGGAACGCGGGGTGGTCCACCGGGCTGCCGTGATCGACCGCGGGCGGCGCGTCGATCGTCCAGGCGAAGCCCTGGAGGAGCGCGGCCGGCACGAGCTTCGGAAACTCCTTCTCCAGGTCCGCCCCGGGGAGGAGATGGAGCTTGATCAGGAGCTGCCAGCCGCCGTCCTTCGCCTTCTCGGGCTTGAACGGCACGGCCTCGTTGCGGAACATGGAGCGCAGGTAGTCCGGCAGCTTGTGGAACTCGGCCGGGTTGCGGATGGTGGCGTCCGGGTCGGCCAGCAGGTCGCGCAGCTCCTGGCGGTCGCGGGTGGGGCCGTAGACCTTGAGCACCTCGCGCACCTCGGGGACGACCCGCAGGTCGGTCTCGGTGAAGCCGATCTCCTTGAGCTTGTCGCGCAGCCGGTCGAGCGGCTCGCGGGTGGCGCTCTTGACCAGGAGGTCCACGTAGCGCTTCTGGGCCACTTCGGTGCCCCAGAACTTGACGTCTTCGCGGGACCGCGCCTCGACCACGCCGCCCTCGGTGAGCACGGCCCAGAAGTCCTTCACCATCTCCGGGTGCTCGCGCAGGATGCGGCGCACGCCGAGCCGGCTCCCGCGCTCCTCGCTGCTGGTGCCCAGGAAGAGGACCGAGCGCTTGAGCGGCCGGCCGCTCTGCTTGAGGCGCTCCTTGAGATCAACCATGGCCAGGAGCTGGGCGATGCCCACGCTCTTCATGTCGAACACCCCGCGGCCGTAGATCCAGGGGGATTCGATGAAGCCCTCGAACGGCGGGTGGAACCACTCGGCCGGGTCGACGTCCGCAACGTCGATGTGGTTGTGGAGGACGAGAGGGTGATGGTCCTCGCCTTCGAGGAGGGCGTAGAGGTTGGCCTTGCGCTCGCCCACGACCTCGACCCGGGCCGGGATTCCGGCCTTCTCGAGCTGCGCGGCGAGGAAGCGGGCGCCGGCAATCTCGTCGCCCGTGGCCTCGCTGGTGTCGATCCGCACGTAGTCGCGCAGGAGCCGGACCTCCGGCAGGTTCGGATAGTCCACCTTGGACCACCGGTCCGCGGCCCCGGCCCGCAACGGCTGGTTCAGGAACGTGACCAGCGCCCAGGCGACGCCGCCCACGAGGAGCAGGCTCCCGTAGAGGGCAATGCGCGCGGCCATCCGCTTCCGGCGCTGGAAAGGGGTCCAGGTCTTCCGAGGCATGAGCGAGGATGATAATAGGTCAATAAGGTTGTGTATGCTCCCCGGCAGGTGAACGACCCTTCCGATTCCCCGGATCGCATCCCGCGCTGGTTGATCCCGGCCGCGGCCGTGGCCTGCCTGGTCTATCTGGCCGCCGAGCTGTTCCTGGTCGGCGGGCTGGGCTTTCCGCTGGACGACTCCTGGATCCACCTCCAGTTCGCGCGCAACCTGGCCGCGGGCCAGGGCCTGTCCTACAACCCCGGCGAGTTGGTGACCGGCTCGACCGCGCCGCTGTGGACCGCGCTCCTCGCGCCGCTTTTCCTGTTGCCCGGGAGCGTCGTGGCCTGGACCAAGCTGCTTGGCATCGCCTTCCACCTGGCCGGGGTGGCGGTTGCCTGGCGCCTCGGCCGCGAGCTGGGTCTCGGCCGCGGCCTCGCCGGCCTGGCCGCGATCCTGATGCTCACCACCTCCTGGCTGGTCTGGTCGGCTCTCTCCGGCATGGAGATCCCGCTCTTCATCTTCCTGTCCCTGTCCGGCATCCTTCTTCATCTAAGAGAGCGCGAGCAACCGGAACGCCCACCGCTGGCAGTCCCAATCCTGGCCGTCGCGGCGCTCGCCCGGCCCGAGGGCCTGCTCCTGGTGGTCCTCGCCCTGTTCGACCGCCTCCTGGTCTTCGAACGGGAAGAGGACGGCCCACTCCTCTGGCGCCGTCCGGCGCTCAGGCCTGTGGTCGTGGGAGCGCTGCTCGCGATCCTGACCCTGGCCGGCCCCGTCCTCTTCTATCGCTGGGCCGGCGGGTCGTGGCTGCCGACCACCTTCGGAGCCAAGGGCGGAGACTTCCGGCGGCTGGTCCCCAATCTCTCTTACGTGTACACGGTGATCGGCGTCTGGTTCCGGGCGCAGCCTTTCCTCTCTCTCTTGGCCGGAGCCGGG
>DATANP010000337.1:0-6262 GCA_036266195.1 Thermoanaerobaculia bacterium | reverse complement strand
CCTGGCTCCAGGGCAACCAGTCGCCGGCCACCGGCAACTGCGCGGGCTCGAAGCAGAAGGACAACATCCTGCGCGGCTACGTCACGGTCGACACCGTGAACGCCTGCAACCTGTTCTTCCCCTCGGACTGGGCGTTCTACGGCCCGTTCGTGACCTTCCAGAACGTTCTGTGGGGCGACGTGTTCTACGTCAACCCGGCCCAGAACTTCGCCCAGGGTGACAACGTCGTCCACATCGAGGCGTGCCCGACCTGCTTCGCCCCTGGCGACCACACCTTCTACGGCCGTTACAACGGCGGCACCGCGGCTGACGGCCGCGAGGCCCTGCCGACCACGATGGCTGCCCGCTACGTCAACGGCGGCGGCTTCGACGGCGGCACGGACTACCTGGTCTGGCGCGAGGCCAACGCTTCGGCTTCGGGCTACTCCTGCACGCTGAGCGGCCCGGCTTCGTGGTACCCGCTCGAGTCGACGCAGATCGCCTGCTTCGACGAGGAAGAGCAGCCGGTGACCTCCGAAGAGTGCCCCTCGGGCGACCCGACCTGCACCCAGACCGTGGTGATCCCGAACGAGGCCAACCGGGTCGACGTGAACGCCGACCTGCTGTGCCCGTTCGACTTCGGCTGGACGTACCTCAACCTGCAGCACCCGGATACGGCCTACCAGGATCCGTATGCCCAGATGTGGCTGACGGCGACGATGGACGCCGAGGGCCGGTTCAGCGTCGGCTATGCGGGCATCCAGCTCGACAACGCCAACGCCCCGGTCACGACCCTCATCCCGATCCCGTAAGGGCCCCAGAAGAGACCCGATACTCCCGGGGGCTGCCGTCCTGGCAGCCCCCGGGCGACGTTTCCGGCGCCTCATCCGTATACCAGGACGAGCGCACCCGAAACGAGAACGATCCCCCGATGAGAACCGCAAGCCTGACCGAGCCGAACGCGGCCCCTCCGGAACGGCGCCCGCGTCCGCGTCTGGCCGTCATTCTCATCCATTACCACACGCCGGACCTGGCGGCCGAGGCGCTGGCTGCGTTGCGCTCCGACCTCGACGGCAGCGGCATCCAGGCCGAGAAGACCGAGTGGCTGCTGGTGGACAACGGCAGCGACGCCAGGGAACGCGCCCTCCTGGAGCGCCTGCCGGCGGAGCGGATCGACCCGGGTGCCAACCTCGGCTACGCGGGCGGGGTCAACCTCGGGGCGGCCCGCTCCACGGCCGAGGTGCTGATCCTGATGAACCCCGACGTCCTGGTGCTCCCCGGCTGCGTGCCCGCCCTGCTGGAGAGGCTGGAATCGGGCGCCGCCGTGGCCGGACCGGCGTTCTGGTGGGACCGCGGACGGCGGATGCTGCTGCCTCCCGCCGAGGAGCGGACGCGGTCCGCGGAGCTGGTCTCCGTGCTGGCCGCCCGCAAGGCGCGCCACCGCTGGCGGCGGCACGCGCGGCAACACTGGGAGGCCCGGGAGCCGCTCGCGAGCCACTCCCTGAGCGGCAGCCTGCTGGCCGTCCGGCGGGATGCCTGGGAGCGCGTGGGGACCTTCGACGAAGGCTACCGGCTCTTCTTCGAGGAGACCGACTGGCTGCTCCGGGCGCGGGACCTGGGTCTGCGCTGCGAGTATGTGCCGGCCGCCGAAGCGGTCCACCTGTACAGCCAGAGCGCCTCGCGCGAGCCCCGGGCCCAGCAGTGGTTCGAAGGGTCGGCCCGGCGCTTCCGGGAACGATGGTACGGCGCCCGGTTCGCCCGTCTCCTCGAAGGGCTCGGCGGGCTGTCCCGGTCCCCGGCCGCTTCCGGCCTGCGCGAGATTCCGGCGGCTGGGCTGGATCTGACCGGCTTCCCCTTCCCGCTCTGGATCGAGGTCTCGCCCAACCCCACCGGTTTTCCGGCGGCGGCGGAATTCCTGGACACCCCGCAGGCCGTCTGGCGCCTTCCGGATGAGATCGCGGAGCGCTCGCGGGGCGCGGTTCTGGGCGTCCGGGCGGTGAACGCGGCGGGACAGGAGCTGGACCGGTGGGTGCTGCGCACCGCCTGATATAGTACCGCCGACATTTTTGCGCCCTGAGACGTGTTAGGAGAGCCGTGAGGATGATCGACCAGCTTCTGGAGAGGACCGAAACGACCGTGCCAGCCGCCGACCGGCTGGTCGTGGAGCCGTTCCTGCACTATGGTCCCGACCGGATCTACAACACCCTGACCGACCGGAGCCTGGAGCGGGACGAGCCCGGCTTCCGGGAGCTTCAGGCCCTGCGCGGCGGCCAGCTCGCGGCCGGCGCCCTGCCGGCCGCGGTCCGGTCCGGGCTGTTCGCCGCCGGCTGGCTCATCGAGTCCGCCCCCAATCTGGCTGGGCGGTTCCGGCTCAAGTACGTGTCGCTGGAAGCGAGCACGGTCTGCAACCAGGCGTGCTACTTCTGCCCGGTGTCGGTCGACCGCCGGGAAGACCACCACATGAGCATGGAGTTCTACGAGCGGATCGTGGCGCAGCTCGCGGCCCACCGGGACACCATCGAGGGCGTCTCGATGATCCACTACAACGAGCCCACGGCCGACAAGCGCTTCCTGGACCAGGTGCGGCTGCTCAAGCGCTACGGCCTGCCGCCGGCCGTGCTGACCAACGCCACGGGCCTGACGCCGCAGCGGATCGACGCCATCCTGGAGATGGGCGGCCTGTGCTACCTGTCGATCAACCTCTCCACCCTGGACCGCGAGCGCTACGCGCGCGACCGCGGCGGCGACCACCTGCCCCTGGTCCTGCGCAATCTCGACTACCTCAAGGACAAGCAGCTCGCGCCGCGCATGGACATGGCGGTGCTCGGCTCCGGCGACGAGGTCCACCGCCAGGACTTCGAGGCCATCCGCGAGCGCTTCGCCGGCAGCCTGTTCCAGGTCCACTTCTACGAGGTGATGGACCGCGCCGGCTCGGTGCCGATCGGGCTGCACCCCCTGGGCCGCCACGAGCGCCTGTGCGGCTGCGAGCAGACCGGCTCGCGCCCGGTGCAGTGGGTCCACGTCAACCCGATGGGGCAGTGCGTGCTGTGCTGCCAGGACTACCACGACCGGTACGTGGTCGGCGACCTCCACACCGAGTCGCTGGACGAGATCCTCTCCGGTCCCCGCATGTCGCTGATGCGGCGCTGGGTCTATGGGATGGAGACCGCCCCCGACGACTTCATCTGCCGCCAGTGCATCTACGCCCTGACGGCGTGATCGTCCGCGCGTGATCCACTACCTGATCGCGGACCATCCCGAGCCGAGCTGGGGCACGGGGATGCTCTACGAGCACGTGCGCCTGCTGCGCGAGCTCGGCCACGACGCCAGCGTGCTCCATCACCGGGCGCCCTACCGGCCGGCCTGGCGCGAGCTGGAGGTCCCGGTGCGCTATCTCGAAGACCTGGACGAGCCGGGTGCCGCGCCGTCGCCCGCCGACGTGGTGGTGGTGCCCGAGGTCCTGGCCGCTAGCGAGGCGGTGCGGCGCCACGCCTGGCGCCGGGTGATCTTCGTGCAGGGGAGCTTCCTGATCGTCGGCGGCCTGCACGGCTTCCCGGACTACCCGGCCCTGGGCTACGAGGCGGCCATGGCGGTGCTCCCGCACGTGGCGCACGTGGTGGAGCGCCACTTCGGGCTGCCGGCCGAGGTGGTCCCGCCCTATGTCGCGCCCTATTTCTTCGCGGCGGAGCCGCGCCCCCGGGAGCGCCGGGTGCTCTTCGTCAAGAAGGAGGGCTACCGCCTCGCCGGCGTGCCGGATGGTGAGATCGCCGAGGTCCTGCTCCGGAAGGAGATCGGCCGCCGGCCGGGCTGGTCGCTGGTGCCGCTGGTCGGCAGGACCCATCGCGAGGTGGCGGAGCTGATGCAGACCTCGCTGTTCCTGGTCAACGTCAACTCCCACGAAGCCTTCAACACCACCGTGCCCGAGGCCATGGCCGCCGGCTGCGTCCCGGTCTGCTACGAGGCCGGCGGCGGCCGGGACTTCCTGCGCGACGCGGAAAACGCCGTCGTCTTTCCGAACCAGCAGGTCTATGCGCTGGTAGAGCGGGTGTGCGACCTGATGGACCGGCTCGGCGAGCACGGGCCGCTCCTGGAGCGGCTGCGGGCGGGAGGCCGCGAGACCGCGGCCTCCTTCCGGCCCGAGAGCACGGCCGCGGCCCTGGACCGCTTCTTCTCGCGGTTCAAGCCATGATCCGCATGCCCGCCCTGGGTTTCGGGTGTTCGCCCTTCCGGCCCGGAGGGCGGATCGACCTTTCCGAGGTCGAAGCGGCGGTGCGGACGGCGCTCGCCGCGGGGTACCGGCTCTTCGACCTGGCGGAGGTCTATGGCACCGAGGCTGCCGTGGGCCGCGCCCTGAGAAGCTCCCAGGCTCCGGCGCGCGCCGAGCTGTTCCTGGTGGGCAAGGCCTGGCGCACCAGCTTCCGGCCCGCAGCGCTCCGGCAGGCCTGCGAGGGCTCCCTCCGCCGGCTCGGCGTCGAGGCCTTCGATCTGTATCTCCTGCACGCTCCCGAAGCCTGGAAGCACCGGGGCCCGCTCGTCGATCCCGGCGAGGCGGGCTGGGACGAGCTGGAACGCCTGGCGGGCAACCCCGAGCCGGACGATGTGCCGCTCCAGGAGACCTGGGAGGCCATGCGGGACCTGGAGAGGCGCGGCCTGGCCGGCGCAATCGGCGTGAGCAACTTCGCGCCGGAGCAGATGGGGACCCTGGGCTCCGGGCTCCCGGCCGCGAACGAGATCGAAAGCTCGCCCTACCGTCCTCAGGAGGAGATCGCGGACTGGTGCCGCGCCCGGGGGATCGCCCTGCTGGCCTACTCGCCGCTCTCCTCCCCCGGCTCCGCGGCCGGCCTGCTGGCCGAGCCCATGCTCGTCGAGCTGGCGGCCCGGCACGGCTGCTCGCCGGCGGCCGTGGCGCTGCGCTGGAACATCCAGAGAGGGCTGGCGCCGCTGCCGGCGAGCACCGATCCCGCCCACATCACGGGGAACCTGGCGGCGCTGGAGATCGAGCTCGACGCCGCCGAGATGGCCCGGCTGGGCTCCCTGGCCGGCGAACGATAGAATCCCCCGCCATGAGGTTCCGACTCAACGCCGATCCGAACGCGCTGCGGGAGCAGTACGTCAACGCCCGGCCGTTCCCCCACATCGTGATCGACGGGCTCTTCCCGGACGCGATCCTGGAGGAGGTCCTGGCCGCCTTCCCGAAGCCGGACGAGATCGAGTGGCGCCGATTCGAGAGCGAGACCGAAAAGAAGCTGGGCTACTGGCACGAGTCCACGCTCAAGCCCGAGATCCAGCTCTTCCTCTATGAGATGAACTCGGCGCCCATGCTCCAGTTCCTCCAGGCCCTGACCGGCATCGAGGAGGGCCTGGTCTCCGATCCGTACTATGGCGGCGCCGGTCCGCACCAGATCCTGCCGGGCGGCTTCCTCAAGGTCCACGTGGACTTCAACTGGCACCCCCTGCTCCAGCTCGACCGGCGCCTCAACATGCTGGTCTACCTGAACAAGGGCTGGAAGGAGGAGTACGGCGGCCACCTGGAGCTGTGGAACCGGGACGTGACCCAATGCGAGGCGAAGATCCTGCCCGTCTTCAACCGGACCGTGGTCTTCAGCACCACCGACTTCTCCTACCACGGCCACCCCCACCCGCTCGCCTGTCCGGAAGGCCGGAGCCGCAAGTCGGTTTCCTTCTACTACTACTCGAACGGCAGGCCGGACGCGGAGCGGTCGGCCCCGCACGATACGGTTTTCAAGAAGACGCACGAGCGGGACTGGTAGAGTCCTGTGTTAGCCTCATGGAGAGGTGCGATGACGATGCGTGTTGCAACCTTCGAAGGGATTGTTGAACAAGGCCGGATCCGGCTTGCAGGTAATGAACGGCTACCCGAGAAGACTCGGGTCTATGTCGTCGTGCCTGAAACCGAAGCTGCGCCACCGGCCGCATACATTGGGAGCCCTCGGCTGGCTAACTCGGAGCAAGCCGCCCTCTTCGTGAAGGAAGTGGTCGAGGACGCCTGAGTGCAATCCTACGACGGCGTTCTCTTCGACCCGCCGGCACCGCTGGCACGAGTGACTCTCCGCGACCCGGCAACGGGAACAACCGTCATGGGTATCCCAATGCTGCTGGATTCGGGGGCCGATGTCACCCTGCTTCCGCAGTCTGGCGTGCAACGTTTGGGTGTAGCAAGTGAGTCGGCAGGGGAAATCGAATTGGTGGGATTCGACGGACGCAGAAGTACCGCGCCGATCGTAAGAGTCGACCTGGTCCTTCTAGGGAAGACCTTCAAGGG
>DATANP010000336.1:0-9312 GCA_036266195.1 Thermoanaerobaculia bacterium | reverse complement strand
ACAAGAGCCACTCCGTGGCCTACGCCATGGTGGCCTACCAGACCGCCTACCTGAAGGCCCACCACCCCGTGGCCTTCATGGCCGCGATGCTCAACTCCGAGCTTTCCTCGTCCGACGAGATCGCCAAGTACATCGCCGAGTGCCGGACGAACATGGGCATCGAAATCCTGCCGCCGGACGTCAACGAGAGCAGCTACTACTTCACCGTGGTGGACAACAGGATCCGCTTCGGGCTCGGCGCCGTGAAGGGGGTGGGCGAGAGCGCCATCGAGTCGCTCCTGGAGGCCCGCCGCCGCGTGGGCCGCTTCCAGAGCCTGGCGCAGATCGCCACCGAGGTCGACCTCCGCCTCGCCAACCGCAAGGTCTGGGAGTCGCTCGTCAAGGCCGGCGCCTTCGACGACTTCGGCCCGCACCGCGCCGCGCTCTGGGAGACGATCGACGCGATCCTCGACTATGGCCAGCGCCGCCGCCGGGAGCGCGAGGAGGGACAGAACAACCTCTTCGGAGCGCTCCTCGGAGGCGGCTCGATGCTCAGGGAGCCGCAGCCCGACCCGAAGACGCCGCCGTGGCCCGAGCGCGAGCGGGTCAAGTACGAGAAGGAGGCGCTCGGCTTCTATCTCACCGGCAACCCGCTCACCGAGCACCAGGCCCAGCTCGAGCGGATGATCACCCACACCACCGCCACGCTCAAGGAGGGGGCCGAGGGCACGATCACGCTCGGCGGCATCGTGGCGAACATGAGCCGGGTGAAGATCAAGAGCGGCCCCAACGCCGGCAAGTTCATGGGTCGCTTCGTGCTGGAGGACCTGGAGGGGAGCATGCCGGTCACCCTCTTCGCCAGCCAGCTCGAGAAGTTCGGCCATCTGCTCTCCGACGACGCCGTGGTCCTGGTCAAGGGGCAGCTCCGCGAGCGCGGCACGGACGTGGAGATCACGGTCGAGGAGATCGTCCCGGTGACCAACCTCGGGCCGTCGCTGACCAAGGTGGAGCTGGTGTTCCAGCCCTCGACCGTCTCGACCAACACCATGCTCAGGCTGAGCGACCTGCTCAAGGAGCACCCCGGCGACACCCCGGTGAAGCTCGGCATCGAGTACCCGGACCAGACCGTGTGGATCGCGCCGCGGGACACCTACAAGGTCGACTTCGGCCCCCAGCTCGCGGCGTCCATTGAGGGGCTCCTGGGCCAGGGCGCGATCCGCGAGCGCTACAGCGTTGCGTAGGAAAGGACCCAAAGGACTGCAAGGACTCCAAGGACATCAAACCTTGGTCCTTGAAGCCTTTGCAGTCCTTTAAGTCCTTTGACCCCTATGCACCTCATCTCTACCCACATCGGCGCCGACTTCGACGCCTTCGCCGCCATGGTCGCGGCGCTGAAGCTGCACCCGGAGGCGAAGCTGTTCTTCCCGGGCTCCCGCGAGGAGTCGCTGCGCCGCATGCTGGAGACCGGACTCTTCGAATTCTCCGAGCTGCGGCGCAAGGACGTCGACCCCGAGGCGCTCACCCGGGTGATCCTCTGCGACGTCCGCCAGACGGAGCGAATCGGCGTCCTCGCCGACTGGCTGGAGGAGAACCCCGCGATCGAAGTCTGGGCCTACGACCACCACCCGGACACCGGGTCCGACCTGCCCACCCGCGGCGGCCGGGTGGACCTCGGGGTGGGATCCACCTCGACCCTCATGGTCGAGGAGCTGCGGCAGCGCGGCCTGCCGGTCAGCTCCTCCGAGGCCGACCTTCTCCTCCTGGGCATCTACGAGGACACCGGCTCGCTCACCTACGCCACCACCAGCCCGCGCGATTTCGACGCCGTCATCTGGCTCCTCGCGCAGGGCGGCGACCTCGCCACGGTCCGGCGCTTCGTCATGCGCCCGCTCGACCCCGAGCGCCTGGAGATCCTCCACCGCATGACCCGGCGCCTGGAGGTCCACCGCATCCACGGCCACCGCATCGGCTTCGTGGAGGTGGACCTGGAGACCTACGTCGAGGAGCTGGCCCCTCTCGTCTCCCGCTGCCTGGAGATCTTCGAGCTGCCCGTGCTCTTCGCACTCTTCGGAGAAGGGACCGAAGGCGACCACGTCACCCTGATCGCGCGCGGAGACCTCGAAGGCTTCGACCTCGGCGAGTTCCTGGGGCGCTTCGGAGGTGGAGGGCATGCGACAGCCGCCTCGGCGCGCCTCAAGGGGGAGACCACTCTGGAGACCCGCGAGCGCCTGTTGACCGAGCTCCGGGACGCTCTGCCGCCCGCGGCCCGAGCGCGCGACCTGATGATCTCGCCGTTCGTGGAGGTCCAGGGCGGCGTGCCAATTGAAGACGCCAAGCGGCACCTCAACACCCGCCGGGTCAACGCGGCCCCGGTTCTTCAGGAGGACCGGGTCGTGGGCATCGTCACGCGCCAGACCCTCGACGCCGCGATCCAGCACGGCCTGGGCCTCCGGCCGGTCGAGACCGTGATGAGCCCGGAGCTGGAGTGGATCGACCCGTCCGCCCCGGCTGACGAGGTGGGGGAGCGGATGCTCGCCCGGCACCCCCGGTTCATTCTCGTCGGCGACCCGGCCGGCCGGCCGCTCGGTCTGATCACGCGCATGCAGGTGCTCCGTCACCTCCACGGCCGGCTCTCCGATTTCGAGCGCCGCTTCGACCTCCGCACCGAGCAGCTCCGCGAGCGCAAGGAGAAGATCGGGCGGCTCCTCGGAGAGCGGCTGCCGCCGTTCCTGCGCGGTCTCGTCGAGCGCATCGCCGCGGTCGCGCACCGGCACGGCATCCCGGTCCACCTCGTGGGCGGCTTCGTGCGCGATCTCCTGCTCGGGCGCGAGAACCGGGACCTGGACCTCGTGGTCGAAGGCGACGGCCTCGGCTTCGCCGCTCTCCTGGCCGAAGAGCTGGGCGGCCGGGTGCGGACCCACCCCGCATTCCTGACCGCCGTGGTGGTCGACCCCGACGGTTTCCACATCGACGTCGCCACAGCGCGGAGCGAGTTCTACCGCGCGCCCGCGGCCCTGCCGGAGGTGCAGACCTCGGCCCTCCGCCAGGACCTGTTCCGCCGCGACTTCACCATCAACACCCTGGCGATCCGGCTGGGTGGGGAGACGCCCGAGCTGATCGACTACTTCGGCGGCCGGCACGACCTCAAGGAGAAGACCCTGCGGGTCCTCCACAGCCTCTCCTTCATCGACGACCCGACGCGCGTCCTGCGCGCCGTGCGCCTGGAGCTGCGGCTCGGCTTCCATCTCTCCGCGGAGACGCTGCGGCTTGTAGAGGTGGCGCTCGCGGAGGGGATCTTCGATCAGCTCTCCGGCTCCCGGCTTCGCGATGAGCTGACGCTCCTGCTCGACTACCCCGCGCTCGCCCTGCGGGGAATCGAGCGTCTGGCCGAGCTGGATCTGCTCCGCGTCCTCCATCCGCATATGGGCCTTGGGGATGAGGCTCGGGAGAGGCTGCGCAATGCGCGCGCGGCCTGGGACTGGTACCATCTGGAAGGACTCGCCGATCCACCCGTGAGCATCTGGCGCTTGCACCTGATGGCGCTGGCGGGCGACCTGGACGAGACGGAACTGGTCCGCCTCGCCGACCGCCTGATGCTCGCGGGGGAGGACCGGCGGCTCCTGACCGGGTTCCCGTCGCGGCTGGAGAAGGCGCGGCAGGCGCTGGCGAGGCCGGACCTCCTGCCGCACCAGGCGGCCGAGGCCCTGGAGCCACTGGCGGGGGAGGAGCTTCTCCTCCTGCTGGCGGAGCCGGACGAGGCCGTCCGCGCCTGGGTGCGCCGCGACCTGACCGAGCTGCGGACGTTCGAGCTGGGGATCCGGGGCGCGGACCTGATCCAGGCCGGATACCGGCCGGGGCCGCGGATCGGGGACGCTCTCAAGGAGACCCGCCGGGCGCGGCTCGACGGCCGGGTCGAAGCCGGCGACGAGCTCATGTACGCAGCCCGGCTTCTGGAGATGTCAGATGCAACGTAGGTTCTGGACCGTCTTCCTCTTCCTAGCTCTTCCCGTGGCAGCGGCCGAGTCGGACCGCGCCATCGAGGTGCTGCGCTACGGCTGCGCCAACGAGCTGGGCCACCGGGAGGTCACCCTGTTCCAGAACGGGACCGTACGCCTGATTGATGGACCGCCGGGCCAGGAATGGATGGGCCTGTCGGAGCTGAATCCGGAGGAACTGGACGGAGCGCTGAACCGTCTCAAGGCCGAAGACCTCTCCGAGACGAAGCGCCACATGCCCTCCAGCGTGTCCGGCCCCTACATCGAGCGTTGCGAGCTGCATCTGCTCCTGCCCGATCAGCAGCCGCAGGTCTTCCACTTCACCCACTACGACGCCCTGCCCCTGAATCTGTCGCGGGTCCTCCAGGTCGCCAAGGACATGGAAGCCAAGGTCGAGGACCTGCGGGGCAAGGAGGAGCTTCCTCCCGACTACGAGGCGCGCCAGTATGACGTGCTGAAACGGCGCGACGGCCAGCGCTTCAAGATCGTCCGCTTCACGCCGGACAACAGGGCCGTGGAGCTGCAGGGCCTCGACCAGCCGCTCTACATCTTCGTGCTGCGCGAGGAGATGCACAAGGAGTTCGTGGCCCTGCTGTCGAGGAAGAAGTGAAGCCCGGAGTCCGCGTCATGGGTGGGTCGCACCGCGGCCGGGGCCTCGCCGTGCCGCCCGGAGCCCGTCCCACCGAGGGCCGCGTACGCGAGGCGCTCTTCTCGATCTGGGGCGACCGCCTGGAGCAGGCCCGGGTGCTAGACCTCTTCGCGGGCAGCGGCGTGGTCGGCCTGGAAGCTCTGGGCCGCGGCGCGCTCGCCGTCCTTTTCGTGGACGACAGCCTCCGCGCCGTGAAGACCCTGGAGGCAAACGCCGCCCAGGTAGGGGAGAGGATAGACATCCGCAAGCTCCCCCTCCCCGCCGGCTTGGTCCGCCTCACCGGGCCCTACGATCTGGTCTTTGCCGATCCACCCTACGCCTTCGCCGAGTACGAAGCCCTCCTTGCGGGTATCGCCCCCCTCCTCGCGCCGGACGGCGAGATCGTGGTGGAGCACTCCTCTCGAACCGACCTGCCGATCGAGGCCGGCCGACTGGTCCGGACCGACGTGCGGCGCTATGGGGAGAGCGCGCTCAGCTTCTATCGTCTGCGCTGAAACTGGCACGGGCCCTGCAATAGATAGGGGTGCGAGGGGGAGGGCCCCTCAAAATCGGAAGGAGGCTCAAACATGAAATTCCACGAAAGCACACGGAGGGGTGCCGTTCTTCTGTTCGCCGCCCTTCTTGCCTGTATATCTCTCGTCGCGTGTGGTGGCGATTCCTCCAGCGCGACCCAGGACCGCGTGGTTCAGGTCAACGTGACCGACCAGCAGCTTCAGATGCCGGAATCGCTGCCGACCGGCCCGACGACGTTCCAGATCAAGAACGCCGGCAACCATGAACACAGTTTCGGCATCGTCGGCCCGGCCGGTGACCAGACGCTGGAAAAGCCTCTGAAGCCCGGCGAGAGCGCCACGCTCGACATCAACCTCGACGCCGGCACCTACCGCGTGTACTGCCCGGTCGACGAGAGCCACGGCAAGCCGCTGCAACTTGCCCTTCACGTGACGCCGGACACCACCGCTCCAGCCAACCCCAGCCAGAGCTGAACAAAGCAGGAGCTGAGGGGCCTGCCGCCGCCAGGCAGGCCCCGACTGGAGAGGCGGCGGCCTCCGGGTCCAAAGGACGCCGCCGCCTCGACCCGATGGGCCCGCGAGAGGAGGCGGGCCTCAGCCGGAGGTGTGCGGGGCCTCGGTGCTCCGCACACCTCGGGGCCGGGTTTTCCTCAGGACCAGGATGAGCGCGGCCAGGATCAGGATGCCTGCCGTGACCGTCGGGACGGTCCACGGTGAAATGGGCGGCTCGGGAGCGCCGGGAAGACGCCAGTTGCCATCCCCGGAGAGCACGAAGCCGGCCCAGGCCTCGGCCGGGACGCCGTCGCGCAGGCGCTCGCGTTGCGCGGCAGAGAACGCGGCGGAGGCGGTCTCGCCCGCGTTCAGATGATCGTAGAAGATTTCGAAGAAGTCCCGGGCGTCTTCGTCCCGCAGCGGCCAGAGACTGCCGAGCACCGCCGCCGAGCCCGCTGCGAAGAAGGCGCGGGAGAGGCTCATCACCCCTTCGCCTCCGACCACGGCTCCGGAGGCGCTACGGCACGACGAGAGCGCCACCAGGCTGCCGTCGAGGTGTAGGCGCGAGATCTCATCAACCTGGAGCCGTCCGTCCTCGCCGGGCGCGTCGGCGGCGAGCAGCACGGCGGACGTTTCGGGATTCGCTTCATCGGCCTCCGCGTGCGCCGCGAGGTGCAGGACGCCGAAGGGGGAGAGATCCTGCCGCTTCAGGAAGCCTTCCCCGGCCTCCCGTCCGAACCGCACGACACTGCCTTTTCCGCAGCTCTGCGCCACGTAGCGCCCTTCGCTCCGGGCGTCGGGGAGGGGATCGTCACCCTTCGGCAGGAGTGGGTCGGCCAGGACCAGTGCGGGCCGGACGTTCCGCCGGGCCTGCCGGCGCCAGCGCTCCCAGAGCGTTGCCGAGGAAGCCATCGAGATCTGGTACCGCTCAGCTAGGGGACCCTCTTCATTCAGGCGGAGGGCGGCGAACGGCAGAAGGTGCAGGACTCCATCCGGCACGATGACCAGCCGGGTTACCTCGCGCGGCAGCTCCGAGAGCGCCTTGCCCAGGAGGTTCGAGCCGAGGAATTCCGCGAGCCTCGCTTCATCGCCATCCCGGCGCTCGATCAGACCGAGCAGGGCGGGGACGGCCGTCTCCAGGCTGGCTCGGCTGACCGCCTCGGGCAGGGGATACACACGGGTGCCGCCGCGGGTCGAGACCAGGAGCCAGGGGCCGCCGGCAAAGCCGAAGAGGTCTTCCCGCGGAGCGATCTGGAAGGAGAGGAGCGCTTCGTCGGGCGCGAGGCCGCTTTCGAGCGTCTTTCGGGAGAGCGGCGGCTCGGGCGAACGGGGAGCGGCCAGCAGGTCGCGCAGGACCCGGGCGCGCATCGACTCGGTGATCGAGAACGCGAGGTCGAGGTCCACCGGATCGCCGGAGCGTTGAAACTCCTTGAGCAGATGGCCGGAAGCAGCGTAGTAGGGCGCCAACCAGCGCGAGAAGAGTCCCGCCCGTCCCGCCTGTTCGAGCTGAAGGTCGCGCAGGGCCTCGACGGCGCGGATGGCTTCCAGGGAGTCGGCGACGGCCTGATCGTGCGGACCGAAGCGCCAACGGAGGTTCATCCGGCCGTACCAGAAGCGGGCCAGGGAGTAGAGGTCGCCCGACCGCTCGGCGGCGGCACCGGCCTCCTGCAACGACCTTTCCGCACCGGCTTCGTCGTGGTCGGCCTGCAGATTGGCGAGCGACAGGAGACAGGAAGAGGTCAGGTTGTCGTAACGCTGGCGAGCCAGGGACAGGCAGCGGTCGAGATTGTCCCGCTGATCGGGGAGGAGGTGGGCAAGACTGGCACGGGCGGACGCCTGGAGCTCCGGATCTCCGGCCTGTTCGGCCGTGGCCAGCGCCCGGCGCAACTGGGCCAGGGCCTTTTCGCGTCCGGAGCTGCGCGGAGCCCGGTCGAGCTCGTCGAGCAGCAGGTGACCAAGCCCGAGCTGAGCCCGGGCCACGCTCCTGAGCCGCCCGTTTTCCCGGGCCAGGCGCTCCAGCCGCCGGAATCGGTTCGCGGCCCGGTCCGGAAGCCCGAGATCGCGCTCGAGCCCGGCCAGCAGCTCGAGGCAGAGCATCTGCCTGACTGCATCGCCGTGGGGAAAAAGGATGGCTTCCGCGCGATATGCCAGGCGGAGGGGCTCGTGCAGTCCGACATTCTGGGAGAGGAGATGGCGCGCCTGGAAGACCAGCGCCTCCGCCAGCGCATCCTGTTCATGGGCGGCCTCGGCCCTGCGCACGGCGAGGTCGAGCTGTTCGCCCGCCTCGCGATTCTCCTTTTGGGTAGAAAGCCACTGTGCAAAGGCGCAGCGGGCCCGGACCTCGCCCTCGGCGAATCCGGCGGCCTCGAACGCTGAGACTGCCTGCCGATACAGCTCGGAAGCACGGAGAGGTGACCGTTCCTCTTCAACATAGGCGCGGGCCAGCCGCAGCCAGGGGCGGTCGGGATGCAGCTTGACGAGCCGCTCAAGGCGCTCCGCGGCCTCGTCCCACAGCCGTTCGCTGCTGGCGACCTGGTAGAAACAACGCGCAGACTCCCAGCGGCCCGGAGCCTGCGCGAACAGATCCTCGCAACGCCCGAATGGATCGTCCTGCGCTTGCGCCGCCAGGGCGAGGACAAGCCCAGACCCGAAGATCCATGTCAGCCGGAGACGCCCGAGCCTCATCCCTTGGATGGCTTGCTCGGTGCCTTGAGATCCTTGGGCCCTGTGGGGGGTGGATCGGGAATCTTCAGCGCCGCCGGCTTGTCGCCGCTCGGATTCGGGTCGGGCCGGCCGTGGCTGGGGTTGTTGGATCCCTTGAAATTCTTCGCGTCAGACATAGTCTCGTTCCTCCTGGGTATGGAAACGAACGACGTCGCCGGGATGCTCACCGCAATCGTACTTCGAACGTCTTCGAGGTCGAGCTCTTCCCGTCGGGGCGCAGCGCTTTCACCTGCCAGTAGAGGACCGTGCCTGCCGGGACTCCGGCGAGCGCCGTCGCCGGGATCTCGTAGCGCGGCTCTTCCAGGTCGGACTCGACCGCGATCTCGGCTCCGTCGCCGGTCAGCACGCGGACCTCGTAGCGCGTACCGAGCGGGCCCGGAGTCCAGCGCAGCTCGGCTTGGTCGCGGGGCAGCGCCGCGTCATCCAGCAAGGAGCGGATCTCCTGGTCCTGTCCGCCGCGGTAGGGCTCGGGCTTGCGGAGGCTGGGGATCAGAACCGCCAGGATCAGGACCGCGGCGATCGCGCCGACGATCGGGGCCCAGCGAGCCCAGGGTCCGCGCACCACGGAAGCCTCCTTCTTCTCCTCGGACAGCCCCCGCGCCAGCCGGAACGCCGAGGCGCACGAGGCGCAGTCCGCCATGTGCGCGATGATCTCGTGCCGCTCCTCGACCGGCGCCTCGCCGCTGGCCACCGCCCAGAGCCGGTCCGCCGGCGGGCAGTCCGGCCGGGGTGCCGCCGTCTCGCCGAGCCCGGCGAAGGCCTCCTTGAGGCGTGCGTTCTCGTCGTTCACGGATGGAATCCTTTCCCCTTCAGACATTCGCGAAGATCTCCGACCCCGCGATAGGTCAGGTTCCGGGTCTGCTTGAGATCCCAGCCGAGCATCTGCGCCGCATCGACCACGCTCACGTCCTGGAGGTACAGCGTGACGGCGAGCTGGCGCTGCCGGCGAAGGCCCTTCAGG
>DATANP010000335.1:0-3480 GCA_036266195.1 Thermoanaerobaculia bacterium | reverse complement strand
CTCCTCGGCATAGGCCGACAGTTTGTCCGGAGCGAGGGCCTGTTGATTCGCGAACAGAAGCTCATGCATGTACCAGAAGGCCTTCTGGTCATCAGCGCAGGCGGCTGCCTCCGCGGCCTTGAAGGCATTCGGATGCCTCTGAAGGGGCAGGTCGAGAAAGATCAGCTCCAACTTCTCCGTGAGAACGAACTCTTGGTATACCCTCGGCAGCACCACACGGGCGCCTTCGCCGCAGTAGGGTCACTGGTAGTCCGAAACCTCGACGAGCACGAATTGGGGTGAACCGTTCTTGATCGACGGGTCATCGCCGACCGAGATCTTGGGCCCCTTCTTGCTCAGCGCCCAGGCCTGGGACCCGAGCACGAGACCTGCCATGATAACCAAGGCGGAGATGGCACGGAGACTGTCTTTCATGGCTCCCGACCTCCAAGAAAGTGGTGGCCGATTCCCACCAGCCCGGACGGGTGCCGGGCATTCCGTCCTTAAGGATAGCATCATAGAGTCAATGAACCCATGAAACTCCACCTGCACCTTCAGACTCTTCTACGGACCAGCTTGCCGATCCGTTGGCCTTTTGGTACATTCCCGGAGGCGCAGGAAGCTACCGTGGCCCGCCCGCACCGCGTTTCCTCCGCCGGCAGGGGATATCCTGCACCGACTCCATATCCGTTGCAGCCCCTGCTTCTGCGGGCCTGAATTTTTTCCCGGCGGCCTCTTCCTCGCGCGGTACCCCGAGGAGACGCGGTTCGAGCCCGGATAAGCTGCTCCGTCGCAATGCAACCTTCTCTGTTGCAATTCCACCTTACATTGCAACAGAGAACGTTACAATGCGCCGTAGAACCTTACAACGGGCCGTAGAACCTTACATTGCTCCACAGAACCTTACTTTTCCGCGTAGAAGGTTACAATAGCCCACAGAACCTTACAACGGCCCACAGAAGGTTACAATGGCCCACAGAACCTTGCAACGGCGTATAGAACTTTGCAATGGCCCACAGAACTTTGCAACGCGGCACCGAACCTTACAATGCGACACAGAACCTTACATTGCAACAGGGAACCTTGAATCGCAACACAGAAGGTTGAGTCGCAACACAGAAGGTTGAATTGCAACAAATCCCTGCTTTGTGTTGCAAAGTGTCCTCCGCCGTGGACGGGCCGCAGGTGCCGGGGCCGCCGGAAGGGCTGGACGCTCACGCGGCTGTACGGGTTCGTCCTGCCCAAATGAGCGCAGGGGTGCGCCGGCCGGGCCGGGCCGATAGAATGGGGGCAGGAGGTGAGGCCAGCATGTCGGAATTCGATCAGGTACCCTTCGGAGGAGTCGAGTTTGCGGAGAATCCCGAGCCGCGCTGTCCCTGCGTGTTGCTCCTGGACACGTCGGGGTCGATGAGCGGAGCGAAGATCGGCGAGCTCAACAGCGGCCTTCAGACCTTTGCCGAGGAGCTCCGGTCGGACGCCATGGCGGCCAAGCGCGTCGAAGTGGCCATCGTCACCTTCGGCCCCGTCCAGACCGTCCAGCATTTCGTAACGGCGGACGCATTCCAGGCCCCTCACCTGGTCGCCAGCGGCGACACCCCGATGGGCGCGGCGATTCAGAACGGCATCGCCCTGGTGAGCGAGCGCAAGGCCACGTACAAGGCCAACGGCATCGGCTATTACCGTCCCTGGCTGTTCCTGATCACCGACGGCGCGCCCACGGACGGCGTCAGCGCCGCCGCCGCGGCCATCCGGGAAGGAGAGGCCTCCAAGTCGCTCATGTTCTACGCCGTCGGCGTCCAGGGCGCCGACATGGAGAAGCTCGCCCAGATCGCGGTACGGCAGCCGCTCAAGCTGCGTGGCCTGTCGTTCCGGGAGCTGTTCGTCTGGCTGTCCAACTCGCTGGGAAGCGTGTCGCGCTCGCAGCCGGGCGAAGCGGTGCCGCTCACCAATCCGACCGCGCCGGACGGCTGGGCCGTCGCCGACTGAGCCGCATGTGGCGGTTCGCGGCAGCACGGGCGACGGGCACGTCGCATCTCAGGGCCGGTCTCCCCTGCCAGGACAGGCTCGCCTGCGCGGCTCTCCCCGGCGGCATCCTGGTCGCGGCCCTCGCCGATGGAGCGGGCTCCGCGGCGGAAGGAGGTCTCGGCGCCGAGATCGCCGTGGAGGCCGTCGTCCGGCAGGTCCGCTCTTCGCTCGAAGAGGGGCTCGTGGATTTCGACGCTGGGCTGAGGGAAGCCGCGGCCCAGGCCCGCGCCACCGTCCTTTCCGAAGCTCTCCGTCAGGGCCTGGAGCCGAGGAGCCTCGCGTCGACGCTCCTCGCCCTGGTTCTCACGCCGGCCGGAGGGGGCGCGCTCCAGATCGGAGACGGTGTGATCGTGGTCGGCGAAACGGGCGACGAGTGGAGCTGGGTCTTCTGGCCACAGCGCGGCGAATACGCGAATACCACGTTTTTCCTGACCGACGACGAAGCCCTGGACCGCGTTCAGATCGAAAGTCTTCCGGCGACGATCACGGATGCCGCCCTGATGAGCGACGGCCTCGAGCCGCTCGCCCTGCACTACGCGAGCACGACCGTTCATCAACCCTTTTTCCAGGGCATGTTCCGGCCGCTGGTCCAGTCCGCGGGAGAGGGCGAGATCGATCCGCTGTCGTCCTCACTGGAGCAGTTCCTTCTTTCGGACCGCGTGGGCTCGCGGACGGACGACGATCTTTCGTTGATCCTGGCTACGCGCCGCAACCCTGTCGATCCCGCATGAAGCAGCTTGTCCTGGTCCGCGCACGGACGAGCATCCGCCTCGGCCACGAGCTTGGCCGCGGTGGTGAAGGGGCTGTCTTCGCCATCGAGGGTCAGGGAGACCGGGTTGCGAAGATCTATTCCAGGACGCCGGACTCCAGAAAGATCCAGAAGCTCACCGCGATGTCGGAGTCGGCCACGCCCGCCCTTCTCCGGATCGCCTCCTGGCCGCTCGATCTGCTGACCGACGGCAAGGGCTCCGTCCAGGGGTTCGTCATGCCGCGCCTCCTGGCCCGGCGGGACATCCATGAGCTTTACAGTCCGAAGAGCCGCTCGGAAGCCTTCCCGGAAGCGGATTTCCGGTTCCTCGTCCACGTCGGAGCGAACATCGCGCGGGCCTTTGGCGTGATTCACGAGCAGGGGCACGTCATCGGCGACGTGAACCATGGCAACCTGCTCGTCGGTCCGGACGGGACGGTGATGCTGATCGATTGTGATTCCTTCCAGGTCCGGAACGGAACGCAGGTGTTCACCTGCGACGTGGGCGTGCCGCTCTTTACACCTCCGGAGCTTCAGGGAAAAGCGTTCCGCGGGCTGGTACGGACCGCGAATCAGGATCGGTTCGGGCTGGCGGTGCTCCTCTTTCATCTGCTCTACATGGGGCGCCACCCGTTCGCGGGACGGTATTCCGGGCCGGGCGACATGCCGATCGAAAAAGCGATCGCCGAGCACCGTTTCGCCTACGGGCCCGACCGTGCCGCGAGCGG
>DATANP010000334.1:0-3658 GCA_036266195.1 Thermoanaerobaculia bacterium | reverse complement strand
CGGGTCCTCACCCCCATCCCAACTCACCAACCGACCATCCACCCACAGGAACGGTTCGACGGACCACAAACGCTTGCCGGGCTCCAGCGCGCCGCCCTCTCCGATCAGGGCTTCCTCCGTGTCTCCGTCGGCGCCGACGACCGTCCAGTAAGTACCATCCCCCAACAGATAGCGCGGATAGGCGCCGCGCGGCGCATCCCGGGCGATGGCCGGGAAAAACGTTTCGTCCGCGGCAAACTCCAGCGGCTTCACGTCGATCCGCGGCGTGCCGGCTCCTTCCAGGAAACGGAGGCGCAGGTGGCGCGACTCGGTCTCCGGAAGGGCGAGATAATCCTTACCGCCGTTGCTGTCCCGAACCGTGCGGACGGTCTTCCACTCGGCGCCGTCGTCCGAGATCTGGACTTCATAGCTGGAGGCATGCGGCCCCGATCCCCAATCGATCACGAGGCCGCCGTACTCGCGCTCCTCCAGGAAATCCATGGAGATCCCGCCGGCCGCCGAGACCACCCGCGGTGTGAACGTGTAGGGATGGGCCGGCGGCAGCTCGCGGAGATTCAGCTCGTCCAGGAGGATATAACCCTTGCCGCCGGTCCCGGCCGTGACCGCAAGCTCCAGGGCTGCAACGTCGCGGATCTCCCCTCCACCCGCCGGGCCCCAGGCGAACGAGATGTGCCGCTTCTTGATGCGGACCTCCGTCCACTCGCGCGGAAACGTGAAGCTCCGGCGGTTGACCCACCAGACGTTGTCGCCCGTGCGATCGATCAACTTGAATTCCAGGTTGTTGACCGGAGCCTCGCCGCGCAACCGGAACGAGATCTCATAGTTGTCCGGGAGCTTGAACGGCAGATCCTTGTGGGCCACGGCATAGCCCGCGCCGCCATGGAAATCGAAGTCCAGCCGCAACGCCTGACCCTTCACCCCCTCGTCCTGCGAGAGCTTCAGCGAAACGCCTTCCGACGGCGCGGACTTCCAGGCGGTGACATCCTCGAAGTCATCGAGCAGGGCGCCGTGGACGGGCAGGGCCAGGAAAAACGCCAGGAAAAACGCCTTCAACCCTTGACACTCCCCACCAGAATACCTTCAATATAAGACCTCTGGAGCGCGAGAAAAACCAGCAGCACCGGCAGCACGGTGAGCACCGCGCCGGCCATCATCAGCTCGGTGTCGAGCGCGTGCTCCCCCACCAGCCGGGCCAGGGCCACGGGGAGCGTCTGCTTGGCATCGTCGGTCAGCACGATCAGCGGCCAGAGAAAATCGTTCCAGGTGTTCATGAACGTGATGATCGCGAGCGTCGCCAGCACCGGCCGCATCAGAGGGAGCACCACCGAGGCGAAGATGCGCAGCTCGCCGGCACCATCCACGCGGGCCGCATCCAGCAGCTCGTCCGGGATTGACAGCGCGAACTGGCGCACGAGGAAGATGCCGAGGATGCTCGCGAGGCTTGGAATCAACACACCCAGGTAGGTATTGACCAGTCCGAGCTGCCGCATGAGGAGGAAAAGCGGCAGCATGCCGACCTGGCCCGGAATCGCCAGCGCGCCGATGAGGATCGCGAAGATCCGGTCCCGGCCGCCAAACCGGAGCTTCGCAAACGCGTAGCCCGCCATGGAATTGAAGAGCAGCGAGAGCAGCGTCCCGCCCACCGCGACACCGATGCTGTTGAGCAGGTGCCGCCCCAGACTCAAGCGCGTGAACAGCGCGCTGTAATTCTCCAGCGTGAGGCGGCTTGGAAAGAACGGCGGCGGGTCTGTAGTGGCCTCGCCCGGCGGCATGAACGATGCCGAGACCATCCAGACCAGGGGGAGGATCGTCGCCAGAGCCAGCAGGCCGAGCGCCAGATGCAGCAGCAGGCTGAGGGGTTTTTGCCGGCTCATGCCTCGCTCCTCCGCTGCAGCCGGCCGAAGACCGCCGTCACCGCGAGGATCACGGCACAGAGCACGAACGCCACGGTCGAGGCATAGCCCATGCTCCACCAGCGGAACCCCTGCTTGTACATGAGCAGCACCATGGTCAGCGTGGCATTGACCGGTCCGCCGCCGTTCGTCATCACATACGGCTCGGAGAAGATCTGGAAGTAGCCGATCGTGGTGATCACGCCGCAGAAGAAGAGGCTCGGCAGGAGCATGGGCAGGGTCACGTGCCGGAGCTGCGCCCAGAAACCGGCGCCGTCGAGGCGCGCCGCTTCATAGAGCGATTCCGGAATGCTGTTCAGACCCGCCACGAGAACGATCACGTCATAGCCGAAGTTCTTCCAGATCGAAAGCAGGATGATCGACGCGAGCGCCCAGCGCGGATCGCCCAGCCAGTCGATCGGCGCGATACCCAGCGATTCCAGGAACCGGTTGAGCAATCCGAAACGTGGATGATAGAGATAGCGCCAGACCGTGGCCACGGCCACCAGCGTGGTGACCACCGGCGCGAAGTAGGCCGTGCGGAACAGCCCCTTGAGCCGCGTCAGCTTCGAATTCACCAGCAGCGCCGCGGCCAGGGCCACCAGGAGCGTGAGCGGTCCGCAGACCACCACGAAAATGGTTGTATTCGACAGCGCCTTCCAGAACACCGGGTCCCGCAGGAGCTGCGCGAAGTTGCCGAGGCCCACGAAACGCGCATTGGCAGGATCGGCCAGCGCGTAGATGTCGAAGTCCGTCAGGCTCAGCAGGAGCGCACCAGCCACCGGCAGAAAGAAAAAGATCAGCATCGCACCCAGAGCCGGCGAGAGGAAAATAAAGGCGGCCCGGGCTTCGCGAGTCATTTCGCTTCCTTCCTGTCCAGCAGCCATCGCCGCTTCTCCAGCAGCCGGTTCACGTCGCGCTCGAGCGCCGCGAGCGCCTGGTCGGTCGTGGCCCGGCCGCGGATCGCGGTCTCGGAGTGCTCATAAAAAAGCGTGGCGATCTGCTCCCACTCGGGCACCTTGGGCGTGGGCTTGACGTTCTGGAGCTGCTGCCAGAAGGCCTTCGCCTGCGGATCCTGGGACAGCTCTGGCGTGGACCACGCGCTCTTGCGCGCCGGCAGGTCGCCGGTCAGTTGAAACAGGCGGACCTGCTGATCCGGCCGGGAAAGATGTTCGATCACTTTCCAGGCTTCGGCCTTGCGCTCGGACGAACGAAAGAGGACGAGGCTCGCGCCGCCGGCCACCGAGGCTCCGGGCCAGGGCGCGCCGTCCGGCGCCGGCATCGGCGCGGTGGCCCATTTGTCCTGCATCTCCGGCGGCAGGCGATCGCGCATCTCGCCGAGGTTCCACGGGCCGGTCACGTACATCGCGAACGCCCCCTCGGCGAACTGCTGATAGAGATTCCCCACCTGGCTGTTCGGCACGACGGAGGCGAGACCGCGGCGATAGATATCCCGATAGGCCTCGTACGCGGCTCGAAACCGCGGCTCCCGGAACGAAGCCCAGCGGTTGCCGTCGCGCAGCAGGGGCGCGCCTTTCTGGAGCGCCATGGCGATCGGCGGCTGCCATTCGTCGGTCGGCAGCAGGATGGCAAAACCCTTCGGTCCGGCCCTCTGCTCCAGCCGGTGCATCGCCTCCATCCATTCGCCCCAGGTGCGCGGCGCCTCCTTGAAACCCACCTCTTCCAGGAGGTCGCGCCGGTAGAAGAGCAGGCGGGTATCCACATACCAGGGGATGCCCCAGACGTGGCCGTCCACCACGTTCGTG
>DATANP010000333.1:0-12693 GCA_036266195.1 Thermoanaerobaculia bacterium | reverse complement strand
ATGCACCGCGTCCCCGCAGATGGGAATCCCCGCGGCCTTTGAGGAGGAACATGGCAAAGCTGAGCAAGAGCCTGGGCCCCCTTCACCCGGAGGTGGAGGAGACCGACAAGCTGGCAAGGACGGATCTCCCACGGGAACGGCAGGTCGACCTGTACCGCTTCCTGAAGCTCAACCGGATGACCGAGGACCGGCTGAGCAACCTCTACCGCCAGGGCAAGATCGTGGGCGGCCTCTATTCGAGCCGCGGCCAGGAGGCGGTCTCGGTCGGCAGCGCCTACGCCCTGGGCCCCCAGGACATCGTGGGGCCGCTGATCCGCAACCTCGGCACCTACTTCGTCCGCGGCGTGCAGCCGCGCGAGATCATGATGCAGTACATGGCCCGCGCCGACGGCCCGACCGGCGGCAAGGACGTGAACACCCACTTCGGGGACCTCGCGCGCGGCCTCGTGGCGCCCATCTCCATGCTCGGCTCGCTCATCCCGGTCATGGCCGGCGTGGCGTTGGCGGGCCGCATGCAGGGGAAGGACCTCGTGGCCATGACCTACATTGGCGACGGCGGGACCTCCACGGGCGACTTCCACGAGGGGCTCAACTTCGCCTCCGTCCTCAACGTCCCGCTCGTGATCATCGCGGAGAACAACGGCTGGGCCTACTCCACGCCGACCTCGAAGCAGATGAAGGTCCGGAACATCGTCGTCCGGGCCGCGGCCTACGGCATCGCGGGCGAGCTGGTGGACGGCAACGACGTGCTGGCGGTCTACGAGGCCACCAAGCGCGCCGTGGAGCGGGCGAGGGGCGGCGGCGGACCGACGCTCATCGAGGCCAAGACCTTCCGCATGAAGGGCCACGCCGAGCACGACGACGCCGGCTACGTGGCGAAAGAGCTGTTCGAGGAGTGGAAGACGAAAGACCCCATCGAGCGCTTCGAGCGCTACCTGCTGTCCAGGGGCCTTGCCGCCGAGGACGAGCTGCGGCAGATCGTGGCCACCATCGACGACGAGCTGAACCGGGAGGTGGACGCGGCGCTCGCCTCGCCCTTCCCGCCGCCGGAGCGCGCCTTCGAGGGGGTCTACGCATGACCCCCATCACCTACATCGAGGCCATCCGCCAGGCCATGTGGGAAGAGATGGAGCAGGACGAGCGGGTCTTCATGATCGGCCAGGACATCGGCACCTATGGCGGCGCCTTCCGGGCCACGGCGGGGATGCTGGAGCGCTTCGGCCCGCAGCGCATCATCGACTCGCCGATCAGCGAGTCGGCCATGGTGGGCACCGCCATCGGCGCGGCCATGCTGGGCATGCGGCCGATCGTCGAGATGCAGTTCATCGACTTCATCGCCTGCGCCTGGAACCAGATCTTCAACTTCGCCGGCCCCAATCACTACCGCTGGGGCCAGGCCGTGCCGATCGTGGTGCGGGGCCCGTCGGGCGGCGGCGTGCGGGGCTCCAACTTCCACAGCCAGAACCCGGAGTCGGTCTTCCAGCACGGCCCGGGCCTGAAGATCGTGGCGCCGGGCACGGCGGTCGACGCGCGAGGGCTGCTCAAGGCGGCGATCCGCGACCCCAACCCCGTGCTGTTCTTCGAGCACAAATTCCTCTACCGGCGGCTCAAGGAAGAGATGCCGGAGGGGGAGGGGCTGGTCGAGATCGGCAAGGCGAACCTGGCGCGGCCGGGGCGCGACCTGTCGGTGATCACCTACGGTGCTATGCTTCACGTGGCGCTGGAGGCTGCCGGTCGCCTCGAAGCCGACGGCATCGACCTCGAAGTCCTCGACCTGCGCACGATCAAGCCTCTCGACGAAGAGGCGATCCTCGCCACGGTCCGCAAGACCAGCCGGGCGATCGTCCTCACCGAAGAACAGAGGACCGGCTCGGTGGCGGGAGAGGTGGCGGCGAGGATCGCCGAGCACGCCTTCGCCTGGCTGGATGGGCCGGTGACCCGGCTCTGCTGTCCGGACACGCCGATCCCATACAGCCCGACGCTCGAAGACGCCTATCTGCCCAACGTGGACAAGCTCGTCGCCAAGGTGCGGGAGCTGGCCAGCTACTGAAGAAGATTCGCAACCGGAGACGGGAGAGGATTCTATGGCTACGGAAGTCGTGATGCCCCAGATGGGGGAGTCGATCGCGGAGGGAACCATCACCCGGTGGCTCGTGAAGGTTGGCGACAAGGTCGAGCGGGACAAGCCGCTCTTCGAGATCTCGACCGACAAGGTGGACGCCGAGATCCCCAGCCCGGCCTCGGGCACGCTGCTGGAGATCCGCAACAAGGAAGGCGAGACCGTCCCGGTCAACCAGGTGGTCGCCATCATCGGTGAGGAAGGCGAGCAGCCCGCCGCAGCCGCCCCTGCTCCGGCACCTGCGGAAGCCCCGCCGGCTCCGCCGGCCCCGAGCACCGAGGAGGTCAAGAAGGAGGAGACCGCCCGCGAGCCCGCTGCCAGTGGCTCCGAGGGCGAGCCCAAGGTGGCCTCGCCAGAGCCGGCCCCGCAGCCCGCCGCGCCTGCGCCGGCCCCGCAGGCTGAAGCAGGTAGCGAGGAAGAGCGGCTCAAGAAGTTCTCCAGCCCGCTCGTGCGCAGCATGGCGGCCAAGGAGGGCGTGAACCTGGAGGAGGTCAAGGGCACCGGCGCGCAGGGCCGGGTAACCAAGGACGACCTCGTGGCCTACCTGGACCAGCGCAAGTCGGCGCCCGCGCCGGCCCCCGCACCTCCGGCTCCGGCTCCGGCAGCGCCGCCGACCCCCGCGCCCGCTCCGCCTCCGACCGCAGCGCCCGCCGCGGGCCAACGTCCGGCCCCGGCTGGCTTCCACGTCCCGGCCTACGGGCCGAACGAAAACGTCGAGATCGAGCCGATGTCCAAGATCCGGCAGATCACGGCCGCGCACATGGTCTACTCCAAGGCCACCTCGGCGCACGTGACCACGGTCTTCCACATCGATTTCTCGAAGGTGGCCCGCGCCCGCGCCCGCGCCAAGGACGGCTTCCAGAAGAAGGAGGGCACCAAGCTCACCTACATGCCCTTCATCTTCAAGGCGGTCGCCACGGCCCTCAAGGCGCACAAGACCGTGAACGCCTCCATCGACGGCACGAACATCGTCTACAAGAAGGACATCAACATCGGCATGGCCGTGGACATGCCGGGCAAGGGCCTGATCGTGCCGGTCATCCGCAACGCCGACCAGTTGAGCCTCGTCGGCCTCGCGAAGACCGCGAACGACCTCGCCGACCGCGCGAGGAGCAAGAAGCTCAAGCCCGAGGAGACCCAGGGCGGCACCTTCACGGTGACCAACCCCGGCGTCTTCGGAAGCCTCTTCGGCACGCCGGTGATCAACCAGCCGCAGGTGGCCATCCTGGGCATCGGCACGATCGAGAAGCGGCCCATCGTGGTCGAGGACGAGGACGGCAACGACGCCATCGTCATCAAGACCATGTCCTACTTCGGCATCTCCTACGACCACCGCCTGGTGGACGGAGCCGACGCCGACCGCTTCATGATCGACGTCAAGAAGGTCCTGGAGCAGGACACCTGGACCGAGCTGGAGGCGTACGTCTAAGACCGGCACGTCCAGAGACGTTTAGGCGGGCCCGGCGTCTGCAGACACCGGGCCTGTCGTGTTTGTGGATGAAAACCGTCATGTGCTAGAGTTACCAGCGGAGGGAGCGAGATGGTGATCCCCCAGAGAAACGAAGAGCCGCTGATGACGGGCGAGGAGCTGGCCCGGCGTCCTGATCTCCACTGTGAGCTGGTGGACGGGAGAGTGGTGCCGATGCCCATGACGGGCCATGTTCATGGAACGATCGAAGCCAAGCTGGGGGCAAAGCTCGTCGCCTATGCCGACAGGACGGGTAGAGGGATCGCCATGACAGGAGAGGTAGGGATCTACATCCGGCACGATCCGGATACGGTCCGGGGATCCGACGCCCTCTTCATCTCCCACGAACGCTATGCCCGCCGTGGACCGTATACGTTCCTGGATGTCGCCCCTGAGCTCGTCGTGGAGGTTTACTCACCCGATGACCGGCCCGGTGAGGCGATGAAGAAGATCCGGGAGTATCTCGCGATCGGAGTCGACCGGGTCTGGTATGTCGATCCCCGCCGGCGGCAGGTCCGGATCTACCGCGCTCCCGAGCAGATGGAGACGCTCGGTCTGAGCGATGTCCTGCAGGACGAGGAGATTCTGCCCGGGTTCTCCCTCCCTCTGGCCGAGTTGTTCGGCGTGGGATGAAACGTTTCCCCGGCGCAAGGTCAGCTTCCCTGGGCCAATGCAAAGTTCCCCAGGCCGTTGCAACCTTCCCTGAGTCGTTGCAACGTTCTCCAGCGCAAAGTCAACTTCCCTGGGCCGTTGTAACCTTCCCCAGCCCAAAGTAACGTTCCCCGGCGCGTCGCGAAGTTATCCAGGGCGTTGCAAGGTTTCCCTGAGCCGTTGCCAACTTCCTTGGCCCAATGCAAACTTCTCCAAGCCGTTGCAACCTTCCCTGGCGCGGTGCAAAGTTCCCCAGCGCATTGTAAGGTTCCCTGGCGCGTTGTAAGGTTCCCCCACGTCAATGTAACCTTCCCCGAGCCAATGCAAGCTTCCCCCATGCCGTTGCAAGGTTCTGTGGCCTGTCGTAACGTTTCGTGGCCTGCCGTAAACGTTCCGTGGCCCGTCGTAACGTTCCATGGCCCGCTATAACGTTCCATGGCCCGCTATAACGTTCTGTGGCTCGCCGGAAGGTTTCTGTGGCTCGTCGTAACGTTCTGTTGCCTATCGTAAGGTTCCGCCGGATCGTTGCAAGGTTCTATAGCGCATTGGAAGGTTCTGTAGAGCAAAGTAATGTTGTCTCGCGGTGGAGAACGTTACAACGCGACGTAGCAGCCTTCCGCCCCGTGTGGGGCGACAAATCGGCCGGCCGATCCGTACACTCCGGGGATCCGGGGTTTTGTTACTAGCTGGGAGCGCCGGCTTCCAGCCGGCCAAGGGAAGCGGAAATCCTGCGGCTCGACCTGTGGCCTTCCGTCCCACCCAAGAACGAGGGCATCGCGGCGAGTGAAGTTGAGGAATCTACAGGCTTGGCACAGTGCGTGCAATGATAGTGCTCAATCGCATCGTGCGGTTGGCGGAATATACGGTTTTATACTCGCGTATATCACTATGATTCCATCGCGCTGCCTTTTTTAACGTATAGCTGTAGGATATCAACGCCAAGGTAAGCAACACGGCGCGATTCAGTACCGTCGAGGCTTGCACCGGCTGCAGTTCAGCCAGAATCATGACAGTTGCAAAAGTACAAGGCGCTCGCTCGTTTCTCTGCTGTCTCACCATTCTGGTTGCGATGTGGGCCGCCGCAGGACAACCTCCGGTATCGGCCGCCGGCGAGGAGGGGTCCGATCCGGCGTTCGCTCGCCTCGACGCCCGCCTCGCGTCGCAGCCGGACGACCTCGAAGCGCTCGCGGAGCGGGCCCGTCTGCGCGATGCCAAGGGCCTGCCCATGGGGGCCTACCTCGACCGTCAGGAGATCCTGCGGCGGCGCCCCGGCGATGCCGGCGTGGCGCTCCTCGCCGCCGGCGACCTGGTTGCCGCGGGAGCGCCGCAGGCGGCGGCCGCCTTCCTCGAGCGCTACCCGGCGGCGCTCTCGGGCGAGACCGGCGCCGCCCTCGCCCGCCGTATCGAGGGGGACCTGGCTGCCCGCCGCGTCCGCTGGGGTTGGGCCGAACCGGTGTTCGACCCTGCCCAACGGCGCCACGAGGCCGAGGCGGCCATCGCCATGCTCGAGGCGATGCATGAGCGGGACCCCGGGGATCAACGGGCGACCGGCGACCTCCTGCTCGCCTATCGCCTGGCGGACCGCATGGCGGACGTGATCGCCCTGTGGGAGAAGGCGGCGCGCCGCGATGATGCACCCTACTGGCTGCGCAACACCGCCGCCGACGCCTACCTGGCGCTGCACCGGCCGGCGGAGGCGGAGGCTCTCTACCGCTCCTTCGCCGGCGAGCGGGCCGGCTCTCCGGAGCCCTGGCTCGGTCTCTACTGGGCGACGATCGAGCAACGCCACTACGACGACGCCGCGGCCGCCCTCGACCAACTCGCGAAGATCGCCGGCCAGGAGCTCACGGCGGAGATCCAGCGGGGGTGGCTGCTCCTCTTCCAGGACCGCACCGTGGCCGGGCAGGCTCACTTTGAAGCCCTGTTCGACCGCTATCCGGGCGACCCGCGGGTGCGCGAAGGTCTCGCCACCGCCTACCTGTGGCAGGGATGGCCGCGGCGAGGCTTGCAGGCGACCGAGGAGCTGCTCGCCCGCACCACTCTCGAAGTGCCGCTCGTCGACAACCCGTCCGCGCGCATTTCCCGCGCCGGAGCGCTTTCGACGCTCGGGGATCTCGCGGCGGCGTGGCGCGAGGCCGACGACCTGGTGGCGCTCTACCCCGAGAACATACACGCCCAGCGGCTGCGCCGCGACGTCCGCACCCAGCTCTCTCCCGAGGTGCGGCTGGAGGGGCGCTACGACACCTCCGACCGCGGGTTGGGCGAGACGTGGAGCCAGCTCGAGGTGAGCGCGCCGGTGGGCACCCGGGCGCGGCTCGCGGCCGGCGGCTACGGCAGCCGCTCCGACGACGATCGCTACTCGCGCGGCGACGTCAGGGATGCCTATCTCGGCCTGTCGCTGCGGCCCGGCCGCTGGCTGAGCCTGAGCGCCGAGGCGGCCTGGGACGTCAGCGGCGAGGATTTCGGGGTTGACCGCGGTCCGGCCGTGCTGGCGCGGGCGGCTTTCCTGCCGGACGACAACTGGCGCCTCGACCTCGGCTGCTCGCTCGACGCCTGGCGCGACCTGCCGCTGCGGGCGCGGGCGGCAGGCATCGTCGCCGACACCTGTGACGCCGGCCTCTCCTACGCCGCGGGAACGCGCTGGGACGCGCGCCTCGGCGGCGGCCGCTCCGAGCTGACCGACGACAACGAGCGCACCTGGGACCTCGCCGCCGCGCATCTCCTCGCGCGGCAGGGACCGGTCTATCGCGCGAGCTTCGGGGCCGAGGTCTACGCCTCCGAGAACAGCCGCAGCGACGTCGCCTACTTCAGCCCGTCGCACGACCGCAGCGCATCTCTCACCCACCGCTCGGAGTGGGTGACGGCGAACGCTCCCGGCCATCGCCATACGTTCTCGCTGCTCGCCAACGTCGGGGTCTACGACCAGGAGGGGTTCGATGCCGGACCGGTCGGCGGCCTCTGGTTGCAGTCGGACTGGGACCTCTCGGGGCGCACCACGCTGGTGGTCGGGGCGGGGGCTCGCAGCCAGCTCTATGACGGCTCGCGGGAGCTCGATCCCAGGTTCTATCTGACGTTGAGGCGGAGGCTCTGATGCGCTCCGCGACCCTGGCTCTCCTCTTCGCAGCCCTCGCCGGCTCCCCCGCCGCCGCGATCGCCGCCGGCGCGCCGGTCGCGCTGAGCCTCGCCTGGGGCGTGGTGGCCGAGCCTGCCACCGCCGGAGCGCACACCCCCGGCCAGGTGGCCGAGCACCTGGAATTCCTGCAAGCCCATGGCTGGAAGGCGGTCCGCGCCGGCGATCTCGGCAATCTCGGCAATGGAAGCGATACGGCCGGCGGCGAGCGGCCCGTCCTCCTCACCTTCGACGATCCGGCGAGTGCTCTCCGCTACGTCGTGCCGCTGCTCGATCTCTACCGGATGCCGGCGGCGGTCACCGTCGGCCCGTCGCAGGCGGCCGACCCCGCTCTCGCGCCGATCCTCGCGGGCCTGGCCGCCTCGCCCTGGGTGGAGCTGCTGCCGCGCGTGGAGGCGGAGCCGGCGGCGTCCGGAGCGCCGGCCGTGCGATGCGGCGCCACCCATGGCGCAGACACTGCCCGGCCCATGGAGGACCGGCTGTCGCGCCTGAGCCGGACCCTGGCGGCCCAGGTGGCCCGGCTTCGCGAGATCACCGGCGCGGCGCCGGCCGCCGTGGCCTGGGCGCCCGGCACCTGGAGCGGTCCGGAGGAGGCGGTGGCGGCCAGCCTCGGCCTGACGGTTTCGCTGCCGACCTTCGCGGGCATGCCGCCGCCGCTCGACCTGCCGCGCCTCGCGCGCTACGCGGTGCCGCCGTGGGCCGGCATCTGGGCCCTGGTGCAGGCGAGCGTCCGCTGGGATCCGCGCGACCACCCGGTGCGGTTCGTCGAGGTCGACGCCGCCTGGATCTGCGCCGGCGGCGATCCCCAGGCGCGGATCGCCCGCGTGGCCGAGGTGGTGCGGCGGCTCGGCCTCAACGGCGTGCGGCTCCTGCCCGGAGGCCCGGCAGGTGCCTGGTTCGAAACCGCGGCCGCGCCGGTGCTCGGCGACGTCGCCGGTCCCCTCTCCCGCGCGCTGCGCGACGCCGGAGCGCGGTGGGTGGTGGTCGATTTCCCCCCCGCCAGCGGCGATCCGAACCGCGACATGGCTCTCGCCGCCGACCTCGCGCGCGCGGTCGACGCCGACGTCGCGGTGCTCACCGCCTCCGCCGGAGCTCCAGACCGGCTCGGAGACGCGGTTCATTACGTGCGTCCGGCCGCGCGGCTGGCGTGGCGCGACGGAGACGACGGTCGCGCCTTCCACCTCGCTCCGGCAGCGCCCGGCGCGCCGGCTTCCCAGGGATTGACCGTGAGTTCCACGACGGTGGCGGCCGCCGACGCCGAGGCGGCGCGCCGCGCGGTCTCCGGGTGGGAGTGGATCGGGCTGCCGGTGGAGCTCGCCGAGGCGGGACTCAGGATTTCGTTGCGCTCGCTGGCGGCTTTCGCCCTTCCAAGGTAATTCCCATGCGCCATCTCTTGCAGTTCGTCTTCTACTATCCCTTCTTCATGGCCTTGTTCTGGATCGTCGGCTCGCTGGTGTTCTACTGGCGGCAGGAACGGCGCCGCGGGCTGCCGGAGCTCGCATCCCATCCCCGGGTCACCGTCCTGATCCCCTGTCACAACGAGCAGCTCACCATCGAACAGGTGGTGCGCGCCGTGGCGGCGAGCCGCTATCCCAACCTCGACATCCTGGTCGTCGACGACGCCAGCAGCGACGCGAGCCGCGCCATTCTCGAGCGCCTGCTGACCGAGATTCCCAACCTGCGGGTGCTGATGTGCGAACGCAATCTGGGCAAGGCCAAGGCCCTGAACCTCGGCGCCCTCGCCACCGAAGCCGAATACCTGATGTGCATCGACGCCGACGCCCTGCTTGCCGTGGACGCCATCCACTGGATGGTCTTCAACCTCGAGCGCAGCCCGCGGGTCGGAGCGGTGACCGGCAACCCGCGGGTGCTCAACCGCACGACCCTCGTGTCGCGGATCCAGGTGGGGGAGTACTCCGCCATCGTCGGCATGATCAAGCGCACCCAGCGCCTGCTCGGGCGGGTCTATACCGTCTCCGGGGTCTGCGCGTGTTTCCGGCGGCTCGCCGTCCACGAGGTCGGATACTGGTCTTCGGACACCGTCACCGAGGACGTCGACATCAGTTGGAAGCTGCAGCTCGCCTACTGGGGCATCCTCTACGAGCCGCGCGCGCTGTGCTGGATCCTGGTGCCTGAGTCGCTCCGCGGGCTCTGGCACCAGCGGCTGCGCTGGGCGCGCGGCGGCATGGAGGCGGCCCTGCGCCATTCCGGGTCGATCTTCCACTGGACCAAGCGCCGGATGTGGCCGGTGATCGGCGAGCTGATGGTCAGCACCGCTTGGTGTTATGCGGTCTTCCTCGTCCTGATCGCCTGGATTCTCACCCAGTTGGTCCCCGCGTGGATACCGCCGGGGCTTCAGGTAGCCACGCTCCTGCCCGGCTGGAGCGGCAGTCTCCTCGCGGTGGTCTGCCTCCTGCAGTTCCTGACCGGCCTTGCCCTCGACCGCCCCTACGAGGGCCACCGTCTCCTGCGCCAGCTTTTCTGGGCCATCTGGTACCCGGCGCTCTATTGGGTCATTACCGCGGGCACATCTGTGGTGGCGCTGCCCCTCACGCGGCGCCGCCAAGGAGGGAACGGCCATGGTGTCTGGCAAAGCCCCGATCGCTGAATCGAGCACCGTCGACGCTCTGCTGGCCCGGCACTGGTCCCACCGGCGGCCGGTCCCCACCGGGATCCTCGCGGTGCTCACCGTGCTGTTCTGGGCGGTCTGGCTGTACCTGGTGCTGCCGCTCGTCAGCCTGCTGCTCTGGGCCCTGGGCGTGCGCGTGTTCCTCGAGCAATTCAGGCATGGCGGCTACGAGGGGCTGCTCGCCTCGCTGGCCACCTACTCGTCGGTCCTGCTCGTCATCGTCAGCCTGCTGGCCCTCTGGATCGTCTGGAACGTGGTGCGCTATGGCGGCAGCAGCGACCGGCGCACCGTCAAGCGGGCGGAGGTGCCCGACTGGGTGGTCCGGGGAACGTTCCGTCTCGACGACAATTTCCTCGCCATGCTGCGCGCCGAACGGCTGATGCGCGTCGACTTCGAAGGCGAAGGCGTGGTGGTGCTCCCGGACGCGCGGCCTCTCGCGGCGAGCCCTGCGATCCCGACGAGCCCGGAGACTCCGGAGACCCCTGAGATCACAGCGAGCCCTGACGCCGGCCCCGGTCCTCAGCGGGACCGCGACAGCACGCGGTCCGGGTAGCGCGCCGCCAGCCAGGGCGCGAGCGCATCGTGGACGATCGCTCCCACCCGCTCCGCCCCCTCGTTGGTGAAGTGGAAGAAGTCGTAGAAGAAAGTGGAATCCTTGGGCAGGGTGCGGGCCAGGTCGACCGTCAGGACGCCGCGCTCCCGGCCCACCTGCCGCGTCACGTCGTTGTAGCGCTCGAGCAGCCGCCAGGCGAGCGCGCCGTCGAGCTTCTCCCAGAGCTCCACCTCGATGGGCCGGGTGTCGATGCCAGTGCGCCGATCGACGCCGCCGAGCAGGCTGGGTTGAGTGATCAGCACCGGCTCGATGCCGTGCTCGCGGTCGAGGACGACGAGCTGCTCGAGCCGGTCCCGGAACGCCGCGAGCCGGCGGTCCTGCTCCCGCCACAGACGCTCGGCCACCTTCGGCGGCACGGGGTGGAGCGGCCGGTCGCGCAGCGCCACCGGTTTCGGCATCGCTCCCAGGTCCTCGAAGCGCCGAGTGCGTTTCCAGCGGTAGAGGTTGAGCAGGGTGGCGGCGAGCTCGGAGTGGGTGGCGATCTCCGCCCACCGGTTCTGCGCCACCCGGTCGAAGCCGCGCGGCGCGTCGGCGAACATGTCGTTGACGCCGACGAGGTAGAGGATCACCTTGGGGTGGAGCCGCACGAGTGCCTGGCGGGTGAGCAGCAGATGCCCGAACGTGCTGTGCCCGTCCAGACCGGCGTTGTTCACCCACACCTTGCGCAGCTCCGGCTGCAGGCGGACGGCGAGGCGCTCCGGCCAGGTCCGGCCGTCATTCAAATAAAAACCTTCGGTGGTGCTGCCGCCCACCGCCACCAGCGTCAACCAGTCCGCGAAGTCATCCGGCGGCTCGGGGCCGCGGAAGCCGAGGGAGTTCTTGGTGTGGATGACGTGGGCGTCGAGCTGATCGGAGCGCGACGCCCGGTCCGCACGGATGTCGTAGACCTTGTTCGCAGGCAGCACCAGCGTATTGCCCCGCATCCGGAAACCGAAGGGGTTGCGCGCGCGCAGCGCCAGCTCGGCCCCCCCGAGGGCGAGACCGCTGCTGATCACGATGACCAGGAGCTTGAGCATCCCGCGGCGCGGCGGACCGGGCGGCGGCGGTGGATCCGGCGTCATGAAAATCATCAAGAAGCGTTGTGAGCAACGCGGCGCGTGAGGGCCTACCCCGCGAATCGCCGGTAGAGCTCAATATACTCCCGCCCCTGGACGTCCCAGGAGTAGTCCTTCGCCATGCCGTTCTGCATCAGTTGGCTCCAGGAAGCCCTGTCCTCGTAGGCGTCGAGCGCCGTGTCCAGCGCCCAGCGCAGGCCTTCGGCGTCGTAGTGCTCGAACACGAAGCCCGTGCCCTGGCCGGTCTGCGGGTTCCAGGGCTCGACCGTATCGGCCAGTCCGCCGGTCTTCCTCACGATCGGCGGCGTGCCGTAGCGCAGGCTGTACATCTGGTTCAGACCGCAGGGCTCGAAGCGCGACGGCATCAGGAAAAGATCGGCGCCGGCTTCGATCCAGTGGGCGAGCGGGTTGTGGAAGCCGCGGTAGAACCAGGCCCGGCCCGCGAAGCGCCACTGGAGCCACTGGAAGAAGTCCTCGTATTTCGATTCGCCGCTCCCCAGGGCGATCAATCGGAAGTTCCGTCGCGCCAGCAGCGTCGGCAGCACGTCGAAACCCAATTCGAAACCTTTCTGTGCGGTCAGGCGCGAGACGATGCCGACGATCGGCGTGTCCAGGTCGCCTTCGCCGATTCCTGTCTCTTTCAGGAGCGTGCGCTTCATCTCCCGCTTGCCGGAGAGATCGTCGGCGGAGTAGTGGAACGGCAGGTGCGGGTCCCGCTGCGGGTCCCACTCGCCGTAATCGACTCCGTTCACGATTCCGAACAGCCGGTCCCCGCGCGCCCGCAGCAGCCAGTCCAGGCCGAAGCCCTGATCCCCCTGGATCTCTCTCGCATACGTGTGGCTCACGGCCGTGATCGCATCGGCATGGATCAGGCCGTTCTTGAGGACGTTGAACGCCCCGCCCGCGGTGTCCAGCATCCAGCCGTGATCCCCCAGACCCAGGGTGTTCACGTAGGCGGCCGACAGATAGCCCTGGAAGGCCATGTTGTGGATCGTCAGCACGGTCCGCGTCCGGTCGAAGAGGCGGTC
>DATANP010000332.1:0-5654 GCA_036266195.1 Thermoanaerobaculia bacterium | reverse complement strand
AACTGGGAGGGGAGCCCGGAGTCGGCTCCGGCGTCGAGCTCGATGGGGTTGACCTCGAAGATGTCGGTCACCGAGGCCGACTGGGCGTTCCTCATGCCGCGGCCGGTCAGCCGGGCGCCCCAGTCGATGATGTGCGAGCGGGCGCCGTCCGCGATGACCTTGATCGAGGACTTCGGAATCTCCGCGGCGACGTAGCTCTCGACCTGGGTGGCCAGGGCTTCGAGGACCGTCGGATCGAACGAGGAGCGGCCGAGCCGGATGATCTCCGCCTTCACTTCCTTGGCCAGCGAGGGCAGGCGGCTGGGCGTGAGCTTGGCGCCCCAGTCGATGATGTGGGAGCGGGCTCCGTCCGCGATCCGGCCGAGCTGCGGCTGCAGCGCGCCGATCTCCAGGGTCATCAGCCGGCCGCCGGAGGCGAACGCGGCCACGACGGTCTGCTCGTCCCGGCCCCGCTGCAGGGTGAGCTGCGGGATGGTGGTCGTGGTGCCCGCGGTACCCGCGGTATCGGCCAGCGAGAGCGCGGCGTCCGGGGGACCGAAGTCGTCGAGCCGGTAGGACGGGCTGCGGCCCAGGAAGTGACCGTTCTCCAGGAAGACCGGCGTGTAGAAGGTCTCGACCCCGCCGGCCTCGCCCTCCTGCGCCCAGGCCAGGTGGAGGACCGTGACCTGCCGCGTCACCGGCGGCTCGCCCTCGGTCTCGGCCTCTTCCTGGTAGCTGTCGTGCGTGACGGCGAGCTGGGGCGAGGTCTTGAGGGAGAACGGGTAGTCGATGATCGTGTACGGCGCGATCCAGGAGTCCTTGTAGCCGGTCAGCATGAGGATCGGGAAGACGCCTCCGAGACGCATCTCCCAGACCAGGTAGAGGGTGTTCGAGGCCTCTTCGTAGAGCAGGAAGGGGGTGCTGTCGACATCGGGCCCTTCCGTGCCCCGGACCACGAGGCGGATGCGGTCCGTGTCGGGCTTCTCGATGTCCAGCGCCAGGACCTGGTTGGAGGCGGGGACGTTCATCTGGCCCGGGAAGAGCTCGCCGTAGGTGCCGGCCCGCACGGTGTACAGCTCGCCGTTGGCGCCGAGAACCGCCTCGCGCTGGGAAGCCCGGGCTCCGTGGCTCAGAAGGCCGAAAGCCACGAGGATGGCTGCAATGCGAACGATCCCTCTCATATGCACCTCAGGCATGCAGATTGACAAGCTTGCGGACGTCCACCGCGAGCAGGAAGTTCGGAAGGTACGACTCGCCCGGATAGAAGGACGACTGAAGGTGCGCGAAGTAGCCCCGGGCTCCTTCGTTGTCGCCGCTCAGGTGGGCCGCCTCGCCGAGCAGGTACAGGGCGTTCTTGACGGAGTCCGCCTCGTTCATCGACTCGGCCAGCCGCAGCGCCGCCAGGCCGTGGCGCCGCGCGTGGGCGAAGCGTCCGGTCTCCAGGTGCGCGAAGCAGAGGTCGAGCCGGGTCGAGATCTCGTTGCGGGTCTGACGGAACCGCCGGAGGATCGCGAGGCTCTGGTAGAGGCAGGAGTAGCCCTCGTCGTACCGGCCCTGGAGGACCCGACAGTAGCCGAGGTTGTCCAGGATGCTGGCCCGCGCCGGGCTCGCCTCGGCGGGCATGAACTCCAGAGCCTTCTCATACTCCTCCAGCGCCTTGTCGACGAAGCTCTCGGCGAGGAGGGTGTTGCCGATCAGGTTGTGGCTCGACGCCAGCCAGTCGCGACGGCCGAGGACCTCGGAGCGGTCGCGGGCGATCCGGGCGTAGAACAGGGCCTTCTTGTAGTCCCGGCTCAGCTCGTAGTAGCGCGCGATGTTGTAGGCCGCCACGCGGCAGTTGGCCGCGTCGGCGTTGCGCAGCAGGATCTCGCGCAGGCGGGGGAGCTCCTTGGCGCCCTCGCCGAGCTCGATCGACATGACCGAGCGGTCGCAGATCAGGAGGTCGGTCAGCCGCGGGTCCCCCTGTTCCAGGACCCAGGCCCGGGAGGTCTCGAGCAGGGCCATGGCCTCTTCGAGATGGCCGGCCTCGGCGATCTGATGCCAGTGCTGCCTGAGGGTCTCGAATTCGTGCGGTGCGGTCTCGTTGGACTCCCTCATGCTCTCCCTTCCTACGCCTCGTCGTCGTCGCCGGCGAGGCGGTCCGGACTTGCGCTGCGTCTGCCCTGGGACTGAGACTGCTTGAATGCGATGAAGTCCTCGACCTCGCGCTGGGCGTCCGCGGTCAGCGTGTTGAAGCGCTGCACGAGCTGGATGTCGCGCGGGGTGACGGACTCCTGGGTCACGTCTTCGAAGAACTCGCCCATGCTCATCTTGAACTCGGCGAGGATGCGGAACAGGGTGTCCAGACTGACGCGGTACTCTCCCTGTTCCATCCGCGACAGGTCCGACTGCTGGATCCCAAGCCGCTGCGACAGCTCGACCTGGGTCAGCTTGTGCTCTTTGCGCAACTGCCGGATCTTCTGTCCGACGAGCTGGATCTGGCGGACTTTCGTGGTCGAGGTCATAGGGGATTTGCTCGGCGCCGAGTTTATGTCAGACTCCCATACATTGCGCTGCTGAGCTGATGGTACGGCCGCGCCCCGAACCTGTCAATCCCAATGAAGCCTGAACGGAGAATCGTGCGAGGCCATATCTTCCTGTTGCGAGAGCTGGTGCGGAGGGACTTCCAGGGACGTTATGCCGGCTCGCTTCTCGGCTTCGTCTGGTCGCTGGTGCAGCCCCTCTGGATGCTGCTGCTGTTCACCTTCGTGTTCTCGACCGTGATGAAGGTCAGCCCGGTCGGCCCGGCGGGGGGACAACTGAGGACGCAGCACTTCGCCATCTTCCTGTTCGGCGGCCTGCTCCCGTGGCTCGCCCTGCACGAGGGGGTGCTGCGCTCGTCCACGGCGATCACCGAGAACGCCAGCCTGGTCAAGAAGCTGCGCTTTCCCTCCGAGATCCTGGTGCTGGCGGTGGTGCTCGCCGCGCTGCTGCACGAGGCGATCGCCGCCGGCATCTATCTGCTGGTCCTGGCCTGCGTCGGCGAGCTCTCCTGGGGCGGGCTGCCCCTGCTCCTGGTCGCCGTGCCGCTCCAGGTCGGCCTTACCCTGGGGCTCGGCCTGATGGTGGCCGCGGTCCACGTCTTCTTCCGCGACACGGCCCAGATCCTCGGCATGGTGTTCAACGCCTGGTTCTACCTGACGCCCGTGGTCTATCCGCTGGCGCTCGTGCCCGTTCGCTTCCGCAGTTGGCTGGAGCTCAACCCGCTGACACCGCTGGTCGGCCTCTACCGCCAGGCCTTCCTCGGCGGCAGCGCCGTCCCCGTTCCGGGGACCGGCGCTCTCGCCGTGGTGGCTGCCGTGCTACTATCCCTCGGCTTCTGGCTGTTCCGCCGCCTGAAGAGAGCCTTCGCCGATGAGATCTGAAGGCTCCCGCCACGTGTTGGCCCCCTATAGAGAAGGTAGAGAAGGAATGCTCACGCCCATGTCCGAAGGTCTGTCTCCCGCCAAGATCGCCAAGGCCGCCGGCCGGCTCCTCGCCGCCTGCGGGATCGCCGTCCTCTGCGCCTGCTCGCAGCAGCCCCGGCCTGCCGCCGCCGTCCAGCCCGCCTCCTCCGGGGCGCCGACCGCTGCCCAGTCGACCGCCGCCCAGCCGGCCGCCAACCCGGGCAAGGCGGAAAAGCCGCCAGCGGCCCCTGACCTGTCGGGCGCCCTCGAGCCGCCCGACGGCAAGTGGCTGGTCGACGACCAGGGCCGCCAGTACTTCCTGACCGAGATCCCCAAGGCCGAGGGCTGGTACCGCTGGCTCAACGACGAGAAGACCAAGGTGCAGGTCCAGTACGGCATGGTCTTCGACGTGGCGAGCTACGACGAGGACAGCTTCCAGGTGAAGATCTACAAGGTGGACAACGAGGCCGCGCCGCCGGCGCCCACCGGGCCCTCGGAGCAGGACCTGGAGAAGATCGCGGCTTCCTACAAGGTCGCCACCGGCACCGTGGACCGCGTGGTCCTCCAGCCGTTCGGCCAGGGGCTCCCCGACCGCGGCCAGTGGCGCAACGGCTTCAAGGTGGCGGACATGAACGGCGACGGCAACCCGGACATCGTCCACGGGCCCGCTCGCAAGAGCCTCGGCGGCCCGGTGATCTTCCTGGGCGACGGCAAGGGGAGCTGGAAGCGCTGGAGCGGCCTCCGTTTCCCGCAACTGGCCTACGACTACGGCGACGTGGCGGTGGCGGACTTCAACGGCGACGGCAAGCTCGACCTCGCCTTCGCCGTCCACCTGCACGGCCTGCTCGTGGTGGTCTCCGACGGCGCCGGCGGCTTCAAGGAGTGGGGCAAGGGGCTCGACTTCGCGGTGCCGGGTGCGAGCGAGGAGATCGGCGGCTTCTCCTCGCGCACCCTGGAGGCCGCCGACTGGAACGGCGACGGCCGCCCGGACCTGGTCACCCTCGGCGAGGGGCCGCGCATGCAGGGCAACCTCGGCCCGGGCGGCGGCCGGATGGCGTCCGGCGTGGCCTACGGCGCGGTGGTCTACCTCAACCAGGGGGACGGCACCTGGGTGCGCAAGGACGAAATGGCCGGCTCCCGGCTGTTCGGCGAAGATCTTGCGGTTGCGGACTTCACGAACGACGGCAGATTGGATATGATTCTGGGATCGAGCGTATTCGGAGAGACAGATATCTTGAGGATCGGCGGGACCGGCGCAGTCGGAACCAAGGCCGAGCTTCCCGGATTGAGGCCGAGCTCCTACGTCAGCGCAGTCGACGTGGCGGACTTCAACCGTGATGGGAAGCAGGACCTTGCAGTGGGCTATCTCTCGCGGGAAGCGGGGGTATGGCGCACGGGCATCGACGTGTACCTGGCCAGGTCCGGCGGCGGCTGGGACCGGAAGGGGGTGGCGGCGATCGACGGGCGTCCGTGGCTGACGGCCCTCGACAGCGGCGACCTCGACGGCGACGGCCGGCTGGACCTGGCAGGGACCACGGGCGAGGGCGAGATCTGGATCTTCCTGGGCAAGGGGGACGGCTCCTTCGACCGCGAGACCACGCCGGAGATTCCGGCGCACGGGAAGTGCCGGGGGTACGACGTCCAGCTCGTGAACCTCGACTCCGACCCGGCCGACGAGCTGGTCGCGGAGTTCGCGGGCGAGCCCTCGGCGCTGTTCGCCCCTGACCAGTGCATCAACCAGGGCGGCATGGGCGCCTGGAAGGCCGCCAAGAAGAAGTAGAGAAATCCGTATTGGGGTGTTGACAAAGCCGTCCGGAGCTGCCTATAGTGCAGAAGCATAATTTGAAGCGGAGATCGTCCGGAGCCGTGGAGGGACGGCCGCTTGGATTCAGAAAGAATCAACGAGCGCGGTCGCGCCCGGGCCCTGGAGAGGGCACGGAGGGCGACGGCTCTTTTCGAGTTCGACTCTTTAATCAGGAGGTGATGGCATCAACTCGGAGAGTGGAGTTCGGCAGTACAGCTTGCAGTTTGAAACGTCAACGGTTACTCAAGGAGATTGTCTGAAATGAAAAAGCTTTGCCTCTGCCTCGCTCTCATGGCCCTCGTGGGTCTGGGTGGCCAGGCGTTCGCGGTGATCGGCACGATCGACGCCGTGCCGGCCGCGACCCTGCTGGTGCCCTATTTCGAGGTCGACATCGCCAACGCGAACGGGATCAACACCCTGTTCTCGATCAACAACGCCTCGGCGAC
>DATANP010000331.1:0-1550 GCA_036266195.1 Thermoanaerobaculia bacterium | reverse complement strand
GCCCATGGTGTCGCGTCCGACCTACGTCGGCGGGCTCGGCTTCGGCTACAAGTGGGACATGGGCTGGATGCACGACACGCTCAAATACCTGGCCCACGACCCCATCCACCGCAAGTACCACCACAACGAGATCACCTTCCGCATGGTCTACGCCTGGAACGAGAGCTTCGTGCTGCCGCTGTCCCACGACGAGGTGGTGCACGGCAAGGGCTCGCTGGTCAACAAGATGCCGGGCGACAACTGGCAGAAATTCGCCAACCTGCGGCTGCTCTACGGCGACATGTACGCCCAGCCGGGCAAGAAGCTGCTCTTCATGGGCGCCGAGCTGGCGCAGTGGCAGGAGTGGAGCCACGAGCGCAGCCTCGACTGGCACCTGCTCGACGACCCGGCGCACGCCGGCATCTGCCGCTGGCTGGAGGATCTGAACCGGCTCTACCGGGACGAGAAGGCGCTCCACGAGCTCGACACCGCGCCCGAGGGCTTCGAGTGGATCGACGCCAACGACGCGCTCAACAGCGTCCTCTCCTTCCTGCGCAAGGGGACCGAGGCGAAGGACGTGGTCCTGGTGGTGCTCAACTTCACTCCGGTCCCGCGCGAGAGCTACCAGGTGGGCGTGCCGCGCGGCGGCACCTGGGTGGAAATCCTCAACAGCGACGCGGCCGCCTACCAGGGGAGCGGCAAGGGGAACATGGGCGGCGTCGAGGCCTCGCCGGTCCCGCTCCACGGCCGGTCGCACTCCCTCGCCCTCACCCTGCCGCCGCTCGGGGTGGTGTTCCTGAAGGCTCCCGAGCCGACGAAGGAAGAGATCGAGGAGGACGAGAAGGACGCCACCGGCGTGGAGTAAGATCCCGGCTCCCATGAGCCGCTTCCTCTGTGTCCACGGCCACTTCTACCAGCCGCCGCGGGAGAACCCGTGGCTCGAAGCCATCGAGCTGCAGGACTCCGCCTACCCGTACCACGACTGGAACGAGCGCATCACCGCCGAGTGCTACGGCCCGAACGCCGTCTCGCGCATCCTCGACGCCGAGGGGCGGATCGAGCGGATCGTCAACAACTACGCCCAGATCAGCTTCAACTTCGGCCCGACCCTCCTCGCCTGGATGGAGGAGAAGCGGCCGGAGGTCTACCGCGCCATCCTGGAGGCCGACGAGCTGAGCCGCGTGCGCTTCGACGGCCACGGCTCGGCCCTGGCCCAGCCCTACCACCACTCCATCCTGCCGCTCGCCAATTCGCGGGACAAGCGAACCCAGATCCTCTGGGGGCTCGCCGACTTCGAGCGCCGGTTCCGGAGGAAGGCCGAGGGCGTCTGGCTGCCCGAGGCAGCAGTCGACCTGGAGAGCCTCGACATCCTGGCCGGAGAAGGGGTGAGGTTCACGATCCTGGAGCCCGGGCAGGCAAACGGCGTTGTGGATACGACGGTGCCCTATCGAGTCGCGCTCCCCTCGGGCCGGACCCTCGCGGTGTTCTTCTACGACGGCGCCACCTCGCGGGCCGTGGCCTTCGAAGGGCTGCTGAGCTCGGGCGAGCGGTTCGCTCAGCGGCTGGTCTCG
>DATANP010000330.1:0-12943 GCA_036266195.1 Thermoanaerobaculia bacterium | reverse complement strand
GTGCAGGACTGCGAGGTCTGCTGCAACCCCTGGCAGGTGACGGTGACCCGGGACCGCGACGGCGACGCCGACGTGCGGGTCGAGCGGCTGGACTGAAGAAGGGAGGGCCGCCAGGGCAAGCCCCGGCGGCCCCGAGTGGAGGGGATCCTACCGCCAGCTCAGCCGGGCGCCGAGCCGGACGATTCTCGGGCTCACGGTCTCGAGGACGTGGTCCGAGTTGGTCCGGTTCAGCACCGACTGGCGCTGGAGCACGTAGGACTCGTTGAGGGCGTTGAAGAGGTCGGCCCCGAGCGTCAGGCCGATCCCACTGAAGTGCAGCTCCTTCTCCAGCCGTAGGTCGAGGACGTGGACGTCCGGATAGCGGAAGGCGTCCGGATCGCTGGCGATCGGCACGTCGAGCCCGACGCCCGAAGTATCCGCGATCGGCGTCCGGGAGACGCGCCGGGCGTAACGGATCGGATACCCCTGGCGGCCGTTCAGGGCGGCGCCGACGTTGAAGCTCCAGGGCCTCTCGGGCGCGATCTGATAGAGACCGCTCAGGCTGTAGGACCAGCCGCTGTTGATGAACACGTTGCCCTTGGCGCCCGAGGCCGTGCCGGAGCCCTGGAGAACCTCGGTGCCGTCCACGATGCCGCCGCCGATGGTGTCGGTCGGGTCCTGGTTCTCGGAGTCCGGGATGTCCCAGGTCCAGTCCTGCCAGGAGGCGCTGCCGCTCGCCATCCAGCGGTTCGAAAGCCGCTTCTGGAGGATCAGCGACGCGCCGCGGAACTCCTGCTCACGGTCGCCGTTGCGCAGGAGGAAACCGTTGCGGGTGCCGACGCCGTCGCGCAAAACCCAATAGTTCACCGTGTACGGCTGGCCGTTGGGAAGCACGCCGGTGAGCGGCGCCGCGGGCACATAGTCGTCCCGCCGGTGGACGCGGCCCGTGCTGCCCAGGTTCTGCTGGGAGAAGGGGTCGCCGTCGAAGACCAGCAGCTCGGCTTCCAGAATGTTGCTGATCCGGCGATAGGTGGTGTTGAAGCCGACCACGAGGTCGGGCCGTAGGGCGTGCTCCACGCCGAGGATCAGCTCGTCCGTGACCGGCGCGTCAAGGTTCGGGTCCACGGCGTTCGACTGCAGAAGCCCGAGGGTGAACGGGTTGAGGTTGCCGCTCGGCTGGCCGGCTTCCGGTCCGAGCTCACCGGGCTCCAGCGTGGGGCCGCCGTTGTTGGTCGTATAGAAGTAGCGGTACTGGGGCGCGCCCAGCGGGTGCAGCCAGCCCGCGAACGCGGTCGAGAGCTGGTCGGCAAAGCGCGAGTAGCTGGCGCGCAGCAGGGTCTGGCTCTGGCCGTCGAGCGCCCAGGTCAGGCCCACGCGCGGCGAAAGGGTATTCCATTCGAAACCGCTGTCGCGGCCGTTGAACGTGGCGGCCGGCAGAAGCTCCGGGAAGACCGGGTTGGCTTCGACGCTCGTGTCGAGCAGCTCGCCGTCCTGGCGGTCGTAGCGCAGGCCGACGCTGGCCGTGAGCCGGCCGGCCGTGAGCGTGTCCTGAACGAAAAGGTTTCCATAGTTGGTGCGGACGTTGGTCTTGCCGTCGCGGGAGAGGAGCAGCAACCCGCCGCAGCACTCCAGGCCGCCGCCCGGCCAGCGGTTGAGGGTGCTCTGATCCACCGTGCGATAGCCCGCGCCGTAGCGCAGCTCGTGCGACAGGTTGCCCGTGTCGAAGAAGCTGGACGCGTCGAGCCGGGCCTGCTTTTGCGGCCGCTTCGCCTGGACGTGGAGGAAGCTGTTGCGCCAGACACCGTTCTCGTCCAGGAAAGGAAGCTTGTCGCCGCCTTCCGGAGCGAGCTCCAGGCCGCCGTTGACCACCGCGGCCATGGCGGTGACATAGAAGCTGGAGCCGAGGACCTGTGTGTCCTCGACCTTCCAGGCGGTCGGACTGGGACCGAACCCGCTCTGGTCCCACGTGGTCTCCTGCGGACGCAGCGGGCTCGCGTTGCGGCCGAGCTTGACCTTCTCATCCTCCCAGACGAAACCGATCACGGAGTTCGAAGGTGTGATCTGGCCGTTGAGCTTGACGTTCCAGTCCTTGATCTTCGTGTCGTCGTGGAAGTCGTTGACGGTCAGGAGATCGACCTGCTGCTCGCCGTAGGAGCCCCAGACCCAGAGCTTCTTTTCGATCAGGGGACCGCCGATCTCGGCGCCGTAGTCGGACGCCTCGACGATGCGGTTGCCCTGCTTGAGCTCGCCCTGGGCGGTGCCCCGGTTCCACGGTCCGGCCTGGCCGAGCTCGCCGCGGTCGAGATCCAGATCGGACTGGGTGCTGTCGTCACCGGTCACATAGCGGGCCGAGCCGCGCCACTGATCGGTGCCGCGGCGGGTGACCATGTTGATCACGACGCCGCCGGTGGCGACCGACGCGTCGCTGCCGCCGGTCGTGATCTGCATCTCCTGGAACGAATCGAAATCGAAATATCCCGGCGAGGAGCCGGTCGCCGACATGTCCGTGATGACCATGCCGTCGAGCGACCAGATGGCCTGGGCGCCGGACGAGCCCGGCCCGACCAGGGCGGCCTGCTGGCCGCTCTCGTTGCCGCCGTTGTTGATGCGGTCGAGCAGCACGCCGGGCGCCGTCCGCAGCACGGCCCAGGGATCGCGCGCGGTCGGGACGCTGTCCATCTCCACGCGCGGCACGTTCCGCTCAAACTGGGTGCGGTGGGGATCGAGGAGCGGCGCCTGGTCGCCTTTGACGTCGATGTAATCGATCACGTCGGAAGACGAGAGCTCCATCTCGATCTGGGTGTTGCGGCCGAGACTGACCACGACCTCCTTCCACTCGGCGGTGGCGTAGTGATCGAGCTCTCCCCGCACGGTGTACTTGGCCGGCGGGAGCCCGAGGAAGTGGAAGTTGCCATTGGTATCCGTGGTCTGCACCTGCTCCGTTCCCGGGCCCGTGAGGGTCACGGTGACGCCGGGCAGCGCCTCGCCGTTCGCATCCGTCACGCTGCCATAAAGGTTTCCGGCCTGGAGCTGGGCCGTCGCCGGAAGCGCCAGGAGGCTGGCAAGGGCCAGCACGAGCGCAAGCTTTTTCAAAAGGTTTCCGTTCATCACAGATCAAACCTCCTTCAGCCCGAATCGGTTTCCGTTTCCGTTGCGAGGACAGTTCTTCCCTGGTCGAGGCCGCCGGCATCACCTCCCTTGCGAGAAAACGTTGCGATCCGCCGCAAGAGCAAGGGTTGTGCCGGGCACCGAAAAGCCCGTTTTATAAGGGTTTTCCCGATCGCGTCCGCTTTTGGGGACTGCCGTTGCGTTCAGGAAACTGAATATCGGGAAGGGATGAGACCCCGAAAATCCCCGTGGAACGGAGGTTTCGGCGCGTTCGGAAACTTGGAAGCCCGTTCGGAAAAGCCGTGACAAGCACCGGAACCCTGGCGATCGACCTCTGGCGAGGTCGGAAACGTCCTCGCACCGCGCTTCCGCCTTTCCGCCACGGGACCATTGCCTTGGTGGCGTTCTCGCGGTATAAACTTCCCTCATGACCCGAAAAGATCAGCTCCAGCTCTTTCCCGGCATGTCTTCCGATCCCGAGCCGAAAGGCGTCGCGCCCGCCGAGTTTTCCGAGGACCTCCAGGAGCTGGGCCGGGCCCTGCCCGAGGACGTCTACCTGGGCGGCTCGACCTGGTCGTTTCCGGGCTGGCGCGGCCTGGTCTACGAGGGCAAGCTCACCGAATCGAAGCTCGCGCACGAGGGCCTCGCGGCCTACGCGCAGCACCCGCTCTTCCGGTGCGTTGGAGTGGACCGCACCTACTACGCGCCGCTGCCGCCCGAGGATTTCGCCGAGTACGCGGCCCAGGTGCCGGACGACTTCCGCTTCGTGGTCAAGGCGCACGAGGCCTGCACGGTCTCGCGCTGGCCGGACCGGCCCCGCTACGGAGCGCAGCGCGGGCAGGTGAACCCTTTGTTCCTGGACGCCGCCTACACGGCCGACCAGGTGGTGACGCCGTTCGTGGAGGGTCTCGGCCCGAAGGCCGGCGCGCTCCTCTTCCAGTTCTCGCCGCAGGACCTCGGGGTGCCCGAGCGCTTCGCGGAGGAGCTGAGGGCCTTCCTCTGCGCCCTGCCACGCGGTCCGGTCTACGCCGTGGAGGTGCGCAACCGGGAGATCCTCACCCCGGCCTACGCCGACGCCCTGGCCGAGGCCCGGGCCTGCCACTGCCACAACGTTCACCCGCGCATGCCGGACGTCCTCACCCAGGCCCGGCTCGCCGGCACCGACCGGCCGCGGTCATCGCCGGCACCCATCACGATCGCCCGCTGGCTGCTCGGGCCCGGCATGACCTACGAGGACGCCGGCCGTCTCTATGCGCCGTTCAACAAGCTCCACGCCCCGGACGAGAACGCCCGCAACGGTCTCGCCCGCCTCGCTCACAATGCGATCGCCGCGGGCCGGCCGTTCGTCTGCACGGTGAACAACAACGGCGAGGGCTCGGCGCCGCTGTCGATCGAGGCGCTGGCCCGGAGGATAACAGGGACATAAAGGACTGCAAGGACATCAAGGACCACAGGCCTTTGGTCCTCGGAGTCCCTGCAGTCCTTTGGGTCCTTTTCAGGGCAGCCGCACCGCCGTCGACCGCCCGCGGGTATCCGCGGCGGTGCTCCAGAAGGAGCCGCGCAGGGCGGTGCGGTCTGCGGAGAGGGTCCAGGTGAAGCCGCCGCTCGTGCTCCGCCGGGCGCCGTGCTCGGTGAAGCTGAGGGTCACCTTCCGGCCGTCGATCCTGCCCGAGACCGAGATCGGGGTGCGGGCCGCGGCCGAGACCGAGCGGCCATCCTCGGTCCACTTCTGGCCGCGGCCGGTGATGCGGTTTCCATCCTGCTCGAGCTGGACACGGTAGCCGAGCCGCAGACCCTTGTACTGTTGATAGTTGGTCTCGTCGATGCGGTTGGTCATCTCCCACCAGCCGCCAAGATCGGTGGCGGGCGCCGCCTCCTCCTCGTCCTCCTTCTTCTCAGGCTTCTCAGGCTCCTCGCGGGCGGCCTGGCGGGTCTCCTCCCTGGACTCCTCGTCACGGGCCCTCTGCTCGCGCTCCTCCCGGACCCGGCGGCGCTTCTCCTCGCGGGCGATCGCGGCCTCCCGCTCTTCGAGGCGGCGCTCCTGCTCTTCGAGGCGCGCGAGGCGCTGCTCCTCCTCGCGCTTCTTTTCCCTGACAGCTTCCCTGGCGGCCTTCGCGGCCTTCTCCGCCTTCTCATCCCGGGCCGCCTGCGCAAGCCTCTCGGCCTTCTCGGATTTCTCAGCCCGCTCCTCGGCGGCCCGGCGCTCGGCTGCCAGGCGCTCGCGCTCTTCCTGATCCTTGCGGAGCTGAGCAAGCCGCGCCTCCTCCTGCTTCCGCTTCTCCTGCTCCTGCTGCTCGGCGATCAGCCGCATGACTGGAAAGCCGTTGCGCGGCGGAGCCTCGCGGCCGGGGCAGTAGGCGGCCGGCTGCATCTCCTCCAGGAACAGCTCACGGACGGCCTGAGACGATGAGCAGCCATCCTTGAGGATCAGGCCCGTGGCCGGATCCACCTGGCGGGCGATCACACCCTCCGGCATCTTCCACGGCTCCGGCATCTTGCGGCCGCGATAGTAGCGCTCCGCGACCCGGCCCCAGACCGGGGCCGCCAGTCTTCCGCCCGTGGCGTCCTCCACGATCTGGCGCGGCCGGTCGAAGCCGATCCAGAGCCCAGCCACGACCTCGGGTGTGTAGCCGACGAACCAGGTGTCGGCGCCGTCGTTCGTGGTGCCGGTCTTGCCCGCGGCCGGAGCCTTGAAACCGCTTCCCAGAGCGGCGATTCCGGTGCCGCGGCGGAGCGCATCGGACAGCACGTCGGTGATCAGATAGGCGACTCCCGGATCGATCACTTTTCTGCGCCGCGGCTGGGACCGCCAGAGGACCCGCCCGTCCTCGTCCTCGACGCGCAGGATCATCCGCGGCTCGACCGCCTCTCCCAGGGTGGCGAACGCCGAGTAGGCCGAGGTCAGCTCCAGCGGCGAGACGTTCAGCGATCCGAGCGCCACCGACGGCACCTCCGGCACCCGGTCCAGCCCGGAGCTGCGGGCCAGGCGCGCCACGTCTCCAAGCCCGGTGGCATCGGCCAGGCGGACCGTGACTACATTCTTCGAGCGCACCAGGGCGTCGCGCATGGTGACCACGCCTTCATACCGGCCGGTGAAGTTGCGCGGCACCCAGACCTGGCCTCCCGCCAGCCGGACGCGCAGCGGAGTGTCGGGCAGCGGCTGGCTCAGGACGAAGCCGTCCCGGAGCGCGGCCGCGTAGACGAACGGCTTGAACGCGCTCCCCGCCTGGCGCCGGGCCGAGGCCACGCGGTCGAACTGCGACTGGGCGAAGCTCCGGCCGCCGACCCAGGCGAGCACGTCGCCGCCATGGGCGTCGAGCATCACGAACGCCCCCTGGAGGTAGGGGGTGCCGCTGGCCGGAGGCTTGAAATCGGCCGAGTAGCGCGGCCCCTGGAACCGCCCGAGCTCGCCGGCTTCGACCCGCCGGAGCTGGCGCGAGAGCTCCTCCTCGGCCGCGCGCTGGGCCCGGGAGTCGAGAGTCGTCCAGACGCGCAGCGGCTGGCGGTAGAGGTCGTCGCCGAAGCGCTCCTCGAGCTCGCGCCGCACCTGCTCCACGAACCAGGGCGCGAGGCCGGACTCGACCTTCTGCTCCGGCGGCGCCGGGACGATCCCCAGCGGCTCGAGGCGGGCGGCCCGCGCCATGAGCCGCGGGAGGCGCCCCTGAGCCTCCATGAGCGCCAGCACCAGGTTGCGCCGCTCGAGCGCCTCCCGCGGGTGGCGCCGGGGGTCGTAGTGGCTCGGCGCCTTGGGGAGCGCCGCGAGCAGGGCGGCCTGGGGAAGAGTCATCTCCTTGGCCGAGACGCCGAAATACTGGCGGGCCGCGGCCTCGATTCCCCGCGCGCGATTGCCGAAGTAGATGTGGTTCAGGTACAGCTCGAGGATCTCCTCCTTGGAGTAGCGCGCCTCGATCTCCTCCGCGACCCGCATCTCCAGGAACTTGCGCGAGGTCGAGCGCTCCTGCCCCGGGATCTCCTTGGGAAACGCGTTGCGGGCGAGCTGCATCGTGATCGTGCTGAACCCCTCGCGGAAGCCGCCCGCCTTGAAGTTCGCCAGGATCGAGCCGCCGACCCTTCGCCAGTCCACCCCGTTATGCTCGTAGAACCGCTGGTCCTCGACCGCGAGGAACGCCTGCGGCACGTGCGCCGGCAGCTCGAACAGGGGGACGATCTCCTGCGAGACTGGCGTGAGGTCGGCGAAGACCTCGCCCTGGCGGTCCAGGAGGACCGGCGCGCCGCCCGGCTGGTAGGCGGCCAGGCCGCGCACGTCCGGGCAGCCGCCGAAGAAACAGTTCTGCCAGGCGAAAGAGATCAGCAGCAGGGTGAGCAACGGGGCGAAGCCGATCCAGATCAGCGCCGTCCGGCGCGGCAGCCTTCGCCACCACACCCGCAAACGTCTGAACAGCCCGCGAAGCGGGGTCGCCACCTCCATGCCGGTGCGGAAGAGCAAGGGCGGTGCCAGATCTACACAAAGTGCATCCGCGCACGGCGAGCGTCGCTGGCATAGGCGGGAGCGTCAGCCATCCGCTTGATGCCCGGGGGTTACATGGCAAGACACCTATTGCCATGTGATCAGCTCCTCGATACGCGCTATGGTGGCTTCGAGCCAACCGAGACGAGGAGGACCGGAGTCATCGGGCGCATAGTGCATGATCGTCTTACGGACTCCATTTCGCACAATGGACAGGTAAACGGTCGAGCTATCGGTGGTTTGACAGCTGTAAAAGTTCTCCATGTCAAAGAACCCAACATCGACTGCGAGTTTTGCGACATCCTCAACCGTCCTTGGATCGATTTTGCCCCGACGCGTGCCGATGAATTTGGTGTTCCCTCGGCCTATGTATATGGCCGTGCCATCTGACCGTAAAATCAATGTATACATGGGACAAGGACCCATACACCCGGTGCCCTCAATTGCGATCTCCGATATACCTGTTCGAGCGCCGTTATCGCAGTAAGGGCCGCCCCCTTCAAAACCTCCCCCAGCATAGAGCCGTGCTATTGGGCCGGTACTGTCTTTGTCTTCTACTGGCCGGGCCGTTGCGCAGCCATGGATAAGAAGGAGTAGTGTGAGAAACTTGGCGTATCGCATGCAGTTATCGGCCTTTCTGGAAGCTCACAGGCGGCGTCAGCCGTCCTGCGTCATCGGCAGCTTGCATTCGCGCCTATCCCCCGGGTCCAAGGCTCGAGAGATTGTCGCATAACTCTCTCGGCTCAACCCAAGTTATGGAGAGACGACTTCGAGCCTTCCAGAAAGCAGCCAGGCTTGTCGGCGGCGAGGCGACCCTGCGGGGCTCCAGGACAACGTTGCTGCGAGCCGCAGCGGCCTTCTCCAACCGCAACGCAGGACCTACTGGACCGCCGTCATCTCCTTCTGCGCCTGGTCGAGCGCCGCTTGCGGCGTGGATCGGCGCTCGACCACGGCGTCGAGGGCACGGGCGAGAGGTCCCCAGATCCGACTCATGTCGGGCACGTTCGGCATCGGCACCGCAGCGTCGAGCTGCCTGCGGAACCCCTGGAGCACCGGGTCGCCGGAGAGCTGCGGATCGCGGTAGGCCGCCGCGTGCGCCGGCAGGAGCCGGCCCTCCAGGGCCAGCGTCCGGGCGGCGGGGACGTCGGTCAGATAGCGGACGAGCTTGGCGGCCACGTCCTTGTGCCGCGACGTGGCCGCGATGTGGACCGCCTGGACCGTGATCCACGGGCGCATCGGTTTTCCACCCGCTTCCTCGACCGACGGCAGCGGCCCGAGCGCGAAGGGAATCGACGGCGCGATCCTCTCGACGAACGAAGGGCCGGCGATCACCATCGCGAGCTTCCCTTCGTTGAACAGCGAGGTGATGAGCGTGGTCGAGGGCGACGGCAGGAAACCCTGGCGCAGCCATCCCTTGAGGAGCTGCGCGGACTGCACGTTGGCCGCCGAATTGATCGTGGGCCGGCCGTCGGGCCCGAACAGGCTGCCGCCGAAAGCGTTCAACAGCGGCGCGTGGTAATAAGGGTCCGTGTACCAGGTGGCGAGCCCGAACTTGCCAAGCTCCGGACTGGTCAGGCGCCGCGCCTGCGCCACCATCTCGCGCGAGGAGAGCGGCGCGTCCTGAAGCAGGTTCCGGTTGTAGATCAGCGTGATCACCCGGAATTCCAGCGGCAGGCCATAGATCTTCCGCTGATAGGTGAGTGCCTCCAGCGTACCGGGCAGGAAACGCGCGCGGATGCTGTCGACCGGCAGCAGCGGCTCCAGGATGTGGCCCGCCTGGACCCAGCTGCCCATGCGTTCCTGGGTGGAGAGGAAGACGTCCGGTCCTTCACCCCTGGGCACCTGCGAGGCGATGCGCGACGGCAGCAGGTCCGGGGGCACGGCCACGGGCGTGGCGGTCCACCCCTCCTTGGACCGGAACCCGTCCACCACCTTCTCGAACGCCATGCGCGCGGCGCCCTGGTACGAGTGCCAGACCACGATCTCCTTGCGCTCCTCCTGCGCCCATCCAGGCACCGCGAAGAGCGACAGCAGGAGGAGGATCGCAATCCGCCGAGGCATGGTCAGAACTCGGGAGTCTGGAGAGAGCTGCGCAGGACGATCTCCTCCACCCGCGCGCCCGCCGGCATCCGCAGTGCGAAGCGCACGGCCTCGGCGACCACGCCGGGCTGGAGGAACCACTCCTTGCCCGGAGCGCCCGGGGTGGAGCCGGCGAACGACGTATCCACGGCCCCCGGCCGCAGCTCCAGCACGCGCAGCTCCGGGTTCTCCTGCTGAAACGTCCGGGTGAGCGCCCGCAGGGCGAACTTCGAAGCGGTATACGAGCCGCCGGTCGGAAACGTCCGGGTGGACACGTCCGAAGAGACCATGAGGACGATCCCGCGGCTCTCCTTGAGCCAGGGGAGGAACGCGACCGTGGCCGCCCACGCCCCGAAGACATTCACGCGGAACGTGGCCTCGAAATCCTCCCGCGACGTCTCCTCCAGCCGCCGGAAGATGCCGATCCCCGCGTTGTTGACCAGCACGTCGAGCCGTCCGAAGCGCTCGATCGCCGCCCGGCGAAACGCTTCGACGCTGCCCGGGTCGGTCACATCCAGAGTCTGTCCGAAACCCGGCCCCGGCAGCTCGGCCGCAAGCCGCTCGACCGCCTGGACATCCCGGGCCCCGAGAGCGACCGCGAAGCCCTCCTCCGCGAGCACCCGGGCAAAGACCGCGCCCAGGCCTCGGGACGCGCCGGTGACGGCGGCAACGCGCTGATCCATGGGATCGATCCTACACGATCCGCCGCCGCGGCCCGTCCCCAGGACCACGGGAGCATAGAATGGCTCTATGAGATCCGCCTCCCTACCGGTCCTCATCCTGGCTGTTCTCCTGGCCGCTTGCGCAGGCGCGCCCGCGTCAATGACCCCACCCGTGCCGCCCACTGCGGTTACCCTTCCCCCTCCTCCAGCCCTGGCTGACCACGACTGGCTCCGCGGCGCTGTCTTCTATGAAGTTTTCGTCCGCAGTTTCGCGGACTCGAACGGCGACGGCGTCGGCGACATCCGAGGCCTGACCGCGAAGCTCGATTACCTCAACGACGGCAATCCGGCAACGACTTCCGATCTCGGAGTCGACGCGCTCTGGCTCATGCCGGTCTTCCAGTCGCCGAGCTACCACGGCTATGACACGGTGGACTACGAACGGATCGACGACGAGTACGGCACGGCCGAGGATTTCCAGCGCCTGCTCGACGAGGCTCACAAGCGTGGCATCCGGATCATCGTCGATTTCGTCATGAACCACTCTTCCGACAAGCACCCGTGGTTCGTGGAGTCGGCCTCGTCGGTCACCTCTCCGAAACGTGACTGGTACGTCTGGCGAGCGGACGATCCGGGATGGACTCACCCTTGGGGCGGCGATCACGACTGGTATCAGCGCAACGGCGCCTTCTATTACGGCGTATTCTGGAGCGGCATGCCCGACCTCAACTTCTCCACGACGGCCGTGCGCCAGGAGATGGAGCGCCTCGCCACGCTCTGGATCTCGCGCGGCGTCGACGGCTTCCGGCTCGACGCCACCCGCCACCTCTTTGCCAACGGGCCGGGCGACCTCCAGAACGATCAACCCGAGACCTTCGAATACCTGAAGGAATTTGCAGCGAGCGTGCGCAAGGCCAACCCGCGGGCCGTGGTGGTCGGCGAGAACTGGACCGAGACGCCGATCATCGCCAAGTACTACCAGGCGCTCCCGATGAGCTTCGACTTCCCGCTCGCCGAGGAGATCCTGGCCGGGGTGAAAGATGGTGAAGCCGCGGGAATCGCGAACAAGCTCGACGAGATCCTGGAGATCTATCCGCCGGGAGCCATCGACGCGCCGTTCCTCACGAACCACGACATGGTCCGATTCGCCACCGTGCTCGGCGACGACCCGGCGAAGTTGCGCAGCGCCGCCGCGCTCCTCCTGACCCTGCCCGGCGCCCCCTTCCTCTACTATGGAGAGGAGGTCGGTCTCCTCAATGGCCCCGGAGGGCCGCACGACGACGAATACAAACGCACTCCCATGCCCTGGGACGCCTCGGAGACCGGCGGCTTCACCACCGGCAAGCCCTGGTTCGGATTTGCGCCGGGCAAGGAGACCGCCAACGTCGCCGCCCAGACGGGCGATCCCGGCTCTCTCCTCTCGCACTACCGTAACCTGATCCGAACGAGAAAGGCTTCGATCGCTTTACAAAAGGGCGATCTGAAGATCCTGACCTCACTGGTCAAGAGCGACCCCGTCCTGGCGTTCGTGCGGCAGGCCGGAAACGAGCGGGTCCTGGTGGTCCACAACCTCGGCAAAACCGAGGCGGAGGCGGGACCCTATGCGATCGATGGTGATGGTTTCGAGCCGATCTTTGCGACCGGCAATAGCGCCGACATCGCCGCGCCGACGCCAGCGGACGGAGGCTGGAAGGTCAAGCTTCCGGCGGGCGCGAGCGCGGTTTGGAAAATTCAATAGGAGAGACCGATGAACGCATGGCGAATCGCGATTTGCGGGCTTCTGCTGGTGAGCGGTCAGGCTATTGCCCAGGATCTTGGAGTGGGCCGAGGCATCGATCATGTCGGACCGATGGTGCGTCTCGAGAACTTCGATTCCGCGGCCGATGTCTGGACCAATCAGCTCGGGTTCTCGGCTACGCCGGCCCTGCTGTCGCCGCTGGGCGCCAAGAACCGCCTCATCTGGTTTGATGATCTCTCCTACCTGGAGATCCTCACTTTCACCGAGCTCAACGACTTCACGGCGCCATTCCTGGCTTTTCTGGAGGAGCACGAAGGCGCCAAGTTCTACGGGACGGAAGTAACCAACGCCGAGCAGGCGATCTCGTTCCTGAACGACGCCGGCTATCCGAACGTCGGTCCGATCCCGGCAGCGCCGCTCGTCATCGAATCGACCGGCGACGTCGTGGGTCTCAGCCCGCTCTGGAGATCGATCATCCTTACGGCCCGGATCGCTCCGGACAACTCGAACTTCCTCCTCGACTACGACGAAGCCCAGGTGCAGCAGATGTTCGTGGACTTCCCGGTCCTGGCGCCCCAGCCGCATCCCAACACGGCGCAGAAGATCGACGCCCTTTGGCTGGTGGTATCGGATCTCGACTCGGCCATCGATTTCTACGAAGGGCTCGGCCTTCAGGTCGGCGCGAAGCATCAGAAGATCCACTATCTCGGCGCCCGCGGCGCGGAGGTTCGGTATCGCGACAACAATCTGATCCTATTGGAACCGAACGGCCCAGGCATTGTCGCCGACTTCGCAGCCGATCGCGGAGAAGGGATTCTGGGCGTAAGCGTTCAGGTCGGCAACCTCCAGACCGCGCTTGATCTGGTCAACGGCAACACCGGCCTGGGCCTGGAGAGATTCAAGTATAAG
>DATANP010000329.1:0-3330 GCA_036266195.1 Thermoanaerobaculia bacterium | reverse complement strand
CCGAGAGCCTCTCGCCCGCCACCTCCCAGGTCGTGGGCACCACCCGGTCGTAGATCAGATGCCCCTGCTCCCAGGCCAGGATCCCGGCTGGGATCAGGACCACCGCGGCCGTGGCCGGCTTGAGGACCGCCTGCCGATCGGTCACCAGCCGCCAGGTCTCCAGGACGGCCCAGGCCGCGAAGAGAGAAGAGAAAGGCGCCACCAGCAGATAGTTCTGACCCCGGAACAGGCTCACCGCCGAGGCGTGGAACACGGAGTAGCCCACGAAATGCCCCAAAGCCAGCGCCGCGCCGAGCCGGCGCTCGGGAGCCCAATCTCCGGGCTGGAACACCTTCCAGGCGATCCCGATCAGGCCCGCGAAAGCGAGAAAGGCCAGCACCGGCCCATGGTGCTCGACCAGGAACCGGGCCTGCTGAGCCAGGACCACGAAGTGATCGCTGCCGCGAGCCCGGGCATTGCCCGAGTAGTGCCCGAGCTGCTTCGGGATGTACTCCAGCACCACCCCGAGATACGGATTGAGGATCACGAACACCACGACCGAGGCCAGGCCGGCCAGCACCAGCCACGTCCAGAGCCGCCGGTCGCGCCATCCGCGGACCGCCACGAACCCGGTGATCGGCAGGGCCGCGCCGATGCCCGTGTACTTGGTCGCCACCGCGAGCCCCACCGCCACCCCGACCTTGAGGAACCGGCGGCGCGAAGGACTGAGCGCCGCGTCGAGCGTCCAGTAGAACGCCACCAGGGTGAGCAGCAGCACCAGGATGTCCGGCTTGAACTGCGTCGAGCTGAGCACATGCCGGGGGAACGCCGACAGGATCGCCGCCGCGAGCAGCCCCACCTCGGCCGAGAAGATCCGCCGGCCGATAAGAAAGATCATCAAGAGGCTGAGCACGCCATACGTGACGTTGCACAGCCGCGCGAGCAGGTAGGCGGTCGGGGAGTAGCGGTCCGACGTCCGGCCGTAGATCGAGAGCCCCGGGATGCCGGTGACGCGGTGGAGCGCCTCGCTCGTCGCGAGCAGGGCGGTCTGGGGCAGGTACGACAGGCTCAAGTAATAGGCCTGCCCCGGCCGCCAGTTCCCCTGGCGCAGGATGAGCGACACGTTCCGGAATGTGTAGCGCTCGTCATAGTACCGGCCGGCGCGAAGCCCCTGGCCCGCGTCCCAGGCGCGGAGCGCGAAGCTCAGCAGGAGCAGAACAGCCAGGGCCTGGCCGATCCATCGCGGCTGCGCGGCGGTATCCATCTGTCGAGGCTGAGAGGGCTGAGGCTGCAGGGCGTGGCTCCGGGGCGTAATGGGGGCGGATGATAGCACGCCCTCACCCCCCGGCCCCCTCTCCCGCTCCGCCCAAGCACACCCTCCCCGGGAGAGGGGGAGACTTCCTTTTGCTGGGAGCGCCGGCTTCCAGCCGGCTCAAACCAAGGGAGGGAGGAGGCGCCCTCTCCCGCGAAGCGGGGGAGGGACGGGGAGGGGGGTTTCCTCGGGACCCTGAATGGAGGATTCCGGCTCCGCGGGATAAACTTCCAAGAGGAGGTACAAGCGGATGTTCAAGCCTGTCGATGTCAAAGCGCTGCCCGGCTACAAGATCTGGGTGCGGTTTGCGGACGGAACCGAGGGGCAGGCAGATCTGTCGCATCTGGCGAACCGGGGCGTCTTCGCGCTTTGGCAGGACGACGCGGCCTTTCAGAAGGTCCATGTCGGGCCCCAGGGTCAGATCGCCTGGAACGAGGAGGTGGAGATCTGTCCGGATAGCATCTACCTGCGGTTGACCGGGAAGCGCCCCGAGGAGGTCTTCCCCAACCTGACGCGGGTGTCCGCCAGTGCCTGAGATCTGCCGTTTCTACGGGATCATCATCAGGATGTACTTCGATGACCACAATCCACCTCACTTCCACGCGGAGTACGGCTCCGAGGAAGCGGTCTTCGACATCAGCAATCTTGCGCTGATCGCTGGTCATGTCGCTCCGCGCGCCCTGGGTCTGGTCGCTGAATGGGCGTCCCTGCACCAGGAAGAACTGCGGGCGTGTTGGGATCGGGCCCGGAATCTCGAATCTCCTGGGAAGATCGAGCCGCTCCGGTAAGAGCCCTCTCCAGCCGTCGGCTGCCTTGCGTCCTTTTGCTGGGAGCGCCGGCGTCCCGCCGGCTTAAACCAGGGGAGGGTGAGGGCGCCCTCTCCCGCGCAAGCGGGGGAGGGACGGGGAGGGGTCTTCAATTCAGCGGACCAAGCGCCAGGAGATGGTTGACCTCGATTCCGTCGTCGAGATCCTCCCGGGGGTGGCTCGTACTTCAGAGATTCCGGGTTTGCGCGTTGCGCGTTCAGTCTCGGAGACGGGCCGTTCCTGCGGGGTGGCCACATAGGCCTCCGCGCCGCCGCAACCCCATTGTCCTCTGGACTCTAAACCCTTTAGTCTCCGAATCTCTGGACTCCGAAAGGCGAGGGAGTTCATTACCCCCCTCTGAAGCGGTATGCACGGCCGGGGACCTAGGTGAAGACCCCTCCCCGACCCTCCCCCGCTGCGCGGGAGAGGGCGCCCCCGCCCTCCCTCTGGCGACAGACGCCCCTGGTGTTACCATCCCCCACCCATGGACATCCTCGGCCTCATCCCCGCCGCCGGCAAGGCGGAGCGCCTGGGGAAGCTGCCTTGCAGCAAGGAGCTGTTCCCGATCGGCTTCCGCGAGACGCCCAACGGGTCGGTTCCCAAGGTGGCAGGGCACTACCTGCTGGAGCGCTTCCGGGCGGCGGGTATCCGGCGGGCTTTCGTGGTGCTCCATGAGTCCAAGTGGGACGTGGCGCGGTACTTCGGGACGGGTGAGATCGCGGACGTCTTGCTCGCCTACCTCTCGATCCCGGGCTCCCGGTCGGTGCCGGAGACGCTGAGCTACGCGGCTCCCTGGGTGGGGGAGTCGATCGTGGCGCTCGGGTTTCCGGACTGCCTGTTCGAGCCGGCGGACGCCTACTCGCGGCTCCTGGAGCGGCAGGCGGCCACGGGGGCGGACCTCGTGCTCGGGCTGTTCCCGACCGAGCGGTGCCGGACGACCGACATGGTGGAGTGCGGGCCGGACGGCCGGGTGCGGCGGGTCGAGGTGCGGCCGGAGACGACCGCGCTGCGTTTCAACTGGCTGATCGCGGTCTGGGGGCCGGCGTTCACGCGGCTTCTCGTCGAGACCGTGCGCTCGGCTTCCGACGACAGGGCGGAGCTCCAGATCGGGACCGTGGTGCGGGCAGCCGTCGAGGGCGGGCTCCACGTCGAGGGCGTGGAGCTTCCCGACGGGCGGTTCCGCGACGTGGGCACTCCGGACGATCTGGCGGCGGCCGTCCGGGAGGCATGAAT
>DATANP010000328.1:0-6993 GCA_036266195.1 Thermoanaerobaculia bacterium | reverse complement strand
TCCCCGGCCCTCTCCCCCGTACCGGGGGAGAGGGAGATCCCTGTCACTCCCTCCCAAAGCTCCTTCAGATCCGCCGGCACCGGCGCCTCGAATTCGAGGCGCCGGCCGTCGATCGGGTGCGCGAGCGCCAGCTTCCAGGCGTGAAGAGCGGGCCGCGGAAAGTCCCGCAGCCGCGCCTGAACGGGCTTCGGCAGACCTTTCCAGCGCGCCTCGCCATAGACCGGGTCGCCGACCAGCGGGTGCCCGATGTGCTTGAGGTGGACGCGGATCTGGTGCGTCCGCCCGGTCTCCAGTTGAAGCTCGAGCAGGGAGATCCCGGCCCGGGCCGCGAGGGTTTTATAGCCGGTGCGTGACGGCCGGCCGTCGGAGCGCACGGTCATCTCCTTGCGCCGGACGGCGTGGCGGCCGATCGGCGCGTCGATCCATCCCTCTGGGGGCTTCGGCTCGCCGTAGGCGATCGCCAGGTAGCGCTTGTCCACCTCCCGGCCGGCAAAGGCCCGGGCCAGGCGGTGGTAGGCGGCGGCTGTCCGCGCCACCATCAGGACGCCGCTCGTGCCCTGATCTAGGCGGTGGACGATCCCGGGCCGGCCCTCACCCCCGACACCCACCATCTCCGGGTAGCGGGCCAGGAGGTGGTGGGCGAGCGTGCCGGTCGTCCGTCCGGCGCCGGGGTGGACCGTCAGGCCCGCGGGCTTGTCCAGGGCCACGAGGTCCGCGTCCTCATAGAGAATCCGGAGATCGCCCTCCTCCGGCGCCACCCGATCATCCTTCGGCTCGGGAGGATCACAGTCGATCCGGTCGCCCTCGACCATAGAGTAAGAGGGCTTCTCCGGGCGGCCGTTCACCTGGACGTGGCCGTCCCTGATCCAGCGCTGGACCTGGTTGCGGGGGGCGTCGAGGCGGGCCGCCACATGGCGGTCCAGCCGCTCGCCGGCATCCCCGGGGCCCGCGGTCCAGGAGGTCACGGCTCGGCCGTCTTGTGGTCCTTGTGCGAACGGAAGCTGTCGATCGCCATGAGGACGATGCCGATCGAGATCGCGCTGTCGGCCACGTTGAACGAGGGCCAGTGGTGGGCCCCGACGTAGACGTCGATGAAATCGGTCACCGCGCCGCTCGACACCCGGTCGATCAGGTTGCCGATGGCGCCGCCCATGACCAGCGAGAGCGCGATGAGCAGAAGGCGGTCCTTGGAGGGCGCATACCAGAAGTAGATCCCGACCGCGGTGAGGGCGGCGAGGCCGAGCAGGGTGAGGAGCCAACTCCCGCCGGTCCCCCCTTTGGCGGCGAACAGGCCGAAGGCCACGCCGCTGTTGCGCACGTGGGTAAGGTCGAGGAAGCCAGGGATCAGTGAGTGGGGCGGGTAGTGGGGGAGGTGGACCTCCACCATCCACTTGGTCCACTGGTCGAGCACGATCACGGCCAGGGACACGAAGAGATAACGCAGCTTGCCGAGCCATACGGCGTTCGGCACAGGGAGAGGAAGGGGCTCCGTTTCCACCGGCAAAGATCTCCTGTCAGCGTTTCGGGAAGGATCGGCGCGCCTCGCGCACGACGTCGGAGAGGCCGGGCTCCTGGAACAGCCGGATGCCCGCGACACCCGCGGCCCCGGCCTCGGCCACCTCGCCGAACCGGGAGAGTGTAACCCCACCCAGCGCATACACGGGAATCGGCACCTGCGCGGCGCGGGCGAGCTCGTCCAGGCCCCGCGGCGGACCGTAGCGCTCCTTGGATGGAGTGGGATAGACCGGTCCGAAGGTCACGTAGTCCGCCCCCTCGCGCAGCGCCGCCTCGACCTCCTCGACCGTGTGGGTCGAGCGCCCCAGGAGCGGGTCCGGGCCGAAGCGCCGCCGGAGAGCGTCGATGGGTACGCCGTCGGCCGGCAGGTGGGCGCCGTCGGCACCGGCTGCGAGGGCGATGTCGAGCCGGCCGTTGACCAGCACCACGGGCAAGGCAGCCCGGGCCTCGATAGCCAGCTCCAGGACGGCGCGATCGCCGCGATCGCCGCGATCACCGAGCGTCTTCTCCCGGACCTGAAGCGCTCCGACCCCTGCCTCAGCCAGGCGGCGCAGCCAGTCCGCGAACGGCTCGGCCAGGGTCTGGAGGTCGCTGATCGCGAGGAGGTCAAACGTCGGCGTCGGCACGGGCCTTCCGCGAGAGGAGCGCGTGCAGGTCGTGGGCGCCCCACACCAGATGGACGAGGCCGAACCCGCTCACCGCGCCGCGGAACACGGGATGGAGCATCATGCCGCGCACCATGGCGACCGGGAACTGGATGACCGTGCGGTCCCAGACCGGGCTCCAGGCCGCGAACAGGAGCAGGACTCCGGCCTCGGCGCAGTACAGGACAAACAGCAGGGTGAGGAACGTGGTCATCCGCATGGGCGGAGGGCATTGTATGAAAAAACCGCCGGCGAGGCGCCGGCGGTCCCAGGGTACGTGCTCGGGTGGACAGCTACTGCGGCGGTCTGCGCTCGCGGGACCGGCTGCTGCTGCCACTGCTCCCGCTGCTGCCCCGGCTCTCGCCTCCGCGGCGCGACGAGCCGCGGTCTTCCGAGGGCCGCGAGCTCTCCCTTTCCCGGTAGGACGGGGAGGGCGAGGCCTCGGGCCGCGAGGAGGACGGAGGCGGCGAGTACCGCTCCCGTTCCCGCTCGCGGCTCGACGACGGCGGCGGGCTGTAGCTCGCCGGCGGCTCGGGACGGGAGGGACGGGTGTAGCCGCCACGGCTGCTGCTTCCCTGATCCCGATCCCTCTCCCGCTCGCGCGTGGAGGAGGAGGGTGGCGGGGTGTAGCTCGGCCTGGAGTAGCCACCCCGGGCTCCGCTGTCCTGCTGCTCCCGGCCACGGTCCCGGCTGCTGGACGACGGCGGCGGGCTGTAGCTCTGCGGAGGCTCGGGACGGGCGTACCCGCCACGGGCTCCACGGTCGCTGGTGGTATTTCGCTCGCCGCTGGTGCCCCGCTCGCTGCTGCCGCCCCGGTCGCCGTTGCGCTCGCGGGCCGAGGAGGGCGAGTCGCCCTGCGTCGATTCCGGACGCGGAGCGCCGCCTTCGCGCGAGCCGCGGGTGCGCGTCTCCGATCCACCGTAGCCGCCCGATCCACCCTGCGTAGTCTCGCGGGGGACCCTCACCCGGGGAGTGCTCTCGACCGCACCCCCTCCAACACCGCCGCCCGCCTCCGGACGCGGCGCTCCGCCACGGATCCGGCCTCCGGACTGGACGCCAGGCTCCGAACCCGAGCCCCGGCCCTGGCCCACGGCGCCATTCGAGTCGCCCCGGGTGCCGGGCCGCGGACGCGCGCCGCCGGTCTGATCCCCACCCGCTTGATTCCCATCATTATCGGCGATGATCGACCGGACCACCCCGGAGGGGAGGTCGCGGCGGCGCTCGATGAACGGCGTCACGTCCGGCAGCTCGCCGCCAGCCGCGGCCGGCGCGCCACCGGCCTGGTTGTAGCGCGGCCGGCCGCCCGGAGCCTCGGTGAGGACCCGGATGGCATGGCGCGGATCGTCCCAGGTGTCGGGCCGCAGCGGCCGGGTGTCGGTGGTCACGATGCCGCGGTCGAGCGGACCGTGGCGGCGCAGCTCGTCGACCGGCACGGCATACCGGCCCACGTTCCAGTTGTCCCAGCGGCCGTCATGCCGTCCATCCCAGTACCCGTTGCGATAGCCGTCCCGATAGCCGCGGAAGTAGTCCGAGCGCACGAAGGTCCAGTGGTTCCAGTGGTCCCAGCCGCCGCCGGCCCAGCCGTAGACGCCGTGCCGGAAGTAGTTGTAGGAGCCGCGGTAGTAGCTCGTGTAGTAGCCCGTCGGGCACCAGCCCACGTAGCTCGGGCCCCAGTACCAGTAGACCCACGCCGGGGCCCAGCGGTAGCCGGCCTGCCAGACCCAGCCGTAGGAGGGGAGATAGTCCCAGCTCCCGTAGTGGTAGGGCACCCAGCCCCACGGCTCGTAGGACACCCAGGTGAGACCGGCCGGCGTGTAGGCCCAGCGGCCCTGGGAGTAGGGGGTCCAGCCCACGGAGACCCGCGGGCGCCAGTAGCTCCGGCCGCCGACCGAGATCCAGCCGCCGTAGCGCGCCAGCGGGGCGGCCTGGTAGCGCAGGTTGTCGTCCAGGTAGTCGTCGTTGGTGCTGGCGTAGCGCGCCTCGTCGTCCAGGCGGCTGGCCCAGCGCTCCAGGGAGTCGTAGTTGGCGGCGGACTCGACTTCGATCCGGGCGTCACGCTCGCCCTCCACGACGCCGGTCTCGTCCGCGCGCACTTCTTCGGAGCCGCGGTCGGTGACGACCTCGGCCTTGCCGCGGCGGACGGTCACCTCGGTGAAGGTGTCCTGGGACGAGGTGATGCGATAGGTCCCGTAGGCCTGCGGATAGACCGCGGCGTTCGGGGTGTCGACGCGCGGGAGCTGGTCGCCGAGCGAGTCGGCGATGACGGTGAGCAGGATGTTGCCGTCGTGCAGGCGGAGGACCGTGTTGGGGTCGTCCCGGTCCGCCGAGGCGGCGAGCTGCTCCAGGGTGATCTCGGTGCCGCCGTCCAGGCGCAGGATGTTGCGGTCGGGGAGGACGATCTCGACCCGGGAGCTGCCCGGGACGAGGATGCGGTCCCCGGCCATGACCGGCTGGTTGATCTCGGCGGGCGTGCGGGTGCCGGAGCCGGCCTGGATCAGCGTCGCCGAGCCGTCGATGGCACGGAAGTAGCCATAGCTTTCGTCGTCGTGGTCCGCAAGGGCCGGGCCGGCGGCGAGGGCCAGCAGCCCGAGGGCGAATCCGACGCGGACCAGATTGCGGGTCCAGTCGTGGCGAATCATCGCGGAAGCCTCCATGAGCCAGAGTTGCTGTGCTCTGCTCTATGATAAGAGCAACTTCCGGACCAGGGGCGGAATTCCTTGCCTTCCTCTATAATGAGCCCGCTTCGGCCGTCCGGGTTGTCCACCCCAGGCGTCAGCGGCGTCCACTTCAGGGCTCCGCGGCGCGTACCGGCCGTGCATCCGTTTCCTCTGGAGGCGCCGCGTCTTGAGTATCAAGAGCTGGTTTGGTGGTGGGGGCAAGCAGGAGCAGAAGGCCAAGCAGGATCAGGAGTACACGATCGACGACCTGATCGTGCTCGAGCGCTATGACGAGGCCTGCGAGCGCCTCAAGTCGCGGCTCAAGCTCAACCCGGCCGACCTGCACATGCACCTCAAGCTCGCCGAGGTGTACGCCGGCCTCAAGCAGTACGACAAGGCCGTGGACGAGTTCGGCTTCGTGGCCGAGGAGTACTCCCAGGACGGGTTCTACGAGAAGGGCATCGCCCTGCTCTCCAAGGCGCAGAAGCTGGCGCCCATGGACCAGTCGCTCCGCTTCCGCATCGAGCGCATCCAGCGCGAGCAGCGGATGGAGCACGTGCGGGCCATCGCCATCGAAGGTCTGCGCGCGGCCGGCGGCCAGAAGGCCGGCACCAGCGCCCTGGAGGTCAAGCGCCTCTGGCACCACCTCGCCGCCACCCAGGTGGTGCAGCGCCTCCCCGGCGACCAGCTCAAGCGGCTGTTCTCGGCCATGGAGCTGACCCGCCTGGACGCCAACGCCGTGGTCGCCGAGGAGGGGGCCGCGGACCAGTTCCTGCTCCTGATCGTCACCGGCGTGGTCGAGGCGTTCTACCGGGATGCCTCGGGCAAGGACATCACGGTCCGCACGTTCACTTCGGGCGACATCGTCGGCGAAGGGTCGCTCCTCGAGCGCACCGCGTGGCCCGCCGGCTACCGCGTGGCCGAGCCCGGCACCGCCCTCAAGCTCACCCGCGAGGGTCTGGAGAAGACCCTGGTCGGCAACCCCGACCCGCGCCAGTTCCTGGAGGTTCTGCGCGAGCAGCACAACGACCGCGATCTCGCGGCCACGCTGCGTCGCCTCCATAATTCCTGATGGCTGTCCTGCCGATCCGAATCTATCCCGACCCCGTCCTGCGCGCGAAGTGCCGGGAGGTCAGGGATTTCGACGCCGGGCTGCGCAAGCTCGCGGCCGACATGGTCGAGACCATGCACGCCGCGCCCGGCGTGGGCCTCGCCGCTCCCCAGATCGGCGTGGACCTGCGGATTGCCGTGATCGACCTGTCCGTGGGCGAGGACCCGAAGCAGGTCCATGTGATCGTCAACCCCGAGGTCGTCCACCGCGAAGGGTCCGAGGTGGCGGAGGAGGGCTGCCTGTCGCTGCCCGGCATCAGCGACAAGGTGGACCGTCCCACGCTGATCCGGGTCAATGCCGTGGATCTGGACAACAGGCCGATCGGGATCGAGGCCGAGGGCTGGCTGGCCCGCGCCTTCTGCCACGAGATCGATCATCTGAGCGGCGTCCTGTTCACCGACTATCTGCGGGGGCTGCGCAAGGAGCGCGCCCGGCGCGCGCTCAAGCGCCTCGCGGAAGACCAGGTGGTCCGGTCGTGAGGCGATTCCTCGCGCTGGCGCTCTCCCTGGGGATGCTCCTGCTCCTGGTGCTCGCCTGCGGCGGCGGAGGGGGAGGCGGCTCGCCGACCGAGCCCACCCCGACGCCGACTCCGACGCAGCCGAGCATCACCTTCACTCCCCAATCGCCGGGGCCGAGCGGGATCTCGATCGTGTCGAGCTCCGCGAGCACCGCGACGACGCTGATCCTGGAGGTGCGCGCCACCTCCGTGTCGGACTTGTACGGGGTCGCCTTCGACCTCGCCTATCCGTCGAACCTCCTGCAGCACGTGCGCTCCACCCAGGGGCCGATGCTGGCCGGCGGCACGTTCCAGGGCTCCGTGGGGGGCGGCCGGCTGGTGATCGGCCTGTCGAACCTGGGCCCCGTGCCCGGGGCCAACGGCTCGGGGGTGCTGATGACCCTCGAGTTCCGGGCCATCGCAGCGGGCGAGGGGACGTTCACCTTCTCCAAGAACCAGGCGGTCGACTCCCAGGGGCAGGCGATCGCCGGCCTCACCTGGTCGGCCGGCACCGTCCGGGTCACTCAATAAGGCCCTCCGCAACCGGAATCCCATGCCCGATCTCGTCTT
>DATANP010000327.1:0-7454 GCA_036266195.1 Thermoanaerobaculia bacterium | reverse complement strand
TGATCCAGGATGCGGACCTGGAGTACGACCCGAACGACTACCCGCGGCTGGTGAAGCCCTTCCTGGAGGACGGCGCCGACGTGGTCTACGGCTCGCGCTTCCTGCCCAGCGAGCGCCGGCGGGTGCTCTATCACCGTCACGCCCTCGGCAACCGGCTGCTCACCGCCATGAGCAACTGGTTCACCGACCTGAACCTGACGGACATGGAGACCTGCTACAAGATGTTCCGGGCGCCGCTCCTGAAGTCGATCCCGATCCGCTCGAACGACTTCGCCATGGAGCCGGAGATCACGGCCAAGATCGCCAAGCGCGAGTGCCGCATCTTCGAGGTGCCGATCAGCTACCTCGGCCGCACCTACCGCGAGGGCAAGAAGATCGGCTGGCGGGACGGCGTCAAGGCGTTCCGCGCCATCTTCAAGTACTGGCTGGTGGACGACCTCTACGAGGAGGACGAGTACGGCTCGCACATCCTCCACAGCCTGGAGAAGGCGCAGCTCTTCAACCGCTGGATGGCGCAGAGCATCGAGCCCTACGTGGGCGCGCGGGTGCTGGAGATCGGCGCGGGCATCGGCAACATCACGACCTGGCTGCTGCCGCGCGACCTCTATCTGGCGAGCGACATCAACCCGCACTACCTCGACTATCTGAAGAACATGGCGCTCGGCAAGCCGTACCTCAACGTCGACCGCATCGACCTGGAGGACCCGGCCTGCTTCGAGCGCTGGAAGGGGCGGTTCGACACGGTGGTCTGCCTGAACGTGCTGGAGCACGTGCGCGACCCCCTGCAGTCGCTGCGGAACATCTACCAGGCGCTGGAGCCGGGCGGCCGGCTGGTGCTCTACGTGCCGCAGGGGCAGCACCTGTACTCCAGCCTGGACGAGGTGCTCGGCCACCGCTGCCGGTACGACAAGGAGATGCTGGGCCGCGAGCTGCGCGAGGCCGGGTTCGAGGTGAACCTGTTCCGCGACTTCAACCACTTCGCGGTGCCGGGCTGGTACTTGAACGGCAAGGTGCTCAAGAAGCGGAGCTTCAGCCGCTCGCAGCTCAAGGTCTTCAACATGCTCGTGCCGGTGCTGAGGCGGGTCGATCCGCTGGTCCCGGGCCGGGGTCTCGGGATCATCGCCGTCGCCACCCGTCCCGCCTGACGGCGGACCCGATGACGGAGAGCGGAGAGCGGAGGGTCTGGGCCGTGGCCGCGGGCCTCGCCGCGGGCCTCGCCGCTCTCTGGATGGACCTGTCGCCCATCCATGCGTTCCACACCAGCGACTCGCTGATCCCGATCCTGTCGGGCCTGTATCTCTGGACGCCGTTCTTCTGGGAGCAGAACCGCTACGGCTCGCTGATCCCGCTCCTGAGCCTGCCGATCGACAGCCCGTTCCACAACCTGCTGTTCCAGGTGGGTCTGCGGCTGCTCGCGGTGGCCGCGGCCTTCTTCCTGATGGCCCGCGCGGTGGTGCCCCGGCGCTACTGGCCGGCGGTGGGCGCGCTGGGGCTGGCGCTCTGGGTGGCGGGGAAGGGGGTGGAGGATCACGCGTTCCAGCAGATGCAGCCGTACGGGCAGGCGATCGCGCTCAGCCTGGGCGGCATCCTGCTGATCGACCGCGGCGGCCGGGTGCGGGTGGCGGTCGGCCTGGGGCTGCTGCTGCTGGGCTACTGGATCTCGGCCACGACGCTGTTCTGGCTGCTGCCGCTGGTCTGGGTGCGCGACATGGTAGGGATCGAGCCAGAGTCTGCGCGCTGGCGGCTGAAGCCCGAACGCCGGACGCTTCTGGTGATGCTCGCGCTGTTCCTGGCCTTCGACCTGAGCATGCTGGTCTCGTGGCTCTCGCAGTACTCGCGGAGCACGGCCTTCGGCGCGGCACAGCCGGGGATCTGGTGGACGGCCTGGACGACGCTGTTCTCGCGCTCGGTCGAGTATCTCTCCCCGGCGCTGGTGGTCGCCGGGCTCGTGCTGCTGGTAGTCGCGATCGTGATCGGCAGCCGGTCCTGGAGCCTGCGTCTGGGAATGGCGGCGGGGCTCTGCCTGATGACCGCGGCGCTGGCGGACCTCGGGGTGATGGGCACCACCTACTGGGCGCAGGTCAACAAGTGGAGCCTGCGCTACGTGAGCGTCGAGCTGCTCGCTCTGGGACTGCTCGCTCCGGCGGTGCTCCTGGCGCTCCTGCTCGAAAACCGGCCGGCGCGCTGGCACCGGGTTGCGAATGTCCTGGCGCTTCTGCTGCTGATCCCGGCTCTGGCCTGGGCCTACGGGATGCCTTCGGTGGCCCGGGCCCGGGCGTCGATCGACGAGCTGAGCGGCGATTCGGAGGCGGTGCTGGCCTCGGGCGCGAACCACGTGCTCGGCGGCTACTGGCGGACGTGGCCCACGGTCTTCCGCGCCAACGTGCTGCGTTGGGAGCGCGGGGACCGGCGGCCGGTCTGGGCGATCGCCCTGCGCAGCGGTCCCACGGACCACATCTGGCGCCCGAAGAGCTGGGCCGGCGTGCCGGTCGCGGTGCTGGCCGGCAACGAGGTGTCCGCCGAGGACATGCGCCAGATCGCCTTCCTGCCGCAGCTCTACAGGAAAAAGGATTACGGAAGGGTGATCGTCTACACCGCGACGCCCACGGGCGGGCCTTCGCTGTCCGACGTGGCCGCGGCCGTGCGCAACGGCCGTCCAGGTCCCTGACCGGCAAGGTTATTGCTATAAGCTTCGGCGCCATGACGAACGACCGACCGAAACAGACCGTGTGCATCACCGGTGGCGCCGGCTTCATCGGCTCCCACCTTGCCGACGCCTTTCTCTCCCGGGGCGACCGGGTCCTGATCCTCGACGACCTTTCGGGTGGAAAACGGGAGAACGTACCGGACGGCGCCGAGCTTCACGTCCACGACATCCGCTCGCCCGAGGCCGCGGCGGTGGTGCGCGAGTCGGGCATCGACCTCCTGGTCCACCACGCCGCGCAGATGGACGTCCGGCGGTCGGTGGAGAACCCGGCGTTCGACGCCGACGTGAACATCCTGGGCAGCCTGAACCTCGTGGAGGCCGCCCGGCGCGGCGGGGTGAAGCAGGTCCTCTTCGCCTCGACCGGCGGCGCCATCTACGGCGAGCAGGACTACTTCCCGGCCGACGAGCAGCACCCGGCGCGGCCGGTGTCGCCCTACGGCGTTTCGAAGCTGTCGTTCGAGCGGTATCTCTTCTACTTCCATGTGGCCTACGGGCTCAACGCCACCTGCCTGCGCTACGCGAACGTCTATGGCGAGCGGCAGAACCCCCACGGCGAGGCCGGGGTGGTGGCGATCTTCCTCAGCCGCCTCCTGGCGGGCCAGGCGCCGACGATCAACGGCGAGGGGCTCCAGACGCGCGACTATGTCCACGTTTCGGACGTGGTGAAGGCCAACCTGCTGGCCGCGGGCACTGCGGGCAAGCCCGGCTTCCACATCTACAACGTGGGCACCGGCGTGGAGACCTCGGTGGTGGCGCTCTACCGCGAGCTGGCGCGGGCGGTGGGCACCAACCTGGAGGCCAAGCACGGTCCGGCCAAGCCGGGCGAGCAGCAGCGCTCGGTGGTGGACGCCCGGTTGATCAAGAGCGAGCTCGGCTGGCCGGAGCCGCTGCCTCTGCGGCAGGGGCTCGAGCGCACCGCGGCGTGGTTCCGCGAGCGGGCGCTTCAGGAGGCGAGAACCTAGGAACTTTCCGGCTGCACCCCCGTCTAATCAGGTAGGAGCGCTCCAGATGCACCCACCCCGGCGGGTGACCGAGGTGGAACGATCAGAACCTGATACCTCGGAGGTGCACGAAAATGTTCGAGCACAGCTTGATCGATCTGGCAGCGACGAAGCGACCCCGCCGGCGTTGGCTCTCTCTCCCGGCGGCGATCATGATCCACGCGGCGGCTTTCGGCGCCTTCATGCTGGCCAGCTACTGGCAGGTCGAGGCGGTCCCCGCGACGCCGATGGTTGAACCCTTCGTGGTCCAGCTTCCGCCTCCGCCCCCGCCTGCGCTGGGCAGCGGCAAGCCGGCGGCCACGAAGCCCGAGGTGGTCGTCAAGAAGGAGGCGGTCAAGCCGGTGACGTCGCCGGAGACGGTGCAGCCGGAGGTGGTCGCCGACCTGAAGCCGCAGACCGAATCGCCGGTCCTGGAGAACCTCGGCCTGCCGCCCGACGGCGATCCCCACGGAGTCGAGAAGGGCGGAGTCCAGACCGGCGGTGATCCGAATTCGGACGCCCGGTACAGCGAAACGATGGCGCCCCCGGTCGTGACGCCGACCGCGGAGCCGGTGAACGACAGGCCGATCCAGGTGGGCGGCGCCGTGCTGAAGCCCGAGGTGATCGTGCGGACCGAGCCGCGGTACACCGAGATGGCCCGGAAGGCGCGCGTCGAGGGCGTGGTCATCCTGAAGGCGATCATCGACGAGCGCGGCTACGTGACGGACGTCCAGCTCCTCCGCGGCCAGCCCATGGGGCTCGACCAGGCCGCCATGGACGCGGTCAGGACCTGGCGGTTCAAGCCGGCCACGCTGCACGGCCAGCCGGTGAAGGTCTACTTCAACCTCACCGTCAACTTCACCCTCCAGCGGTAACGGCCACAGGGGCGCGATTCATCGCGCCCCTGTCGTCATTGGCCCTTCCCCGACAGCAACCCTGAAAGCGGCTTTCCTTCCAGGTAGAACGTGGCTCGCTGCACGTCCGGGAACTGGAGGGCCGTCTCCGTGAGCTGGGCGAGGACGCGCGGGCTGTCGCACTCGCCCCCGATCTCCAGGTACCCCTTGAGATAGATCTTCGCCTCCGCTCCCGAGCGGTCGATCCGGTCGACCTCCAGGCGCGAGGCGTTGAGCGCGTTGTAGAGGCCGCTCCGGGGGTCGTAGGTCTCGCGCAGGGCGAGCAGCGCCTCGATCGATCCGCGCAGGGCGTCCTGCCGGCGCTCCAGGGGCACCTCGATGGCCGCGGCGCTGTCGCCGCAGCTGATGCGCCTGCTGCCGACCCCGCCGCCCTCCAACTCGATCAGGTAGATCCGGCCGCGGTCGGTCACGGTGCCGGCCTGCAGGTCGGTGCCCGTGTCGCCGGCGTTGCACGAGAGGACCACCAGCAGCGCGAGCGGTATCCAGCGATAGCAGCGGCACCAGCGCAACGGCTCACGCCTTGCGGTCGAGAACCTGGAAGGACCAGGGGAAGGGGAACTCGTCGGTCGGTCCGTGGTCTTCGCGCTCCACGAGCGTCCATTGCGCGGGGTCGTACTCGGGAAAATGGGCATCTCCTGGGAAGTCTTCCTCGATGAGGGTGAGCTGAAGCCGGTCCGCGACCGGCAGGGTCTGTCGATAGATCTCGGCGCCGCCCGCGACGAAGATCTCGTCGCACCCGCCGGCCTCGGCGATCTCCCTGGCCCGCGCGAGCGCCTCCCCGACCGAGCCCGCCCCTTCGACGTTCTTCTGAGACGCGATCCCGTTGCGGCTCACCACCACCAGGACGCGGCCGATCAGGGGGCGGCTGCCGATCGACTCGAAGGTCTTGCGGCCCAGGACGAGCACGTGGCCCGTGGTGAGGCGCCGGAAACGGCGGAGGTCCTCGGAAAGATGCCAGGGGAGGCTGTTGCCGGCGCCGATCGTCCGGTTGCGCGCCAGGGCCGCGATCAGGGTGATCCTCATACCGCGATGGGCGCCTTGATGGCCGGGTGGGGATCGTAGCCTTCGAGGCGGAAGTCCTCGTATCTGTAGTCGAAGATCGAGGCCACCTCGGGGTTGATCTCCATCCGCGGCAGGGGCCGCGGCTCGCGGGTGAGCTGGAGGCGGGCCTGCTCCAGGTGGTTGAGGTAGAGGTGGGCGTCGCCCAGGGTGTGGATGAATTCCGCGGGCTCCAGGCCGCAGGCGCGGGCCACCATCAGGGTGAGGAGCGCGTAGGAGGCGATGTTGAACGGCACGCCGAGGAACACGTCGGCGCTACGCTGGTAGAGCTGGCAGGAGAGGCGGCCGTTCGCCACCCAGAACTGGAACAGCGCGTGGCAGGGGGGGAGCGCCATGCGGTCCACGTCGGCCGGGTTCCAGGCGCTCACCACGTGGCGCCGGGAGTCGGGGTTGCGCCGGATCTGGTCGATCACGTTGGAGATCTGGTCGATGCTTCCGCCGTCCGGCGTGGGCCAGGAGCGCCACTGCCGGCCATAGACCGGCCCGAGCTCGCCGTTCTCGTCCGCCCACTCGTCCCAGATGGTGACCCCGTGCTCGTGCAGCCAGGCAACGTTCGTGCTTCCGGCCAGGAACCAGAGGAGCTCGTGGACGATGGAACGGACATGGAGCTTCTTGGTGGTGAGCAGGGGGAAGCCCTGGGCGAGGTCGAAGCGCATCTGGTAGCCGAAGACGCTGAGCGTCCCGGTACCGGTCCGGTCCCCCTTCTCGACCCCGTGCTCCAGGATGTGTCGAAGGAGGTCCAGATATTGCCTCATGGCGGTGGACTGTAGCATGGGGCCTTAGCAGTTATGATCTCTACGGAAGGAGGGCGGTGATGAAGAACCTCGGTTGTCTGATCGTCGCGGGTGTCCTGGTCCTGCTGGTCCTGTGGGGCATCGGCTCCTACAACGGGCTGGTGGGCGCGCAGCAGGCCGTGGAGTCCCAGTGGGCGCAGGTGGAGAACGTGTACCAGCGGCGGGCCGACCTGATCCCGAACCTGGTGGCCTCGGTCCGCGGGGCGGCCAACTTCGAGCGCGGGACGCTCACCGACGTGGTCGAGGCGCGCGCCCGGGTGGGCCAGGTCAACGCCCAGGCCACGAGCGAGATCCTCAACGATCCGCAGAAGTTCCAGCAGTTCCAGCAGGCCCAGGACCAGCTCTCGTCGGCCCTGTCGCGCCTGCTCGTCGTGGTCGAGCGCTACCCCGAGCTCAAGGCGGTCCAGGGGTTCCAGGACCTGATGGTGGCGCTCGAAGGGGCCGAGAACCGCATCGCCACCGAGCGCCGCCGGTTCAACGAGGTGGCGCAGGACTACAACACCCGCGTCAAGCGGTTCCCGACGAACCTGTTCGCGAACATCTTCGGCTTCCAGCCGAAGCCCTATTTCACGTCCCAGCCGGGCGCCGAGACCGCGCCCAAGGTCGACTTCGGAGACATGGCTCCGTCGCCGACTCCCAGGTGACCCTAGACGGCGGGCCATCCAGCTCCGTAGAGTTTCCTGAAGGATGGTCCGCCTCCGTCTCTCCTCCGCGCTCCTCCTGGCCGCCCTCTCCCTGGGGTGCGTGGACGGCCGCGTGGACGCTTCCGGCCCTGTGCTGGCCGTCCGCCGCGGAGCCCTGCGCCCGCGCCTGCTGCTCACGGGCGAGCTGGCGGCCGCCCGCGCCCTCGAGCTCAAGGTGCCGCAGACGGGGGGGGGCCCGCAGCTCCAGATCCGCTGGATGGAGCGCGACGGCACGCCGGTCCGCGCCGGCCAGCGGGTGGTCGACCTCGACAACTCCTCCTTCACCTCCGACCTGGAGGAGAAGCGCTCGAAGGCCT
>DATANP010000326.1:0-13187 GCA_036266195.1 Thermoanaerobaculia bacterium | reverse complement strand
ACACCCTTGAACTGGTACGGAGGGGCCATCTGCTGATTGCAATATCCTTCGATAAACGTCGGCATGGACGCGTCCTCGTCTCGTTCTGGAAGATCGGATTTCAGCTAGACTAGTGAAGACCCGTTCTGAAAGTCAATCGATCGGAGAGAGGGCTTTGCGCGAGCACGGACCAGTCAGGATTGCGATCGTCGGCGGAGGCTGCGCCGCGATGACCGCGGCGTTCGAGCTCACCCGGCCCGAGCATCGCGGACGTTACGAGGTGACGGTCTATCAGCAGGGCTGGCGGCTCGGCGGCAAGGGGGCTTCGGGGCGGGGCCGGGCCGGCCGCGTGGAGGAGCACGGGCTGCACGTGTGGATGGGCTACTACGAGAACGCCTTCCGGATCCTGCGCGAGTGCTATGCGGAGCTGGGGAGGGATCCCGCCCGCTGCCCCATCGCCACCTGGCAGGACGCTTTCTTCCCGGCTTCGGCGGTCGGGCTCGCGGAGGAGGCCGGCGGCGGGATCTGGAGCTCCTGGACGGCCTCCTTCCCGGCCATGCCCGGCCTGCCCGGCGATCCGCTGGCGGGCAACAACCCGTTCACGGTCAGCGGTTATCTGTTCCGCTCGGTCCGCCTCCTGCTGACGCTCTTCGAGTCCGTGCGCGAGCCGGTCCGTCCGGCCCCGTCCGGCCTGTCCGCCGAGGCTCTCTTCGCGAGCCTCTCGCGGCTGGTCCGCTACGGCTCGCTGGCCACGGCCGCCGGCGTGCTGGAGGCGCTGCGGTCGATCCAGGCGCTGTTCGAGATCTGGAGCCGGACTCCGCCCCAGCGCGGCGCCGAGGGGCCGCTGGACGCCGTGGTCGACGCGCTCAGCCGGACCGCCCTCGGCATCCTGCGGGAGATGACGGCCAGGGACCCGGAGCTGCGCCGGACCTGGATCGTCGCGGATCTCCTGATGACGGTGGTCCGCGGCTCGGTCCGCTTCGGCCTGGTGACCGATCCGCGGGGGTTCGACGCGGTCGACGACTACGACTACCGGGAGTGGCTGACGTTCAACGGCGCGTCGCGCGAAACGGTGGATTCCTCGTTCGTCCGGGCGCTGGCCTACAACCTGTCCTTCTCCTATGAGAACGGCAACCTGGACCGGCCCCGCATGTCCGCCGGCCAGGCGCTGCGGGGCGCCCTGCGCATGTTCTTCACCTACCGCGGGTCCCTCTTCTGGAAGATGGCCGCCGGCATGGGAGACGTCGTGTTCACGCCGCTCTATGAAGTCCTGAAGCGCCGCGGCGTTCGCTTCGAGTTCTTCCATCGCCTGGAGAACGTGAAGCTGGCCGATCCGGCCCGGCTCGCTCCCGGCGAGAAGCCCTATGTGGAGGCCCTGGAGCTCGACGTCCAGGCGCGGGTCCGCGGCGGCGGCGAGTATCGGCCCCTGGTGGACGTGCGCGGCCTCCCCTGCTGGCCCTCGCGCCCCGACTTCAGCCAGTTGGAGGAGGGCGGAAGCCTGGAGGAGGAAGGCTGGGAATTCGAGTCGTTCTGGGACTCGCGAAGGATGGCGACCCGGACGCTCCGGGTGGCGGAGGACTTCGACTGCGTCGTCCTGGGAGTGGGGATCGGCGCGGTGCCCCACGTCTGCCGGGAGATCGTGGCGCGGGACCCGCGCTGGCAGCGGATGGTGCAGAGCGTCCGGTGCGTGAGCACGCAGGCGTTCCAGCTCTGGCTGGACGCCGGCACCGCCGGGCTGGGATGGAAGGGGCCGGCCGGAGTGACCCTGTCGGGCTTCGTCGAGCCGTTCGACACCTGGGCGGACATGAGCCACCTCCTGCCGGTGGAGAGCTGGCCCGCGCAGCGCGAGCCGCGCTCGGTCGCGTACTTCTGCAGCGTGCTGCCGGAGCCGGCGGCGGACCCGGGCCGTGCGGAGCAGGGCTATCCCGCCGCGCGTCGCGAGGAGGTGAAGCAGTCCGCGATCCATTTCCTGGAGCGCGACGTCCAGCACCTGTGGCCGGACGCGGCAGACCCCCGGGGCGGTTTCCGCTGGGACCTCCTCACCTCGGAAGACGACGGGGCGGCGGGCCCGGAGCGTTTCGATTCGCAGTTCTGGACGGCCAACGTCAACCCTTCGGACCGCTACACGCTGACCCTGCCCGGCTCGGCAAGGAGCCGCATCTCGCCCCTGGACAACACCTATGACAACCTGACGATCGCCGGCGACTGGACGGCCTGCGGGTTCATCGGCGGCTGCGTCGAGGCTGCCGTGATGTCCGGCCGCCTCGCCGCCCGTGCCGTCTGCGGCCAGCCGGCGCTGGAGGAGATCGTCGGATACGATCATCCATGACCGAAACCTTTTTCTGAGAGGAAGAGGAGAGATGAGCGACGACTGGCGTTTCCATCGTGACGATCCCGGACGGACGGAGCCCTACAGGGGCTTTCCCAACGTATTCCAATCCACGGGCGGCTCCTGGACCGCCGCCCCGGATTACCCGAGCTGGCAGGCCGCTCCGGCGCAGGACCCTGTCGCCCGGAACGTCAGCCAGAGCTACATGGCGTTCGGCCAGCAACTTGCCCAGGGCATGAACCCGGCGGCCTTCTTCGGGCAGATGCCGCGGCAGGCCTTCGAGCAGATGCTCCGCGCCTGGTCGAACGCCTATATCGACACGGTGATGCTCTGGTTCGACCTCTTCAGCCCCGTGAAGCTGCCCGTCCAGCCGCCCGCGCCGGCGCCTGTGGGGGTGCTGCCCTTCGCGGTGGACGTCCGATCGACCCGCCGTACCCGGCATCTGGTCCAGTTGCAACCGAACCTGGGAGGAATCCCTCTTCAGGTGATGCCGTTCTGGGCGAAGGACCGCACGATGCCGCCGCTGATGGATGTCAACTTCATCACGGACGCGAAGGGGACCGCCCTGCGGATCCAGGTTCCGGACAACCAGCCGGCAGCCGTCTATTTCGGTGTGATCTGCACCCAGTCCGGGGTCCCGGTCGGGTCGATGGCGCTCGAGATCCAGTCCTGAGCCACGGAGGACCGGTGGAGAGCAGGGAGATCGGCTCGGTGGTGCCGGAGACGCTGCGCGAATACGCGGCTCTCACCCGCTCCGCCCTGGACCGGCGGCTGCCGTCCATGGAGCCGCGCCGGTACCTGTACGACCTCGTGGCGGACTATCCGCGGCGCGGCGGCAAGGGCCTGCGGCCGAGCCTCTGCATCGCCGCTTCGCGCGTCTTCGGAGCCGCCGTGGAGGAGGCCCTGTCGGTGGCCGTCTTCATCGAGCTCCTGCACAACGCCACTCTCGTCCTGGACGACATCCAGGACGAGAGCGAGGAGCGCCGCGGCCGTCCGGCGCTCCACGTCCTGCACGGCGTGCCGCTGGCCCTGAACGCCGGCACCAGCCTCACCCTGCTGAGCTTCCTCCCGCTCGTCGAGCACTGCGCACGGCTCGGGCCGCAGCTCGCGCTGCGCATCGTGGCCGAGACCGAGCGCATGACGCGCGAGCTGATCGAGGGACAGGCCCTGGAGCTCGGCTGGCGCCGGGACAACGTGATCGGCCTGGGCGACGAGGACTATTTCGAGATGGTCCTCAAGAAGACCTGCTGGTACGGGATGATGTACCCGGCCGCGCTCGGCGCCCTGACCGGGACGCGCAACCCGGGCCTGGACCTCGCCCCGTTCCTGCGCTACGGATATTTCGTCGGCGCCGCCTTCCAGGTCCGGGACGACGTGCTGAACCTCGTCGGTACGGAAGCGTACGGCAAGGAGATCAACGGCGACATCTGGGAGGGCAAGCGGTCCCTGATCCTGATCCACCTCCTGCGCGAGGCGGTGCCGGCGGAGCGCGACCGCCTGATCGCTCTCCTGGCACTGCCCAGGGCCGCGCGCTCCGAGGCCGACGTCCTCTGGGTCCGCCGACTGATGGACCGCTACGGCTCGATCGAGTACGCCCAGCGGATCGCCGAGGGCATGGCCGGCGCCGCCCTGCACGAGCACTCGCTTGCCTATGGCCATCTTCCCGAGTCGCGGGACAAGGCATTCCTCCGCGAGCTGGCCTCCTGGGTTGTCCTGCGGACCTCGTGACGGATGATGCGCCGCTGGACGATCTACGGCGCGACCGGTTTCACCGGCCGTCTGCTGGCCCGGGAGGCGGTGCGCCAGGGGTTCGAGCCCGTGCTCGCCGGCCGCGACGGGGCCCGGCTCCGAGAGGTCGCCGTGCCGCTCGGACTGGAGCCCAGGGCCGTGGGCCTGGACGATCCATGCCGGCTCGCGCGCGCCCTGGAGGACGGCGAGCTGGTCCTCAACGCCGCCGGCCCCTTCACGGCCACCGCGGGTCCGCTCGCCCGCGCCTGTCTCGACGCCGGGGTTCACTACCTCGATCTCACCGGCGAGATCGAGGTCTTCGAAGCCCTGCACCGCCTGGATGGCGAGGCGCGGTCCCGGGGTGTCCTGCTGTTGCCGGGAGCGGGTTTCCTGATCGTGCCGTCGGACTGCCTGGCCGCCCACCTGGCCCGCCGGCTGCCCAGCGCCCGCTGGCTCCGGCTCGCGGTCTCCGGACTGCCGCTGCCGTCCCGCGGCTCCCTGCTCACGATGATCGGGATGATCAGCCCTGGCGCGTATGTGCGCCATCGCGGCGAGCTGACCCTGCTCCCCGGCTGCCGCCTGGAGCACCAGGTTGATTTCGGCGGCGGGCCCCGGACGTGTCTGGTGGTGAGCTGGGCGGACGCCTATACGGCCTATATCACCACGGGCATCCCGAGCATCGAGGTGTGCCTCGAGGTCGATCCCTGGCAGAAGCTTTTCTTCCTCAACAGCCGCTCCTTCGCCTGGCTGCTGCAGAGACCTGCCTGGCAGGAGGTGTTGAAGGCGCAGGCGGCCCTGCTGCCGGAGGGCCCGTCGGAGGCCGAGCGATCGCGGCTCCGGCGCGTGATCATGGGGGTGGCGGGCGACGACCAGGGCTGCCGGGTCGCCGCCCGGCTCCGGACTCCCGAGTCCCACACCCTCACGGTCCTGGCCGCGTTGGGCTGTGTGTCGAAGGTCCTCGCCGGAGAGCTCCGGAGCGGCTTCCAGACACCCGCCGGTCTCTATGGAGCCGACTTCGTCCTCGGGCTGCCGGGCGTGGAGCGCGAGGACCTGGAGGTCTGAGCCGGGATCACCCCAGCTCGTCCAGGAGCTGCCGGGCATCCAGAAGGTCCGGAGTGTCCCAGCCCTCCTGGAAGGCACCGTACACGGAGGCGAGCAGCGGCTTCGCCTCGCCGGCCCGGCCCTGGTCGCGGAGCAGCCGTGCGAGGCTCGTGGCGGCGCGCAGCTCCTGCATCCGCGAGCCCTGGGAGGCCGCGATCTCCAGGGCCTTCCGGAACGCGGCCTCGGCGCCCTCCGGATCGGAGAGACGGAGGCGGAGCTCGCCTCCGAGCCGGTTGAGTTCCGCGTCGTAGCAGATGTCGAGCTGGGACGCCGAGGCGGTGAGGGCGTCCTCGACCGCTTCCAACCCTTCCTGGAACCGTCCTTCGCTGAGGTAGACCTCGATGAGATAGATCAGCCAGTAGGGCCGGGCGAGCCGGGTGCCGATGGCGCGGTGGTTCTCCAGGGCCTCCCGGATCTCCGCGATGCCCTCTTCGGGATCTCCGCGGTGCATCATCGTCCAGCCATAGCCGCACCGTGCCAGGGCGAGGAAGAAGGGGAAGCGCTGCTCGCGGGCGAGCGCGACGAACTGCTCGGCCACCCGGCGGACCTCCTCGGGCCGGCGCAGCGCGTGCCAGAGGACCATCTCGAACATGAGGCCGGTGACGCGGACGTAGGGCGACGGCAGGCCCTGGACGATCTCCATGGCTTCCCGCATCCTGCGCAGCGCCTCGTCCGGCCGGCCGAGCAGCCAGAGGCACCAGAAGTGGTAGAAGTGGGGAAGGAGCCCCGACTCGTCGCCGTAGGTCTGCGCGAGGACCGGGTGCAGGTCCGGGTTGTAGATCTCCATGGCGCTTTCGAGGAGCGCCGTCGACCGCTCGATCTCGCCGGCCCAGAAGGCCGTGATGCCCCGGGATGAGAAGCTGATGAAGACCTGCTCCTGGTGGTCCCGCGCCAGACGGCCGATCTCCTCGGACAGCTCCCGCGAGGATTCCTTCTGGCCGCGCAGGAGGTGGTATACCCACAGCCCGTACAGCGCCGGGATCAGGCGCGGGCTGTCCTCGAACTCCTGGCACAGCGCCCGGCTGCGCGCGGCGTTCTCCTCCACCTCCTGCGAGGCGTAGCCCCGGGCCGGGACCAGCGCGACGGACAGGATGGAACGCAGGGCGAGCTCCTGCTCCAGGACCCAGGGGGAGGGCGGCAGGCCGTCCAGCAGCTCGATCCCCTTCCGGCCATGGCTCAGGGCCTCGCTGAAGGCGGAGCGCTGGATCGAGCGCAGGGCGGCCTGCTGCAGATAGGAGATGGCCTCCTGGACGCGCCCTGCCCGCTCGAAGTGGTAGGCCAGGATCTCCGGCTCGCCGTCCTGCGACGAGTTGAGCCTCTCCTCCAGCACCAGGGCGATGCGCTCATGGATCTGCTGCCGCTGCTCCTTGAGGAGGGACAGGTAGGCGGCGTCCTGGATGAGTGCGTGCTTGAACAGGTAGCGCGCCCGCGAGCCCGTGCCGCGGCGGTGGATGAGCTCGGCCTGGAGCAGCTCCTCGAGGCCGCTTCGCAGGGCCTCCTCGCCGAACGGTGCGACGGCCGCCAGCAGGTCGAGGTGGAAGACCCGGCCGATGACCGAGGCGAGCTGGGCAACCCCCTTGGCCTCTCCGAGCCGGTCCAGCCGCGCCATGAGCGAGCCGTCCAGGGTGGAGGGGATGTTCAGCTCCTCTCCGGACCATCGCGCTTCAAGCACGGCCTTGGTCAGCTCCTCGATGAAGAGCGGCACGCCGTCGGTCTTGGCGACGATCTGGCGGCGGACCCAGTCCGGCAGGTCGCGTTCCGCCGCCAGCCGGTCGATCATGGCCGCGGTCTCGCCGTCGGTCAGGCGGGTCAGGCTGATCTGGCTGATCTGGGCTCTCCAGGAGATCTGGAACTCCGGCCGCAGGGTGCCGACGAGCAGCAGCGGCACGGCCGCGATGTCGCGCACGAGGAGCTGCAGCAGCTCGATCGTCGACGGGTCGATCCAGTGGAGATCCTCGATCACCAGCACGATCGGGGTGCGCTCCGCCATGATCGAGAGCAGCTCCACGAGCAGCTCCAGCGTCTGCTCGCGCCGCACGTCGGGGGTCATGGTGAGCGGAGGATAGCGGTCCTCGGCCGACACGCCGAGGAGGGAAGCCAGGACCGGGATGTTCTCCTGCAGCGGCACGCCATAGCGGCGGAACAGGTCCTCGATCTGGATGAGCTTCCGGTCCGACGGGCCCGCCGCGGCGCCGAAGATCATGCGCTGCAGGAGCTCGACGATCGGCGCCAGGGGCGAGCTCTGCGTGTAGGGAGAGCCGTAGGCCACCAACCAGCTCAGGTTCTCGTTGGCGAGCCCTTGCCGCAGGGCCTGCACCAGGCGCGATTTCCCGATGCCCGCCTCGCCGCTGATCATGACCGCCTGGCCGGTACCGGAGCGCACCAGGCGGAACCGGTCGAGGAGCAGCGTCAGCTCCTGCTCGCGGCCGACCAGCGGTTCGCCGCCAAGGCCGCTCTCGTGCCGCAGGTCGAGCGGCGCGATCACGCGGTAGGAGCTGGAGGAATCGTCGACACCTGGCCGTTGGGCGAGAGGCTCCAGGCTGAAGGCGCGGGAGATCAGCCTGCTGCTCTCGGTGCTCACCACGACGCTGTCCGGAGGGGCGGACTCCTGGAGTGCCGTGACGAGGTCGAGGGTGGGACCGAGTTGTAGCTCGACGGTCCGGTCGGGCCGGAGCGCCACCACGGCCGGCCCGGTATGGATGGCGATCCGGGCGCGGTTCGTGCCCGGAGGGCCGATCCGTTCCAGGAGGAGGCAGGCCACCCGCACGGCGCGCTGCGGGTCGTCCTCGTGAGCCTGGGGGTAGCCGAAGTAGAGCCACAGCATGCGGCCGAGGACTGCCCCCATGCAGCCGCTGAACTGCTCGGCGAGGTCGCGCGCTCTCTCCTGAATGGCCCTCATGTCCATGGCGGCCGTCTCGGAAAGCCCGCAGCAGACCACGGTGATCCGCCGGTGCTCGGCGGGTTGCAGGTGCCGGTCCGACCCCGGGTCCGGAGCGCCTCGGAGCCAGGGTGGCGACTCGATGAAAGTCGTTTCACCGGAGGAGGCGGGGAGCGCCAGGGTATTGAGCTCGCGCAGGTGCTCGGCCGGCCCCACGGATCCGGGCGTGAGCACGGCGATGAGGCCGGAGAGCCTCCTGGCCACGATCTCGGCGCTGCGCGGCCGTTCGCTCCTCTCCTTGCGGAGGAGCTGGGCCACCAGCTCCAGCACGGGCCGCGGCACGTCCGCGCGGACCTCCTGCAGAGGGATGGGGTCGGCGTTCATGACCTTGGCCAGCGACTCCTGCGGGTTGGCCCCGCGGAAGGGCATCACGCCGGACAGGAGCTCGTACAGAAGCGACCCCAGGGAGAAAAGATCGGAGCGCGCGTCGAGCTCCAGCCCCATCGCCTGCTCGGGCGACATCGCATGGCACGTGCCGAGAATCGTTCCCGACACCGAGAGCGAGAGATCGTCCATGCTGGAGCTCTCGGACGAAAGCTCCTTGGCGAGGCCAAAGTCGAGGATCTTGACCTGGCCCGACGGGGTCAGCATGACGTTCGCAGCCTTGAGGTCCCGGTGCAGGATGCCGTTCCGGTGCGCCTCGGCCAGGCCCTCGGCGATCGCGCAGCCGAGCTGCAGCGCCTGCAGGGTGGTCATGGGACGCGCTTCCATCAGCTCGCGGAGGGTCTGGCCTTCGATGAACTCCATGACGATCCAGTCGCCGTCGTCCTGCTCGACCAGATCGTAGACATGGACGATGGCCGGATGGTTGAGGCGTGCCACGGCCCGCGCCTCGCGCTGCAGCCGCTTCCGGGCATGGGGGACCGCCGTGACCGAGAGGACCTGCTTGATGGCCACGGGGCGCCGGAGGCGCTCATCCCAGGCCTGCCAGACCGTTCCCATGCCGCCGGACGCAATGGGCCGCTCCAGCCGGTAAGGGCCTACTTTCTGGGACTCTTCTGCGGACCTGTCGGGATTCACAAGCTCAAGAGTGTACCGTAAAGTCCCGGTCTGCAAGGAGGAAAGCCCTATGCAACTCGCCCCACACACAGTCCTCATCACCGGCGGCGCCTCGGGGATCGGCTTCGCGCTGGCCGAACGGTTTCTCCGCGCGGGCAGCCAGGTGGCGATCTGCGGCCGCCGGGCCGACAAGCTGGAGGAGGCGAAGGCGAAGCATCCCGGAATCCGGACCTTCGTCTGCGACGTCGGGCAGGCGGCGGACCGCGTGGCGCTGCTCGACCGGGCGACGCGGGAGCTTCCCGGCCTGGACGTGCTCGTCAACAACGCCGGCATCCAGCGCCGGGTGAAGCTCGCCGACCCGGGAGACTGGGGGGCGATGCGCGAGGAGATCGCGATCAACCTGGAGGCGCCGATCCATCTCTCGACGCTGTTCATCCCCCACCTGCACAAGCAGGAGCGGCCGGCGATCGTCAACGTCACCTCCGGGTTGTCGTTTACTCCGCTCTGCGGGGTTCCTGTCTACTGCGCCACCAAGGCTGCTCTCCACTCATTCACGCTGTCTCTCCGGCAGCAGCTCTCCGCCACGCCGATCGAGGTCGTCGAGATCATCCCGCCGGCGGTCGATACCGATCTGGGCGGTCCCGGTCTCCACACCTTCGGAGTCCCGCTCGACGAGTTTGCCGACGCCGTGGCGGACCGCCTGGATGGCGGAGAGGTCGAGATCGCCTACGGCACGGCGGAGCACGTCAGCCGGGCCGGCCGCGACGTGCTCGACATGGTGTTCAAGCGGATGAATCCCTAGACCGTGATCCTCGTGCCGTCGAACTTCGTGAACGTGAAGCCGTCGAAGCGCTCGTTGTAGAGCGCCCGCTGGTCGCGCAGGAGGCTGATCGCGATGGCCTCGCCGAGCTTCAGCGATTCCATGGCGTCCGAGCGCCAGTGCACGCCGGCCATGTTGCGGCCGGTCGCCACGTTCGCGGCCAGCTTGTTCAGCTCTCCTCCCACGGTGAGCTCCGGCCCGTCGTAGGACGAGTGGTCCAGCTCCAGGCCGTCCGCGGTCGGAATCACCGGCCGCGAGATCACGAAGGTCTCGTCGAACACGGCCTTGAGGATGGTCACGCAGGCCCCGGCCACCGTGGCATGGCCCGCGGTGTAGGACGGATGGAGCGGCGCGCCCTCCACGTAGGCCATCGGCATCAGGTAGGTCCCGTTCTTCGAGAACATCCGGCCGAGCACCGGCGAGTCCAGCACGTCCTTGTGCAGCACGCCGGGATACCGGTTGTGGACGACCTGGTTGTGGACCCGGCCGGCGTACGCCTCCGGCCGGAGGCGCCGGTGCACGAACCACTTCTGGAACCAGGTGGCCTTGAGGGCGCGCGTCGCCACCTCGCAGAGGAGGGTCTTGCGATAGGGGTCGCCGAAGGTCACGAAGCCGTACTGGTTCTGGGACTTGTAGTAGGGACTGCCGAGGTTCGCCGGGCAGCCCAGGCCGGCGCCCGAGGCGTCGAACGGCTCCGGCGGCGCGCCCAGGATCAGCGAGGCCGAGAAGTAGGCCTGGAACAGGACGTCCATGTGGACCCAGATGGACAGGTCGCGCGGCGTCTGCACGTAGCGTCGCACCGGCGCCTTCGGCGCGAAGCTGACCGCGTTGCCCTTCTGGGCGTTCAGCCAGTCGTCGTAGTCGGTCAGGTAGTCGATCCCGGGCAGCCGGGTCTTGATGCGCCGCTCCACGTTCTCCGCCCCGAACGGCGCGTCCATCCACAGGAACTGGGAGAGGTACGGACCCTTGGCGCAGCCGGGCAGCGGGTCGCGGAAGAGGGTTTCCGGCGCGACCAGGCCGCGCTTGCGCAGGCCGCGGAAGTCCGACAGGCGGTTGAGGTCTGCGCAGGCCGCGGCCACGTCCGGATTGTTCTCGAACTCGTCGAACTTGACGTCGCGCAGCTCCGCCATCCAGTAGAGCTCGACGGCCTCGCCCGCGGCCTGGGCGCTGGCCAGGGTCGGGTGCGGCGGAGCGGTATAGGTCTGCGCGTCCACGCCTTCGAGGTCGAAGGAGAGGCCGGCCTGCGGGTTGATGAAGCGCCGGCCGCCGCCCCGCGGGATGGCTTCGAAGTCGTCCGGGCTGCCGGTGCTCACGGCATGGAGCAGGTCGGCGTAGGAGTCGACGTCCACCTCGCCGAACTCGTTGTGGTCCAGCCCCTTGGAGAAGTTGCCGATGTGGTTGGGGTAGCGCGTCTCGTCGCCGTTGGTCTTGTGGACCGCCTCCGGCATGTCGCGGTTGATCCGCGCCGCGTCGACGCGGACCTGGTACATGCGCTCGCGGCGGGCGCTCGGCTTCTTCCCTCCCGTGCGCGCCTCGGACACTTCGGAGACCTGGGCTTCGACAGCACCGGTGAGCCCCGCTGCGGTAGCGGCGGCAGTGGCGGCAACGGTTCCAACCCCGCCCAGGAAGCGGCGGCGGCTGAGAGAGGTCTCTTCGGCAGAGGTGGACTTGCGCTCTTCGGACATGGATACTCCTTCGCCTCGGACGTGAGGCCGACACTATACCTAGGTGCTGCCAGAACCCGGAAGGGGAGACAGCCGTAGAATCCCGCAGATTCCCAGGAGGAACCCGATCATGCGGAAAGCCCGCTCCCTGCTCCCGATCCTCGTTCTTGCCCTTCTCGCGGTCCCGGTCCACGCCCAGGAGAAGGAGAAGGCACCGGCCCCCGATGAGAAGACCGCGAAGCCGCCGGAGGAGAAGGTCTCCACCACCCGGCACACGATCATGCTCGACGGCCAGAAGATCGCCTACACGGCCAACGCCGGCAACATGGTCCTCAAGGACGAGGAGGGCAAGGCCAAGGCCTCGGTCTTCTACGTGGCCTATACCAAGGACGGCGTGAAGGACCCGGGGGACCGGCCGGTCACGTTCAGCTTCAACGGCGGGCCGGGCGCGGCATCGCTCTGGGTCCACCTGGGGGCGTTCGGGCCGCGCCGGGTCGAGCGCACCGGGGAGGGCATGGGCCTGCCGCCTCCGGGCAGGCTGGTCGACAACGAGCACTCCCTCCTCGACGTGACCGACCTGGTGTTCATCGACCCGGTGAGCACCGGCTACAGCCGGCCGGCTCCGGGGGAGGACCCGAAGCAGTTCCACGGCGTGCGCCAGGACGTCGAATGGGTGGCGGAGTTCATCCGGCTCTGGGTCACCCGCAACGAGCGCTGGGCTTCGCCCAAGCTCCTGGCCGGCGAGAGCTACGGCACCACCCGCGCCGCCGGTCTCGCCCAGTTCCTGGCCGAGCGCTACGGCATGACCCTCAACGGCGTGATCCTGATCTCCTCGGTCCTCAACTGGCAGAACCAGGAGTTCAACGTCGGCAACGACATGCCGTACATCCTCCACCTGCCGACCTATGCCGCCACCGCCTGGTACCACAAGAAGCTGCCGCCCGAGCTGCAGGGCGACCTCCGGAAGACGCTCGACGAGGTCGAGGCGTTCGCGCGCGGCGAGTACGCGCTCGCGCTGCTCCAGGGCGACCGGCTGGCGCCCGAAAAGCGGCGGGAGATCGCCGCCCGGGTCGCGCGCTACACCGGCCTCTCTCCAGAGTACGTGGAGCGGTCCAACCTGCGGATCGAGATCTCCCGCTTCACCAAGGAGCTGCTGCGCGCCGAGGGCAAGACCGTCGGCCGGCTGGACACCCGCTTCACCGGCTCGGATCTGGACTCGGTCGGCGAGGAGCCGGAGTACGATCCGGCCTCGGCCTCGACCGACGGGCCCTACGTCGCCATGGTCAACGACTACCTGCGGCGCGAACTGGGCTACAAGGAGGACCGGACCTACGAGCGGCTGGCCATGGTCTGGCCCTGGAGCTGGGCCGGGTTCGAGAACAAATACGTGAACCTCGCCGAGGCGCTGCGCAAGGCGATGACGAGAAATCCGGATCTCCAGGTGCTCTTCACCTGCGGCTACTATGATCTCGCCACGCCGTACTTCGACTCGGTCTACACCGTGGACCACCTGGGGCTGGCGGAGTCATTGCGCGGCCACGTGAAGCTGGCCTACTACGAGTCGGGCCACATGATGTACATCCGCGAGGTGGATCACGCGAAGCTGAAGAAGGACGTCGCAGACTTCAT
>DATANP010000325.1:0-4069 GCA_036266195.1 Thermoanaerobaculia bacterium | reverse complement strand
CAGGTTGGTCAGGGCGTACTTCTTCGAGAAGGCGCCGTCCGCGTCGAGGAAGACCGTGGTGCCGAAGCTCTTGCCGGCGAGGAAGCCCTCGACGGCCCTGCGGTCGTCCTGGAAGTTGAGCGTCACCACCCGGGCCTTGCCGCTCCACCGCTGGACGAGGGGGTTCACCCGCTCCACGATGTCCCGGCAGTGGGGCGACCAGGAGGTCCAGACGACGAAGATCGTCGCGCCCTGGGCGAGGTCCGCCTCGGCGAGCTGCTCGCCTCCGAGCCCGCGCAGGAGCACCCCCTGGGCCGCGGCCGGCATGGGGATCGCGGCGATCGCGAGCAGGGCGAGCAGCGCGCAGAAGGCGGCCAAACGGCGGAGGGGGCTCATGGTTGGATCTCGCTCAATGGGTTTCGGATTCGCCGTAGCGATGGGGCATGGCGGTCAGGATGCGGATCCTGAGGCCGTCGGGCGCGGTGCAGCGCAGGCACTTCTCACGCACGACGAGGAGCAGCTTGCGGGTGTAGTCCATTCGCCGGGCGCAGTCGCCGCAGCCGGCTACATGGTCTCGGAAAGGGGTCAGCAACGCCTCTTCCATCTCATTGTCGAAGAACAGGAACAGCACCGAGCTGACCTCTTTACAGTCCATCACCAGCCTCCGAGATTCCTAGCCGCCTTCTTCATGATACCGCCCCTCCTTGCAACCGCTTAGATCAACTCACGGGCCTGCCCGGATATTTCCGGGTTGCAGGAGGCGCCCCTCTACTTTGAGCTCGCGCTACGGCTACGCATTTTAGCGGGTTCCCCCTCCCGCAGGTAGCCATGATCGCGGGCGAACTCCAACATCGCGGTCTCCATCAGGCGGCGTCCGCGGTAGAGGCGGCTCATGACGGTCCCCACCGGGACCTCCAGGATCTCGGCGATCTCCTTGTAGGAGAAGCCTTCCAGGTCGGCCAGCAGCACCACCATCCGGTAGTCGGGCGGCAGCTTGTCCAGGGCCTTCTGGACGTCTTCGTCGAGGACGTTCTCGAGCAGCTCGTCCTCGGGGTTCTTGGTCTGGCGCGCGGTGTCCTCGCTGACCTGGTTCTCGAAGGACTCCTCGATCTCCGCGAAATCGCTAAGGGCGGGGGCTTGCTGCTTCTTGCGGTAGTTGTTGATGAAGGTGTTCTTCATGATCTTGAACAACCACGCCTTGAAGTTCGTCCCCTCCTCGAACTTGTCGTAGTACCGGTACGCCTTGAGATAGGTCTCCTGAACGAGATCCTCGGCGTCCTCCGCATTCCGCGTCATGCGGTAGGCGGTGTTGTAGAGCGCATCGATGAACGGCATTGCGGCCGCTTCGAAATCCCACCCCTTCTGGTGGTTCGCGCTTTCCTTGGGCATGCTCACCCCCTTCGACATACTTTCTCCTCGCCGCGAGAGATACGCACAGACGGTGCCAACTGGATGAAGTAGGGGCCGGGGGTATCCAAGCCGGCGAAAAACCGGGCGCGTCTCCTGCAAGGGACACTGCTGCCGGAGCCCGGAGGACGGTCCGACTCCCCGGAAGAGGACGGCGATCCGAGGCCCCGCCGGATCGGCACGCCTCGGCGAGGTGCCGAAACGGCACCTTCGTGCCAGAAGAAACCGCTAGAATCCACTCGTGGCCGACCGTGACTCTGCTCTGCGTGTGCTGACTGCGCTTCTCCATACCCCTGTTGGAGACAGTGCCGTCCTGGTCGGCTCCTCGGGCCTCTTCGGCTTCCCGACCGACGTTCCAGCGCTAACCGAGGATATTGACATCGCCATCCCGGAAGCCCTGGTGGTCCGGCACGGACAGGCGATTGTGGATACGCTTCATGAACAGGGATTCCAGCATGAGGAGGGGACAGCCACGTTCATCGGTCCGGCAGGAGCCAGCTTCGACCTTCTTGGACATGGAGACCCAAGCGAAGGCGACCACGTCGGGGGGACTGGGCCGCTCCGGGTCATGGTCTTCGAGGATCTATCCAGGATCCTTGGCGATCCAGCGTCGACGGCGGTGCTGCCGGCTGGAGGCCGGGCTCTGACTCCGGCGGGATTCACGGCCAGCAAGCTGCTCACCGAACGGGCTCACAAGGGCATCAAGGACAAGATCCAGGCGCTCCTCGTGCTCGCCGAACGCCCGGATGAGACCTTCGCGCAGGAGGTTGCCCATCTGCTTCGCGATCTGAGCCCGGCCCGCCTCGATGACGTTCGAGCCGGCGCTCAACACGCCAGTTTTCTACTGGCCAGCGATCCAGCCTTTTCCGACGCGGGGGCCGAGGGGTATACACCTGTCGCGCGTCAGGTTGAAGTCGGTCTCAAGTGTCTGCTGACGATCCTGGAGAAGCTCCATGGCTGAAGCTCGGCGTGGTCTCACCGCTGAAGAGCGGATGCGAGAACTGGAGCGCGACCGGACACTCCTCCGCCGCGAGCGCATGCTGCGCGAGGTAGCCGGCCCACGATGGCATCGCATGGTGCGGATCGTGCCCCTCGCGTTCCGGCTTCAGGGACAATTGACCGCGCATGTGCTCCGGGGAAATGCCGAGGCGACGGTCGACGCCCTGCGGCCTGACGCGGTCTTCGCCCTCGACACTGCCATGCGCCTCCTTCATGGCTTCGGCTTTCTCTCGGTCCGGGAGGTCCACGTCTATCTCACCCGGAGCGAGGCGCTTGAGCGTCTGGCGAAGGATGGGTTGATCGCACCACACCCGTTTCCGGATACCACGCTGGTTCGCCCCTGGCCCGGACCGCCTCGCCTCCTGGCCTGCCTCGTCGACGAGCTTCCGCCCTGGCGAGAGACCGCGGGAGGCTACCGAGTGGTAACCCGGGAGCGGCTCGGCCGTGAGCTCATCGGCGCCGTGGGCCCCAGGACCGACCTGTATGCTCTCTTCGAATCGGCTGAAGGCAAACTCACCTGATTACCGCCCCGGCGCCAGGAGCTGGGTCGCGGCCACGCTGCGCTCGGCGAAGTTGATGAACGGGCCGGGCATGATGCCGAGCAGCAGCGTCGCCAGGGCGCAGAAGGCGATGACCGCCACCAGGGCCCGGGCCTGCAAGGGCGCCGGCGTGGTCTGCGCCGAGTCGCGCAGGTACATGTAGACCACGATGCGGAAGTAGTAGTAGAGCGAGATGGCGCTCGTCAGCACGCCGATCACCGCCACCCAGGTCCAGCCGGCCTGCACCGCCGAGGCGAACAGGTAGACCTTACCCACGAATCCCCCCGTGGGCGGAATGCCGGTCAGGGCGAGCAGAAAGAAGAGCATCATCGCGGCCAGGAACGGCGAGCGCTTCGAGAGGCCTGCGTAGTCCGCCGCCACCTCGCCCGCGTACTCGCGGCGCTCCAGGAGGATGACCGTACCGAACGCGCCCAGCGTCACGAAGGTATAGGTCAGCATGTAGAAGACCACCGACCAGAGCCCCACGTGCGACAGGGCGAGGACGCCGATCAGCACGTAGCCGGCGTGCCCGATCGAGCTGTAGGCCAGCATGCGCTTGACGTTCTCCTGCCCCAGCGCCGCCAGGTTGCCCCAGATCATGCTCGCCGAGGCCACGATCGCCACGATCCACTGCCAGTCCACCGCCACCGGCGCGAGCCCCTCGTAGAGGATGCGCACCAGGATCGCGAACGACGCCCCCTTCGAGGCCGCCGCCAGCCAGGCCGTGATCGGCGTGGGGGCGCCCACGTAGACGTCCGGCGTCCAGACGTGGAAGGGCGCGGCCGAGACCTTGAAGAACAGGCCCGCGGCCAGCAGGATCCACCCCAGGGCGACCAGGTTCCCGGCGTCCCCGCTCACCGTCGAGAGGCGCAGGGCAAGCTCCTGGAGCTGCACCGTGCCGGTCGCGCCGTAGAGCAGCGAAATGCCATAGAGCAGGATGCCGGAGGACAGCGCGCCGAGGACGAAGTACTTGAGCGCCGCCTCGTTCGATCTCACCTCGCGCTTGAAGTAGCCGGCCAGGATGTAGCTCGCGAGCGCCATGGTCTCGAGCCCGATCCAGATCGTCAGCAGCGAATAGCCGCTCGCCATGAACATCATGCCCGAGGTGGCCAGGAGCAGCAGCGAGTAGAACTCCGCCGCCCGGT
>DATANP010000324.1:0-3158 GCA_036266195.1 Thermoanaerobaculia bacterium | reverse complement strand
CGCACCGGGCCATCGTCGTTCGGCCTGGTGACCTTGATGACACCGTCTTCCCGCACGACGTCAATCGGGGAGGCCACGGTGTGCTGGAGCTTCCCCTTGGGACCCTGCACGGTGACCTGGCGCCCGTCGATGTCGATCTGGACCCCGCTGGGAATGGTGACGGGGAGCCGCCCGATCCTTGACATTGCAGCTCTCCTTACCAGACGTAGGCGAGGACTTCCCCGCCCACGCCCCGCATCTTGGCCTGCTTGTCGGTGAGCAGCCCGCCGGACGTGGAGATGATCGCCACGCCGAGGCCGCCGAGCACCTTGGGCAGGTTGTCCTTCTTCGCGTACACGCGCAGGCCGGGCTTGGAGACCCGCTTGATGCCGGCGATGGAACGCTCGCGCGTGTTCCCGTACTTGAGGATCACCACGAGGTTCTTGCCGACTTCGGCGTCCTCCACCCGCCATCCGGCGATGTAGCCCTCCTGCTGGAGGATCTCCGCGATGTGGGACTTGATCTTTGAATACGGCATGCCCACGGTGTCGTGGTAGGCCGAGTTCGCGTTTCGCAGACGTGTCAGCATGTCCGCGATCGGGTCGGTCATCGTCATGGCCTAGGGGCCTTCCTCACCGTGGTTTCCCGGCCGGGAGGCCAGGACCTGCGGTGTGCTCTTCGTGGTTTACCAGCTGGACTTGGTGATGCCGGGCAGTTCGCCGCGGTGTGCCATGGTGCGGAAGCAGATCCGGCACAGGCTGAACCTGCGGTAGACGGCCCGGGGCCGCCCGCAGCGGGTGCACCGCGTGTAGCCGCGCACCGCGAACTTGGGCGTCCGCTTCTGCTTGGCGACCAGCGCCTTCTTCGCCACTTCGTCACCCCTCCCTGAAGGGGAAGCCGAGCCGTCGCAGCAGCGAACGGCCTTCGGCGTCGTTTTTTGCCGTGGTCACCACGGTGATGTCCATCCCGCGCTGCCTGTCCACCTTGTCCGGGTCGATCTCGTGGAACATGACCTGCTCGACGAGACCGAACGTGTAGTTGCCGTGCCCGTCGAACTGCCGGTCGGACAGGCCGCGGAAGTCACGGATCCGGGGTAGCGCGATCGTCAGCAGCCGGTCGAGGAACTCCCACATCCGGTCGCCGCGCAGCGTGCTGTGCGCGCCGATGGGCATGCCCTCGCGCAGCTTGAACTGGGCCACGGACTTCTTGGCCCGGGCCACGGCCGGCCGCTGCCCGGTGATGGTGGACAGGTCGCGCACCGCGCCCTCGATCAGCTTCGCGTCCCTGGCCGCCTCGCCGACGCCCATGTTCACGACGATCTTGACCAGGCCGGGGACCTGCATCACGTTGGGGAAGCCGAACTCGTCCCTGAGCGCGGGCGCGATCTCGGTCCGGTAGCGCTCCTTGAGCCGCGGTACCGGCGGCGCTTCGGTGGCCATCAGATGTCCTTCCCGCTCGGCCTGGCGACGCGGACCTTGATGCCGTCCTCGTCGAACCGGTAGCCGACCCTCGCGGCCTTCTTGCTGTCCGGATCGGTCAGCTGGACGTTGCTCACGTTGATCGGGGCCTCCTCGTGCGTGATGCCGCCTTCCTTGGCACCCCGCTGGCCCTGGTAGCTGACCTTCTTGTTCTTCTTGACCACGTTGACCCCCTGGACCAGGACCTTGCCCCGGTCCGGGTAGGCCGCGATGACCAGACCGGTGCGTCCCCGGTCCCGGCCCGCGACCACGATCACGTGGTCACCCTTCTTGATCTTCATCTAGAGCACCTCCGGCGCCAGCGAGATGATCCGCATGAAGCGCTTCTCGCGCAGCTCACGGCCGACCGGGCCGAAGATGCGGGTCCCGCGCGGGTCCCCGCCGTCCCTGATCAGCACCGCCGCGTTCTCGTCGAAGCGGATGTAGGAGCCGTCGCCGCGGCGGCGCTCCTTGCGGGTGCGCACCACGACCGCCTTGACGACATCGCCCTTCTTCACGCCGGCGCCGGGAAGGGCATCCTTCACGGTCGCCACGATGACGTCACCGATGCCCGCGTATCGCCGGCCGCTGCCGCCGAGCACACGGATGCAGAGGATCTCCTTTGCACCCGTGTTGTCGGCGACCTTGAGCCGCGACTCCTGCTGGATCACGTCAACTCCTGAAGTTCTCGCCGGGCACCGGAGCCAGGCGGATCTGTCCTACTACTTGGCCTTCTCGAGGATCTCGGCTACCCGCCAGCGCTTGGTCGCGGACAGCGGCCGGGTCTCCATCAGCAGCACGCGGTCACCCACGCCGCAGGCGTTGGTGGCGTCGTGCGCCTTGTACTTCTTGGTACGACGCAGCACCTTGCCGTACTTGGGGTGCTTGACGTGGTCCTCGACCTGGACGACAACGGTCTTGTCCATCTTGTCGCTGACCACGAGCCCTTCACGGCCCTTGCGGTTGCCCCTGGTCTCGGGGGTACCGCCGGTGGCGTTCTCGCTCATTTGCCGGCCTCCTCGTCATCCTCAGCGGAGCCGCTTGCGGCGACAGCCACCGGCGCCTCGTCCTCCGGCTCGCCGGAATCCTCGATCAGGGTGATGATCCCGAGCTCGCGCTCCCGCATCACCGTGTAGATCCTGGCGATTTCCTTGCGCACCGCACGGAGCCTGCCGTGGCTCTCCAGCTGACCGGTGGCACCCTGGAAGCGCAGGTTGAACAGCTCTTCCTTGGCCTCGGCCAGCTTGGCGTGCAGTTCCTCCTCGGAGGAGACACGCAGCTGCGCGTTCAGGCTGCTAGCCATCAGCCCTCACCCACTTCACGCTTGACTACCCTGCACTTCATCGGCAGCTTGTGGATGGCGCGGCGGAGCGCCTCCCTGGCCACCGGCTCGGCGACCCCGGAAAGCTCGAACATGACCCGTCCGGGCTTCACGTTCGCGATCCACCACTCCGGCGAGCCCTTGCCCGAGCCCATCCGGGTCTCGGCCGGCTTCTTCGTCAGCGGCCGGTCCGGGTAGATGTTGATCCACACCTTTCCGCCACGGCGGATGTGCCGCGTCATGGCGATACGGGCGGCCTCGATCTGCCGGTTGGTCACGTACGCGTGCTCGAGCGCCTGGATCCCGTACTCGCCGAAGTTCACGTGGGTTCCGCCGGTCGCGTTGCCGGTCCGGTGCGGACGGTGCTGCTTCCTGTGCTTGACCCTACGCGGAATGAGCAT
>DATANP010000323.1:0-10668 GCA_036266195.1 Thermoanaerobaculia bacterium | reverse complement strand
ACCGGCATCGTCTTCGGCCTGCTGCCGGCCCGCCGCGCGGCGCGGCTCGATCCGGTGGCCGCCCTGGCAGGGAAATAACCGATGACCGCGCTCAGCCCTGAGATGATCCGCCTGGCCCTGGGCTCGCTGATCAGCCACCGGCTGCGCACCGTGCTGTCCATGCTCGGGATCGCCATCGGCGTGACCTCGGTCATTCTGCTGACCTCGATCGGCGAGGGCACCCGGCGCTACATCGTGGACCAGTTCAACCAGTTCGGCACCAACATCATCGGCATCGCGCCGGGCAAGGCCGAGACGGTCGGCATCCCGGGCGTGCTCGGCGGTACCACGCGCAAGCTCACGATCGACGACGCCATGGCCCTGCGGCGCATCCCCGGAGTGGACCAGGTGGTCGCGGCGGCCTACGGCAGCGCCCGGGTCGAGGCGAACGGCCATGGCCGGAGCGTGTTCATCTACGGCGTGACGCCGAACATCCCGAAGGCGTGGAGCTTCGGCCTGCGCCAGGGCGCGTTCTGGCCCGAGGGCGACCCGCACCGCGGCTACCAGGTGGCGGTGCTCGGCCCCAAGCTGAAGCGCGAGCTGTTCGGGGACGGCAACGCGCTCGGCCAGTTCGTGCGGATCTCGGGCACCCGCTTCCGGGTGATCGGCATCATGGAGTCCAAGGGGCAGTTCCTCGGCTTCGACATCGACGACGCGGCCTACATCCCGGTCGCCAGCTCGATGAAGCTGTTCAACCTCTCGGAGCTGACGGAGGTCCACGTCTCCTATCCGAACGCCGGCCTCTCCGCCCGGATCGCGAAGGACGTCAAGGCCCTCCTCAGCCGCCGCCATGCCGGACGCGAGGACTTCACGGTCACCACCCAGGCCGCCATGCTGGAGGTGTTCGACAACGTGATGAACGTGGTGACCCTGGCGGTCGGCGCGATCGGCGGCATCTCGCTGGTGGTGGGGGCGATCGGCATCCTGACCATGATGTGGATCGCGGTCGGCGAGCGCACCTCGGAGATCGGCCTGGTGCGGGCGATCGGGGCTACGCGGCGGCAGGTCAACGCGCTCTTCCTGGCCGAGGCCGCGGCGCTCGCCGGCCTGGGCGGCCTGTTCGGCACGCTCGTGGGGCTCGGGATCGCGGGCCTGCTGCGTCTGGCGATCCCCGGCCTGCCGGTGCGCACGCCGCCGCTCTTCGTGGTCCTGGCGATCGCGCTCAGCATGGTGACCGGCCTGCTCTCCGGAGTGCTTCCGGCCCGCCGCGCGGCCGCGCTCGACCCGATCGAGGCGCTGCGGGCCGAATGAGGTGGCAGGAAGATTGAATCCAACCGATTCCCATGGCAGAGAACCGGCCGGTCGTCGCCGTCCTGAACAACATGGAGGACCTCGTCCGGATGTTCGCGGAGATCCTGCGCGGGGCGGGCTACAACGTGGTCACCGCCATGCTCGTGGACGCCCGCCGGCGCGAGGTGGACCTGGTTGCGTTCCTCAAGGAACACGATCCACCGGTGGTCATCTACGACGTCTCGTTCCCCTACGCCGTCAACTGGACGATGCTGGTGGGCCTGCGCGACCGCGGCGCTCTCAAGGATCGCGGCGTCCTGGTGACCACCCCCAACAAGAAGGCCATGCAGGACCTTCTGAAGGTCGCGGACGTCCTGGAGATCACCGGCCGTCCGGAGGAGTATTCGGAGCTGGTCGAGCGGGTGGGCAAGCTGCTCAAGGAGCCCCGGCTTCCGAAGGAGCTGGAACCGGGCTCTCGGCCCACTTCGTGACCGTGTAGCGCCAGAGCCGGACGTCCGGGTGCCAGAAGCTGGGCGGCAGCCCGGCCTTGCGTTTGAGGTGCGCCAGGAAGTCCCTGGGGTCCGGAAGCTGCTCCCAGACCTGAGGCAGGAACGTGCTGCGCCGCCCCTGGAACTCGAAGACAATGCCGTCGATCCCCGGCCGCAGCCCGGCCAGGGCCTCCTCCTGGGAATCGAAATCGTACGGCTCGCAGGGCGACAGGAGCGAGACCTCGATCGACAGCTCGGGATACTCGTCGCGGCGTACCGGCGGGAACCGGGTATCCGAGAAGGCCGCGGCGCGCGTGTTGTGGCGCACGTCGTCCAGGAGTGGCCGGTAGGGCTGGATCGAGCCGACGCAGCCGCGCAGCGACCCGAGCCGGCGCAGGGTCACGAAGGTCGCGCCGGGCTCGTGCAGCCAGGGCTCGTCCCGGGAGATCTCCCGTCCGAGATTCAGCGCCGCGGCCAGGCTCTCCCGGGCGATCGCCAGCAGGATGTCTCCCCTGTCCTCTTTCATACCCCCTCCGTGAACGCGAACGCGCCATAGCCCACCACCCGGCCACGGTCCCCCGCCGTATCGCCGGAGCTCCGGAGATCCAGCAGCCGGGGCTCCAGGCCACGACGCCGGGCTGCGGCGAGCAGGCCGTTGATCGGGAACGCGCCGCAAGCCTGCCGAGGATGAAGCGGGCCTTCAAGGGCCAGGATCTCGTCCGCGGTCTCGCGGTCCACCCGGCGGGCCACATCGTAAGGAAGGTAGTGGGACAGGTCGGAGCTGATGACGAAAGCCGTCTCCGGCCCGCCCCAGAGCAGGTCCATGACCTCGGCCACCTCCTCCTCGTCCGCGTCGCCGACCACGATCGGCAGGACCCGGGCGTCCGGGAACAGCACCTGGAGGAACGGCAGCTCCACTTCCAGGGAGTGCTCCGGGGCATGGGCCTCCGCGAACGTCGACACCTGGGGCAGGCGCGACACGGCCGCGGCGGCCTCGACATCGACCGGAACCTCGCCGAGAGGCGTGGCGAACGCGTCAGCGCCGGGCAGAGCCAGACCCCGGACCGACACCCGATGGGCCGGTCCCAGCACCACGATTCTCTTCGGGGCCTCACCCGAGGCGAGCGCCCGGAACGCCACCGCGGCAATCGGCCCGGAGTAGACATAACCCGCGTGCGGAGCGATAACCGCTTTCGGGACGGGCCCCGGCTCGGCGACGGCCTCGCGGAGGAGCGCCTCCACGGTGGACCTCAACTCTCCTGCAGACCCGGGATAGAACAGGCCGGCCACGGCCGGGCGTCGGACGGTGGGCATACGGCAGTACCCCCTTCCAGACTACGGTATACGCGATCAGAAGGGAATGGATACCCTTCGCGTCTCGAAGACCTTCGAATAGCCCTGCTGCAGGCACTCGATGTGGTAGGCCAAGTGGAGACTCCAGAGCTGCCGCCAGAGAGAATCGTCGGTCGACAGGAACGTCACATTGAGCCCGATCTCCCTCGCCTCCCGCCAGTCGATCACCATGCCGTGGGACCTGTACTGGTCCACATCCGTGAGGCGCCTGGCGATCTCCTTGGCGGTCTCGGGGTCGTCCTTCAGCATGTATCTCGTCAGCCACTTCTCGGCAAACTGCTCCGATCTCCGGATGGCCTTCTCGCAGAAGTCGAGCAGGGCGGGATCGAGCTGACTGAGGAGCGGGTAGTACGCGGGATTCAGGCCGCCTTCGCTGGCGACGCTGTCCTTGATCTGTTCCAGCCCATCGAGGAAGGAGCGGGCCGGCCGCGCGAGGGGCCGGCCATCCGCGGCGAAGATGGTGACCTGGGGATCGATGGGGCCGAGCTCCGAGGTCGAGCTCATGAGGATCTCGTCCGCCGCCAGCGCGATCAGGGTTCCCGCGCTCTTCGCCCGCTCCACCACGAGGATCCGAAGCGAAGCGACCCGCTCCCGGATCATGTAGACGAGCTTCTCGGCGCTGTCGATGTCTCCACCGGGGCTCTGGAGCAGGACGTCCAGGTCGCAACGTCCCTCACAGTCGAAGAGGACGTCCTGGAGCGGGGCGATGTCCGTCTGCGAGACGGCCGAGGCGTGGTGCTCCGTATTGGCGAAGTAGACAGCCAGACGGCGCCCCGTCTGCTCTTCGATCGCCCGGATCAGATCCTGCCGGTGATAGCGCCTGGAGTTGAGCGCCTCATAGAGAGGCGACCGGAATCGCGCCGAGATGTCTTCGACCATCACTTGGGACGGGCCAGGAAGGAAGGCCGCCGGGCAAGACCGCTCTCCGCTGGCCGATCGTCGGCGAACTGCCGCTGGACCGCTTGATAGTCGGCAAAATCCTTCAGGAAGCGCCGGTATCCCTTGACGAGACCAGGATTCTGAACCTCCAGCCTCCGCCTCTCCTCCAGCAGCACAGAGCTTGTGGACGACCTCTCGTCTCGCACGGGGATACCCTCCTCGGCGGAAATAATACCGCAACGTGCCCGCCTGCGCCAGCCCCAGATCGTGGGAAAGCGAGTCGGCAAGCCAGCCACCCGAACCTCCTATGCTACGATGCCCCCCTTTCGGAGAGGCCCTCGGAGACCATGCCCCGCTATCTCATCACCAGCGCGCTGCCCTATATCAACGGAGTCAAGCACCTCGGCAACCTGATCGGCTCGATGCTCCCGGCCGACGTCCTGGCCCGCCACCTGCGGCAGCAGGGGGAAGAGGTCCTCTATATCTGCGGCACCGACGAGCACGGCACGCCCGCGGAGATCGCGGCATTCGCGGAGGGCAAGTCGCCCAAGGAGTACTGCGACGAGCAGTACGCGATCCAGGATGGCATCTACAAGCAGTTCCGGATCTCCTTCGACTATTTCGGGCGCTCCTCCTCGCCGAGCAACCACCGGATGACGCAGGACATCTTCCGCCGCCTCGACGAGAACGGCTTCATCGAGGAGCGCACGGTGGCGCAGATCTACTCGATCGACGACCGGCGCTTCCTTCCGGACCGCTACGTGGTCGGCACCTGTCCGATCTGCGGCTTCAAGGACGCCCGCGGCGACCAGTGCGACTCCTGCGGCTCGCTCATCGATCCCACCCAGCTCATCGAGCCGCGCTCGGCCATCAGCGGCAGCACGAACCTGGAGATCCGCGACTCGAAGCACCTGTTCCTCCGCCTGTCCGTGCTCCAGGACCGGGTCCGCGCCTGGGTGGACCAGCACCCCGGCTGGCCGGCCACCACCAAGGGCATCGCCTACAAGTGGCTCGACGAGGGGCTCCAGGACCGCAGCATCACGCGCGACCTGACCTGGGGCATCCCGGTGCCCAAGCCGGGCTTCGAGGGCAAGGTCTTCTACGTCTGGTTCGACGCGCCCATCGCCTACATCAGCATGACGGTGGACTGGGACTCCGAGGCCTGGCGTTACTGGTGGAAGGAGCCCGTCGAGGTCCGCTATCTCCAGTTCATGGCCAAGGACAACGTCCCCTTCCACTCCGTCATGTGGCCGGCCACGATGCTCGGCACCGGCGATGTCTGGGTCATGGCCGACCAGATCAAGTCCTTCAGTTGGCTCACCTACGAGGGCGGCAAGTTCTCGACCAGCCGGGGCCGCGGCATCTTCACGGACACGGCCCTGACGCTCTTCCCGTCCGACTACTGGCGCTACGCCCTGCTCGCCATGGCGCCGGAGGGGACCGACTCGGACTTCTCGCTCGAAGGCTTCGCCGGGCTGGTCAACAAGGATCTGGCGGACGTGCTCGGCAACTTCGTGAACCGGGTGCTCACCATGGTGACGCGCAACTTCGACGGCAAGGTCCCCGAGAAGGGTCGCGCCGAGGATCTGGACCGCGAGCTGCTCGCGAAGTGCCGCGAGCTGGTCACGCAGCTCGACCAGGAGCTGCGCGCCACGAACATCCGCAAGGCCATGCGCAACCTGCGCGCGCTCTGGGTGGCGGGCAACGAGTACATCACCCTGGCTCAGCCCTGGGTGGCGGTCAAGAACGACCGCGAGCGCGCCGCCGAGATCCTCCGCATCGGGCTGGAGCTGTGCTACGTGTACGCGGTGACGAGCGCCGCGATCATCCCGGATTCGAGCGAGCGGATCTTCGAGCTCCTCGGCGAGACCGGCAAGCCGGGCGCGGTGTCCTTCGAAAACCTGGTGGACTTCGCCCGCCTGCCCGCCGGCCGGTCCGTCTCTGCCGGCCAGCCGCTGTTCCAGAAGGTCCCGCCCGAGACGGTCGCCGAGCTGACCGAGCGGTTCCGCGGCAGCTCGCACTGACTGGTGGCTATCTGGGCTGATCCGGGTTTCGCCCAAGCCGGCGGAGCATGCTGGAGGCCGTCCAGAGACCGGGAACCTTCAACAGCGCCTCGCGCAGGCGCCAGGTGATCGTTCCCGACATGGCGCGAAGCTCTGCCTCCCGCTCCCCCACCCGGCGTTCGAGGCCGGCGGTCAGCTCGCGCAGGTACGCCGCGGCGGCCCGCGACTCCTCGGCGGGGTCGCAAGGCCCTTCGCGCTCCTGCTCGGCAATCACCTCCTCGTAGAGCGCGACCAGGCGGTCGAGGGCCGGCTCCAGCCCGGCCTCCTCCCGCACCCGGCGCGACACCTCCGCGGCGTCGCGCGCGTCGTAGCGCTCGATCTCGCCCACGATCAGCTCCGGAGCGAGCGGCCGGCTCAGGGTACGCAGGCCGAGGTTCAGCCGGCGCAGCGCCGCGAAGTCCGCCGAGGTCACCATCGGCCCGAGGCCGCGATGGTCGCAGAGCACCACCGCCGCCCCCACGGCCAGGGCCTCCAGGGCGCTCTTGGCCTTGGCGAAGACGAGGTCGTAGGCTCCGATCACCGCGCCCGGGCGGGCCACCGACCGCCCGACTCCCTCCCCCACCACGTCCAAGGGGAGGCCGGCACGCCGGCAAGCTTCCTGGACGGCGGGCAGGTGGGTGTCTCTCCGGGCGTAGTTGCTGAGCAGCAGGGCTCGGCGCGGGCGATCGGGGAGAGGGCCGCGGGCCGGAAAGTGCTCCAGGTCGACCCAGTTGAGCAGCACCTGTACCCGCTCCTCCGGGATGCCGTGCTCGCAGACGACGCGTTCGTGGTTCGTCCAGTCCACCGCCACGTAGCGGCGGAGGCGCGGGAAGCGCGGCGGCGCGTCCTGCCAGGCCATCCGGTCGTGCGTGACAAAGATCCCGGGCACGCCGGGAAAGGCCAGCATGGCCGTCATCGCCGGTGGGTGGTGGTGCCCGTGGATGATGTCCGGCGGCGCCCCGATCCGGGCCGGATCGTCGACCACGGGGACCGATGCGGCCCGGATCTCCTCCGCGACCACGCCAAGGTCCGGGCTGTAGACGAGCGGTGCATGCCCCCGCCGCAGCAAACCCAGCGCGGCCTCCCGCACATAGACTTCGGTGCCGGTGCGCGACGCCAGGGTCCGATTCGTGAACAGGATGCGAAGGGGCCGGCTCATGCACTACGCCCGAGCTCGCGCAGGGCGCGCGCCAGCGGCAGAAAGTGCTCGCGGAATCGGAGCACCCGGGGATAGTGCCCCGCCGCGACCTGGCGCTCCCCATAGCTCTCGTAGAATGGAGGCTCCACGACCAGCGACTCGACGTCCGCCTCGGGGTCGGCCAGCCGCAGGCACTCGAAACGGAAGGCCCCGGAGCCGTGAAGCTCGAAGGCGCGTTCGACCTCCAGCCGCATCTCGGGATAGGACCGCGCCGCCGCCAGCTTGCGCTCCAGCGCCTCGTCGTCCAGCTCGAAGCGCAGGGAGCCGGAGCCGTTTCCGAGGCACGCGTCGGGGCGGCCTTCCAGCAGGTAGTCGTAGCTCGACATCGCCCGTCCCGAGCGGCGGGAGGCGATCCGGACCGCCGCATCGGCCACCAGCCGGCAGAGATCGTGGGAGGGGTTGAACCCCTCGATGCCGTCGGCCACGACCGTCTCCGCTCCCCGCTCGACCAGGGCTTCCGCAAGCTCACGGGCCAGCTCCGTGACGACCTCGATCCGGCCTTCCATCATCACGTCGTAGAGCTCGCGGTCGCGGAACCGTCCGAACACGGAACCCGGACGGGCGCCCGCCCGGAGCAGCACCGCCGCGGTGGACGCGAGACGGGACGCGCCATCGCTCCCCGAGCCGTCGGTCAGCACGAAGACCTCCGGCCGCTCCCGTTCGAGCCAGCCATGGAGACGAAGCTCGTGGCCCGGGTGGGCGGCGACCAGGACAGGGGCGGGGGGCACGGCGAGAGTTTAACGCAAGATCCTGGTGCTCTTCCGGACAGGCGCGCAGACATAACCTCTTGGATGCCCAGGTCCTCCCAGGCGGCGTCCAGGCGGGCGAGCTCGGTTTCTCTACCTAGTAGAAGAGGTCCGGCGATAGGGAGGCGGCCGAGGTCGAGACGGGGGAGCGCGTCCCGAAGGGACGCCGGCGTAAAGCCAGGGGTTTCAACCCCTGGTTTGGGAGTGCCACCCAAGCCCCCCGAGTCCCGAAGGGACGCCGGCACAACGGCCTCCACCCCCGCGGGTTGTCACCCCGCGTCCATGCCGGCGCCCCTTCGGGGCTTGGGGTGGTTTTGGGTGATCGGAGACCCGGGGTTGAAACCCCGCGCTCTATGCCTGCGCCCCGTTCGGGGGCTTTCGGGGCCAACTTCAGATTTAGACAACTTACACCTTGAGGGCAATGACAAGTAGCACGACCCATACAGGCTCTATAAGACAAGGAATGCCATATGCCAGGAGAGCCGTCCTCTTCCAGATTCGGGTGGAACCTATTTGGCCCATGGAAGGAACCTGGTTTGACCGCACCCAGGAATATGCCGCTCGTCAACGCGGTGAAGAGGTGCCCTTGAGGCGATTTGCCACCCACGAGATCCTGGAACTGGACTCCCTACCTTGCTGGAGAGGCTTGTCTGCGGACCAGTATCAGCAGCGGATCGCCGATCTCGTCAACTCCATCATCGCGACGGCCGTTGCACGAAGGAAGGAGTCGGGCAAGGAGCCTGCGGGTGCGGCAGCGATCCAAGCCCAGAGTCCCTTGAGTCAGCCGGCCAAGAGCAAGAGATCTCCCGCTCCTCTTGTCCATGCCGCCAGCCGTCGGGTGCGCCAGGAGCTCTATCGAATGTATGGGCTGTTCGTCGCGGCATTCCGGGAAGCTGCCGAGCAGTTGAAGGCGGGCGACCGATCAGCCCGGTTTCCGGAGGGGAGCTTTCCTCCCGGCCTGCCTTTCGTCAAGGCTGGGCTCGTCCTCTCCAGCTAGATCGACCTCAGCAGGAACAACCCGCCGACCCGACGAATCAACTTCCGAGTTGATAGCAGGAGAGGAGTGCCTGGAGATCAGTCCGTTGTGGAGGCCGGCCTGATCTCGTCTGGCCTCCTGGGGGCCTTGAAGGTCGATTTTCAACTTGGCGAGACCAGAATGTCCCAGGCAACCTCGTGGAAGGCGCACCCCAGAGGAGCTTGGGTCTCCTTGGGTTGGTAGTCTTCCAGATTCGGGTGGAACCTATTTCCGCAAGTTAGGCGGCAGCTGTCGACATGTGACACGACCTGCCTAGCGCGAATCGTGCATCCCCCGCGCGAGAGCGTCCTCACAGGCGTGTCGCGAGAATGCTGGAAACGCTCCGCTCAGTTCCAGCAACGCCTCGAGATGGCTGAGTTGGTCATCACGGACCTTTTCCGCAACGGAATAGGCCTTCTCGATGAGAGCAAGGGCCTGATCGTAGGCCTGGAAGAAGATGGGCGCGTAGTCGTCGGAGCCTTGGTCGGGGAATGCCCGTGCAAGCTCCATTCTTGCGTTCGCTGGCCCAGGGTATGCGTTTCCATGGGTTAGCGCGAGCGAGAGTGCGCGCTCGTAGAGGTTCCGTGTGCGAAGTTCTGAGTCGCTGGGCACGGTTGGTGTTTCCCATTCCGCCATGTCTCGCTCACCTCGTCTCGCGGGCGGGGTTCGGCTTCGTGGAGCGGCGCGGCCGTTCCACCGAAGCTGACGAATGCCGTAACGCCCCTGCCGCCTAACATTTTGCTGTTCAGCGGCGGCGCAGCCGTCCGTTGCAACAGCCGGTGTTGGGCGTTTTCAGTCATTGGTCGAAGCGGCTCATGTCGATGAGCTCGAATGCGCTCATCTTATCGAAGGTCGGGGAGTATGTATCCCAAAGTTCCTTGGTAGTGCCTGCAATTGAAACGACCGCCACATCAAGGTTCTTGGAGCCCCAAAACAGCGAGTACAGAATGTGGTACGGCCCCTCCTCGGTCTCGAGGCAGATGTGAGTGAATAACCCTTGGTCCTTCTCGGCGCATGTCTTGATCACCTTCGTGGCCTCTTTCTCTTTTGCGGCTACGAAGGCGAGGATGAATTCCTTAGCGCTCTTGCCGGTGCTGTCCTTAACGCCGACGAAGGTTTGGATGCGAACGCCGGTAGTATATGGCTGTCCCTTGGAGATGTCCTCTCGCGAGAGCGTCCACATGTATGTAGGCCCGCGATGCCCCTCGTTGTAGAACCAATCCTTCGGGCGAAGGATTTTGCCACCGGTTGGTTCGAGCACCTGAGTCACAAACTCGGTGGGCGCAGAGGCAGTGCGCTGTGTAGAGCCTGATACAGATTCAGGCCAAACAAGGTCTAGAAAGCCGTCAGGAATTACGAGTTGTCCTTTATGGTTCTTAGCCGCGTCCTGCCACTCTCTTGGAATTGGGTAATCGTCTGGTGTATAGATCTTGCCGTCACCGCCAGCAATCTTTGTAGAAATCGCGAAGACTACTGGACCATGGTATACCTCAATTGGTGTCACAGCCTCTAGCTGGAGCCGAAGCGGCTCACGCTCCCTGGCGCCAGGTAAGCGCGTGGAGGATAAGAACCAGACACGAGACCGTTTCCCAGGCCTAAGCGCCACCACGATGTGAAGTGTCTCGGGTCTATCAGAAGCGGCGAAGAACTTTGCACACACCTCTTGAAGGCGCTTGAT
>DATANP010000322.1:0-3708 GCA_036266195.1 Thermoanaerobaculia bacterium | reverse complement strand
CACCCGGCATCCTGCGTCGAGGTCCAGGTGTGAAGCAGAGCCACCCGCGGCAGGTCCACGAGGTGGCGCCGGACGTCCGGCATCGCGGCGGTTCCCACAAAGCTCAGCCCGAGCTTGGACGCGACCTCCTCCACGGCCTCGCGCGGCGCCTGCACGATCCAGCTCCCGGCCGGATACTCGACCCCGTTCACCCGGAAGGACGCCTCGGCAGCATCCACCTGATTCGAACCGAGCATCAGCCGGGCCCGCAGGAACGCGTTCTGGCCGGTGTCCGCCAACAGGAAAAGATCGCCCTCGCCGTCCACCCTGCCCGGCAGCGAGACGTCCGCCGCGACCGGCTCCATGGCCGCTTCGAGGACCTTCTTGTCGTCGATCTTCGACCCGTCAACCCCGTAGAGCAGCGGCCAGGTCCAGGCGATGTCGTCGTACGGCTCGTTCGGTTCGTCGGCGGGGAACTTCTGCTCCTCCAGGAAGTTGACCGCCGCGTTCCGGTAGGGCTGGTCCATGCGCACCACGAAGCTGCCGGCCGGCCAGGTCTTGCCTCCGAGGGCGAGATCCGCGGTCAGCCGGTGGACCTCGATCCGGTGCTTGCGGAGCTGGTTCACCAGGTACTCCAGGCGGCCGGAGTCGCGCTGGTTCGGAGAGAAGATCCAGGCGTAGGGCGCCTCGGTGCGGCCCTTCTCCAGCGCGCGGTTGCCCTTGATCCAGAAGTCCTCCAGCAGCTCGCGCCGGTGGAGCGCCGCATAGCCGAGCCCCTCCAGCACGCCGGCCTCCATGTAGTTCGTGTTGTTGCGCAGCGACCAGCGGAGCTTCTTGTCCGGCGGCCAGGGGCGGTACCACTGCACGTCCGTCACCGGCTTGCCGGCATAGCGTGACCGGTCCAGCGTGCGATCGAACGTGCCCGGGTGGGAATTGCCGAACGTCTCATAGAACCGGCCCACCCCGTGATGGCTGTTCGCCACCGACACCAGGTAGCCCGGCCACCAGCCGTCCCAGAAACCCCACACCCACACGCCGGGCAGGCCGAGCGCGGCCAGGGCCCCGGCCTCATGGTCGCCGAGCTGCGTCCACTGGTGGATCGTCACCGGGTCCACCGCCAGGCTGTAGGGGCCGTGGCCGGTCGAGATGTAGAGCAACGGCACCGACTCGTGGAGGTCGTGCATCACCTGCGGATGCCAGGTGTAGAAGGCCTCGGAGACCGCCCGGGAGAGCGCCTGCGTGAGCTGCATGCCGTCCCGGTTGTTGTCGTGGAACACGTAGTGGCCCCAGTACGGCGGCCCCATGACCTCGCGCAGCTCCTCCCAGGTGCCCTTGCGGTCCTTGAGGTTGCGGTAGTACCACTCCACCACCCGGTCGCGGCCGTCGGGCTCGGTCACCGGCGTGATCAGGACCACGGCGTTCTTCCGGATCTCCTGGATCTCCGGCCTCTCCGACACCGCCAGCCGGTAGGCCAGCTCCATGAGCATCTCCGGGCTGCCGGTCTCGCCGGAATGGAGGCCGCCGAGCAGGTGATAGAAGACCTTGCCCTCGTCCGCCAGCCGGCGGGCGTCCTCGCGGGTCGTGTTGCGCGGATCGGCGAGGCGGGCGGTGATCTCCTTCCAGTGGTCGAGCTGCGCCAGATTCTCCGCGTCCGAGACCGCGACGACCAGAATGTCGCGCCCCTCCTCCGTGCGGCCGATCGTCTGCACCAGGACCCGGTCGCTGGCCTCGTCGAGCTTCCGGAAGTAGCCGTAGATCTCCGCCACCCGGCTCAGCTCGCCGGGCGTGCCGACGATCCGGCCCAGAACGTCCGTGGGCGACGGCACCGTGTCCGACTCCGGCACGTAGGCCACCGTCTCGGGCAGGAACCGGGCCTCGGTCGTGTACTCGCGGATCTTCTCCACGCTCCCGGGCTCGGCCCGGTCGGGAGCCCAGGGATCGGTCTCCTGGGCAGTCAGGGCGGCAGCGAACAGGACCAGCAGACCGGCGAAAGCGCAGCGGCGAATCATCCATTCTCCTTACTTGACGCGGGCCACGACGACCGTGATGTCGTCCGCCTGCTCGGCATCTCCCTTGAAATGAGAGAGATCGCCGAGGATCGAGTCGCGGATCTCGCGCACCGACGAAGTCCCGGCCGCGGCGCGGGCCACGGTCTTCTGCAGACGGGGGTAACCATAGTCCTGCCCGAACGCGTTGCGCGACTCCACCAGGCCGTCCGTATAGAGCACCAGGAAATCCCCGCGCCGGACCCTGTGCTCGACCTGGCGGTAGCTCCCGTCCAGCATGGTGCCGAGCGGCGGAGCGCCCTCGCCGATCTCGGCGAACGCCTTCGTCTTCGAGTCATAGTGCAGCACGGGCGGATGCCCGGCGCTCGCCACGGTCAGGGTCATCCCCTCGGCCGACCGGTCGAGCACGGCGCAGAGCAGGGTCACGTACGTGCGGCGGTCCGTGGTCTTGCGCACCATCTGGTTGAGACGGTCGAGCACCTCCACGGGCTTGGCAAGGTCCTTCTCCAGCAGATAGAGGCAGCTCCGCACGCCGGAGAGCAGGAGCCCGCTCGCCAGCCCATGGCCGGACACGTCGCCGATCACCAGCACGAGCTGCGCGGGCGACAGCCGGAAGTAGTCGTAATAGTCGCCCCCGACCTCGGTGGCCGGGAGCGAGGCCGCGGCCAGCTCGACCCACCCGATGTCGGGAGGGAGCTGCGGCAGCATGGAGAGCTGGATCTTGCGCGCGTATTCGATCTCCTCGCGCATCCGCAGCCGCTCCCGGGAGCGGCCGTGCTCGGTGCGCCAGACCACGAGGAACCGGCGCTTCTCCACCTGGGAGAGCACCATCGCGAGCACCAGGGTGATCGCCACGTTGACCGTGAGGCCCGCGACGTCGCCGCCCTCGGGCAGGGCGCTCGCCGAGGGCAGGCCGGACCTGTCGAGCGGCAGCACCGCGACGACCCACAGAGTGCCGTAGATCATCAGATGCTCGATGTGCCGCAGCCGGAACGCGATGAGCACGTACGCCAGAAAGATGAAGAGCGGCAGGGCCTCGCCGTCGAGGGTCGCGACCTTGCCGACCACCATCTCCACGAAGAAGAACCCGAGCAGGATCTGGCGGAACCACAGGGAGTAGAACCGCTCGCGGCGCACGAAGATCAGCGCGACCACCGTGAACAGGTTCGCCAGCACCAGGGCGGCCACGACGAACCGCCGCGTGGTGAAGGCCTCGATCGTCCCCGGGATCGTGAGGCAGATCACGAGCGCCAGCAGCCAGCGGAACGTCCGGTAGTTCCGCGCGTCGAAGTGGCGCTGGAGAGCCAGGGGCTCCGGGAGCTGGACGAGCTCTTCGATGGAGAGGGCTTTCATGGGGTGAATCCGAGAAACGGTGCAATGCTATCGTGCCCCGGCATGGAAGGGGATGCCCATCTTCCATCCATCCCGAAAAACCCCCATCCGCCTCCTCTACGCACCCATACACACCAACGTACCGTAGAGACGGCCCAGTCCGTCCTCCCGAAACCTCACCGGGTCCCGAAACGCCGGGCCGCCTCCCGCCCCAGCCATCGATACCCTCCCCCTACGCGGAACAATCGTGGTTCGGTCGGTTGAGGGCCAGGATACGCCCCATTGATCGGCGCGCATCCGGTTTAGGGTGGGTCGACCGAGGCCGGCGGTGTGCCGGGTGTTGGGGGTGTAAAGACAGGAAGCGCCCCTCTGGGGCGCCGGCACGTAGCCC
>DATANP010000321.1:0-27050 GCA_036266195.1 Thermoanaerobaculia bacterium | reverse complement strand
ACGGCCTGCTCGGCGTGGTCCTCAACGAGGGGCAGAGCCTGCGCATCCCGGACCTGATGGCGGACTCGCGCTCCCACGGCTTCCCGCCCCACCATCCGCCCATGCACTCCCTGCTGGCGGTGCCGGTGGTGTGCAAGGGGCCGTACAAGGGCAACCTCTACCTGGCCGAGAAGCACGACGCGGCCGAGTTCTCCCAGGAGGACGAAGAGAGCCTGGCGCGCTTCGCGCTCACGGCGGCCATCGCCATCGACAACGCCTACCTCCACCAGCGGCTCAACACCCTGGCCGTGGCCGAGGAGCGGCTGCGGATCGCCCACGAGATGCACGACGGCCTGGCCCAGGTGCTCGCCTACGTCAACACCAAGGCGCAGGCGGTCAAGGAGTACCTGCGCACCGGCCGGCCCGAAGAGGCCTCGAAGCACCTCGACCAGCTCGCGGCCGCGGCGCGCGAGGTCTACGGCGACGTGCGGGAGTCGATCATCGGCCTGCGCAACGCCGCGATCCCGGGCCGTTCGCTGGGCGACGCCCTGCACGACTACGCGCGCACCTGGGAGGCCCAGCACGGCATCCCGGTCAAGGTGACCGTGGACCGGACCATCCGCCTGAGCGACAACGCCGAGCTGCAGCTCCAGCGCATCGTGCAGGAGGCCCTGACCAACGTGCGCAAGCACGCCCGGGCGAAGCAGGTCGAGGTCGCGCTGGAGCAGAAGGACGGCCGGGTCGTGGCCATGGTGAAGGACGACGGCCTGGGTTTCAACCCCGAGGAGCTGGGCCGCGCCGAGCTGCCGCGCTTCGGGTTGTCGACCATGCGCGAGCGCGGCCAGAGCATCGGCGGCACGGTTCATCTAGACTCGACTCCGGGGCTGGGCACGCGGCTGACCGTCGAGATCCCCGCCCCGACTTCCCGATCCTGATCAAGGGGGTGCGATGAACATCCTGATCGCAGACGACCACGCGCTGTTCCGGGACAGCCTGCGCAGCCTGCTGGAGGCCCACGGCCTGACGATCGTGGGCGAGGCGAAGAACGGCCGCGAGGCGGTGGAGCTGGCGCGCAAGCTCAAGCCCGAGGTGGTCCTGATGGACCTCTCCATGCCCGAGATGGACGGCCTCGCCGCAACCCGGCTGATCAGCGCCGACCAGCCCGAGGTCAAGGTGGTGGTGCTGACCGCGTCGGACGAGGACGCCAAGCTGTTCGAGGCGATCAAGTCGGGAGCGCAGGGCTATCTCCTGAAGAACCTGGAGTCCGGCGAGTTCTTCTCGCTGCTCGAGGGGATCAACCGCGGCGAGCCGGCGCTGACCCCGGCGCTGGCGCGCAAGCTCCTCCAGGAGTTCGCCCGCCCGAGCGCGAGCCAGGCCCAGCACCACGATCCCGATGCCCTGACGGAGCGGGAGCTGGAAGTCCTGGAGCTGCTGGTCCAGGGCATCACCTCGAACCGCAAGCTCGCCCGCCACTTGGGCGTGAGCGAGAACACGGTCAAGTTCCACGTGCGGAACATCCTGGACAAGCTCCACCTGCACAACCGCGCCCAGGTGGTGAGCTACGCCATCCGCAACCGGATCGTGGAGCCTCCGGGGGCGTGAACATCCGCCGGGCAACCCCAGCCGACGCCGAGCCTCTCTCCAGGCTCGCGGCGCGGATCTTCACCGAGACCTTTGCCGCCGACACCGCGCCGGACGACCTTGCCGCGTTCCTGGCGAAGGCGTACGGCGTCCGCCAGCAGTCCGAGGAGATCTCGAACCCCGACGTCGTCACCCTGGTAGCGGAGGCTCTCGAGGGGCTGGTCGCCTACGCCCAGGTCTATCGCGGCGGCAGGGAGCCGGACTGCGTCCAGGTCGAGGAGCCAGTCGAGCTCTGGCGGTTCTACGTGCAGAAGGACTGGCACGGCGGCGGGATCGCCCACCGGCTCATGGCCGCCGTGATGGATGCCGCCCGGGAGCTCGGCGGCCGGCATCTGTGGCTCAGCGTCTGGGAGCGCAACCCCCGCGCCATCGCGTTCTACGGAAAGTACGGCTTCCGCGACGTCGGCGCGGTGGACTTCTGGGTCGGCGCGGACTGCCAGACGGACCGCATCCTGGTGGCGCAGGTCCCCGCGTAGCAAAAGGCCGGCGGTCGCCCGCCGGCCTTTCACTTCCCTCCAAGACGGCAGCAGACGCGACTCATTCCACCATTACTTCCTCGTTCGCCTTCCGGACGACTTCGGCCGACTGCCGCGCCGCTTCCGGCGGCACCACCAGCACGTTCGCGCCGCCGTCGCGGATCACCCGCGTGGCCACGCTGCCGAGCAGGAAGCGCTCGAAGCCGCTGCGGCCGTGGGTTCCGATCACCACCAGCGTGGGCTCCCACTCGCGGATACGCAGCAGGATCCCGTCCTCGACGTACCCGGTCTCGATCCTCGGCGCCACCTTGAGCGCGCTGTCGGCGGCATGCCGGTCCAGGAACCGGCGCATCTCCTCGCGGGCGTGCTCCTCGGCCTGGGACGGAGCCTCCTCCGTCGCGAACAGGCGGCGATCGAGCTCGGTGACCACGTAGAGCGCCTCCATCTCCGGCAGGTTGGTGGACGACGGGTCCTGGCTGAGGGCGGCGACCACGTTCAGGCCCTCGCGGAACGCCTCCGCCGACAGGAACGAGAGGTCGACCGGGAGCAGCACCTTCGCGGGCGGGACCGGCATCTCCCGGCGAACCACGAGGACCGGGCAGGTCGCTTTTCTCACCACGCGGTCGGCGGTCGAGCCGAACAGTTTGGACAGGAGCGGCGTCTCGGTGGCCCCCAGCACGATCAGGTCCACGTCCTTGCGGCGTGCGGACTCCATGATCATCTGGTGCGCCGGGCCGGGCTCGAGCAGCATGCCGGCCAGTTCCCCGGCCTTGAGCCCAATGCGGTCGGCCTGGCTCGTCATTCGCCGCCGCAGGGCGAGCCGCTCGGCCTCCATCACCTCTCCCATGGACACCTCGGGCACGAACGGGGCACCGCCGTAGGCGGTCTGCAGCGAATAGGCATGGGCGAGGACCACCCGGGCCCCGGCGGCCCGCGCCACCTTCAGGCCGGTCCGCACGACCTCGTCGCTCGCTTCGGTAAGGGACGTCCCGATCAGGACGGTTTCGATCTTCTTCACCATGACTCTCCTCCTTCCTGGAGGTCCTGGTGACAGTCTGGACCCGGGCGCCACGCGGCACCGATACCCGGAGAGGTGGCGCGGGAACGCACGGGGGTGGGCCTGGACGCCCACCCCAGGGGAGAGCGACTCAGCGGCGGCCGATGGCGTCGTCCACGAACTGCGCCAGACGGCCCTGCTCGAGGGGGTCGAGGATCTCGCCGAGCCACTCCTTGAGCGCCTCGGGGTCGCGGAACACGCGGCGGTTCGGGTTGCTGGAGTTGCGGATCACCCGCTCCACCTGCAGGGCGAACAGGGCGCTGTCGCGGATCAGGAAGGCGGTGCGCTCCACCTGCGGAGCCAGGGTGGACAGGAGCTGGATCAGGGTCTCGGCCACGGGCACGGGGAAGACGTCGGCCTGGAGCAGGTCGACGATGCCGACGTACTTGCGCGCCAGCTTCTTGATGATGGCGTGGTGCTCGGACGTGAACTGCTTGACCTCTTCGAGGGTCAGAGGGCTCGCGATCCGCACCTCCACCAGTCTGCCCACCACGTTCTGAGCCTTGTGCATTCAGTCCTCCGATGCTTTCACGTCGCCGGGCTGTCGAGTTTATCCTCTTCCGGTGATTCCCGTCACGCTGCAATTTCCTGCCGGCCGGCACCACTCTTCTACCAGAGGCGCGGCCGAAACCCGGCACGCCTCGCGGGAGGAGCGACGATGCCGGCCGACAGCAGCTCAGTTCAACGTGGTAAGGGCGGGGTCGAGTGGACCCGGGAAAACACGTCGGCAGGCGGCACTCTCGTTCGCGTAAGATTCCAGTCAACGGATTCAGCGATGAGCGGCAATCTCAAGGAAGTCCCCGCATCGGACCTCGTGCGCAGGATCCAGGATGGCGATTCGGCCGCCGACTCGGAGCTGGTGTCGCGCTTCAGCGAGGGCCTCTCGTTCCTGCTGCGGCGCTGGACGAGGGACCGCACGGTCGCGGACGATCTCTTCCAGGAGACGTTCCGCCTTGCCCTGGAGAAGATCCGCAAGGGCGAGGTGCGCGATCCGGAGCGGCTCGCCGGGTTCCTGCGCTCTCTGGCGAAGAACCTGAGCATCGAGCACTACCGGCGCGGCTCCCGGCGGGAGGTGAGGGAGGAGGAGCTGGGGGCTGCCGCGGAGATGTCGGCACCCGACACCGGCCAGCTCGGACACCTCCTGCGCCAGGAGAAGGCGGCCCTGATCCGCCGGGTCCTGGAGGAGCTCGGCTCCGAGCGCGACCGCCAGATCCTCTTCCGCTTCTACATCGCGGAGGAGGACAAGGAGCAGATCCGCTCCGACCTCGGACTCACGGGTCCCGAGTTCAACCTGGTCCTGTTCCGGGCACGACGCCGTTACCGGGAGCTGTACGAGCGGCGCATCGCCAAGGGCAAGGAGTGAGACCATGAACCACCGGCACGTCGAAGAGATGAACATCCCCGACCTCTATGCCACCGGGCGTCTTTCGTCCGAGGACGAAGAGGCTTTTGAAAACCACCTTCTGGAGTGCCGCGAGTGCCGTGAGCAGGTCGCCTGGGCGGACGACTTCGGGAGCTCCATGCGCTTCGTGGCCGTCGAGGAGGCCGCCCAGGTCTCCATCCAGGCCGGGTTTCTGATCTGGCTTTCGCGGCGTCCCGTCCTCCGGATGGCCTTGACCGCGGCCCTGCTCGTGGTCGCCGCCCTGCCCGCCTGGCTGCTCACCGAACGGTCGAGCCTCCAGGCGGAGCTGGCCAAGGCCCGCGCCGCCGCGGCGCGGCCGGCTCCTCCGGCGCCGCCAGTACCGCAGGCCTCCCCGGTCCCGCAGAGTCCCGACCCGGAAATGCAGGCGAAGCTGGAGAGTCTTTCCCGGGACAACAGCCGGCTCACGGCGGCCAACGAGGCACTCGGCAGCCAGCTCGACCAGCTCATGGCTCCCCAAGCCAACGTTCCTATCTTCTCGCTGGGAACCGTTCGCGGCGCCACCGACCTGCCGGAGATCGAGGTTCGCTCCGATCCCGAGCTGATCGTGCTGTCGCTGGACCCTCCCCCCGCTCCCGCCGACACCTACCGGGCCTCCGTGTTCGACGCCCAGGGCCACAGGGTCTGGCAGGTCTCCGGTCTCAAGCCGAGCAGCCTGTACGAAACGCTCGACATCCGCGTCAGCTCCAGCCTTCTGAAGCCGGGTGAATACCGCATCAGCCTCGAAGGGGTCTCCGATGGCCAGTCCGAGCCCGCCGGAGAGCTCTCGTTCCGGACCGTCCTGAAGGACTGATACCATCCGGGCCGCTCATGGCCCGATCCCGGAAACCTCCTGATCGCGGCCCGCTCTCCGGACTGCGGGTGATCGACGCCTCGCGCGTCCTGGCCGGTCCCTACCTCGCCATGCTTCTGGGAGACCTGGGGGCGGACGTCATCAAGGTCGAGAAGCCGGACGGCGGCGACCAGAGCCGAGGATGGGGACCGCCGTTCGTCGGGCCACCCGGCTCGCAGGTCAGCGCCTACTTCGTCTCCGCCAACCGGAACAAGCGCTCGGTGGTTCTCGACCTCAAGGACCCCGAAGGCCGCCGCCTCTTCCGCGGCCTGCTCGCCACCGCGGACGTCCTGGTCGAGAACTTCCTGCCCGGCGAGTGGCGCAAGCTCGGCTTCCGGAGCCAGAAGTTCGGGAACCCCCGGCTGGTCCACGCCTCGGTGACCGGATACGGCGCCGGACCGGACGCCGACCGGCCGGCCTATGACGTCATTCTCCAGGCCGAGTCCGGCCTGATGTCCCTGACCGGGTTGGTCGGCGATGGCGACGGCGAGCCGGTGCGGGTGGGGGTGGCGGTGATCGACTTCCTGTCCGCGCTCTATGGCCTGTCCGGGGTGCTCGCCGCGCTGGTCGAGAGGGGGGTGACCCGCAAGGGCCGGAGGGTGGAAGTCTCCATGATCGACGCGGGCACAGCCTTCCTCTCCTATGCCGCACAGTCGTGGCTCGCGGACGGCCGCCAGCCGCCGGCCCTGGGCTCGCGCCATCCCAACCTCGCCCCCTACCAAGCCTTCCCCGTCCAGGACGGCTGGTTCCTGGTCGGCGTCGGCAGCCCGGACCAGTGGCACCGCTTCTGCCAGGCCATCGGCCATCCCGACCTGGAGACCGATCCCCGCTTCTCCACCAACGCGGACCGGGTCCGCAATCGGGCCGAGCTCGACAGCCTCCTGGCCGGCATCTTCCGGCAACGCACCGCCGCGGCCTGGGACCAGGTCATGCGCGAGCACCGCATCCCCGCCGCGGCCCCGGCCCGCGTGGGAGAGGTGGTCGAGCGGGCGCGGGAACGGGGTCAGCTCCTGCCGCTGCCCGCTGGAGCCTACGGCGAGCTTGCCACCCTGGCCGCGCCCTTCCTCTTTGACAGCCAGCGCCTGAAGCCCTGGCTGCCGCCGCCCGCCCTGGGCGAGCACACGGAAGAGGTGCTGGCCGAGATCAGTGCCCCTCGCCCTCCACGGTGACCCAAGGCGCCACCAGGAAGATCAGCGCCATCACCGCATAGCCGATCGCCCACGGCCAGGCCGGGGTCAGGGAGACCACCGTGTCCGCCGGAGTCCAGGCGTACGAGTGCATCAGGCCGAGCGCCGAGAGCACCGCCGCCACGAGGCACCAGAGCGCCGCCGTGCGGAACCGCCTCTCCAGAACGCCCACCGTGGCCGCCGCGAGGATCATCGACGTGAAGATGAACCCCTGCTCCAGCGCGAACACGCCGTGGATCCAGACGTCCGACGCCATGAAGGCGGGGATCAGCGCCTCCGAGAACGGCGGCCCGCCGGGCACCCCCATGCCGGCGGCGCGCAGCCCGCTCTTCGCCATGAGCGCGCCCCAGGCCGCCACCCCCGGCAGCAACCCCACCACCACGGCCGGCGCGTGCTCGCGGGGAGTGGCCTGGAACGCCTGCGCCGTGATCACCAGCCCGATCCAGAGCACGATCGCCATGCCCGCGTCGATCGGCACCGCCCAGGCGATGTAGGAAAGCGTTCCGGTCAGCCCCACCAGCGCGAAGAACAGGCCGTTCAGCACCGAGTAGCCGGCCCGCGCGCCCATCGCCTTCCAGCCGGGGTGCCCGATGTAGATCGTGGTCGGGAAGCAGGACCCGAACAGCGCCGCCGCCAGCGTCCCGATCCCGTTCACCGCGAGCGACGGCCGCGTGTCGTACAGATCCCCGGCGGCCTCGGCTGACTCGATGTTCTGGAGCGACCCGATCACGTTGAACAGGCCCATGGGGATGATCACCGACAGATACGCCAGCAGGTCGCCCCGGCCGATCGAGGCGAGCACGTCGCCCAGCACCGGCACGGGCAGGAAGAACCCGGCGCCGCCCTCGGGGAACTTCCCTACCGGCGCGAGGCCCGTGGCCCAGGCGATCGCCGTGCCCAGCGCCACCGCCACCAGTCCGCCCGGCAGTCCGCCGCGGAACCGCACCCGGCCGAAGTAGACCAGGAGGATGATCGCGAGCGTCGTGAACCCGATCAGCGGCCGGGCATACGTCCGGAACAGGAACCCGATGGCGATGAAGGTCAGCGCGATACCGGCCAGGGTCGAGAGCAGGGCCGCCCGGGGCGTCGAGCGCCGCACCCGCTCGGCCACGAACGCCCCGGCGAATTCGATCAGCCCGGAGCCGAGGCAGGCCACCAGCCCGGCCTGCCACGCGACCCGCACCGGGTCCGGATGCCCGGCGGCCGTGGCCACCAGCTTGGCCGGCAGCATGACCAGGAACACATGGGCGAAGAGAGAGACCGTGTTGATCCCGTACGGCAGGGCGCAGACGTCCGTCCGCCCCGTGGCCCGGCCCAGCCGCACCGCCTGCCAGGAGTAGAAGAGGTTCCCGATGATCAGCGACAGCGCCGCCGCCGGCAGGATGCGGCCGTACACCAGCTCGGCCGGAAACCCGAGCACGCCCCGGCACAGCGTGTCGATCAGGAGGAACTGAACCAGATTGTCGAGCGCAAGCCCGAAGAATCCGTCGACGTCCCCGCGGACCATCCAGCGCATGGCGACCTCCTCCGTCGGTTGAGAGCGGGGGAATGGTAGCCTACTTACTATTCGACCTCCTCCGCCAACCTTTCCAGGGCTTGCTGCAATGCGGCCACCAACACTTCCCGATCCCCGGACTTCATCCGGTGTCCCTGGTCGGTCGCCGTCTTGCGACATTCGGTGGCTTGACATGGGCCGGAGAAAATACGGCAACCCGATCCATGGCCGCAATCGGATTTATTCGCGCAGTCCCCCAGGTCGAATCCCAACACGCGGTGCCCCTCAGGGGTTTCAATCTTGATAATGAGGTCTTTGACTTCGAAGCGCATATCTCTCCTCTCATCCAAGTCGAACGTTCAAGCAAGAACCCGGCACTGCGCCCGGTCATCGTGAAAGTGCGGCGAGCTCTGGATCGCCCCGCAAGGGGTCCCAGACGGGATCGAGACGCAGCTCCTGGGAGCTGATGGCCGACCGGTAGGAGCTGGACAGCAGCTCTGACAATCGGTTCAACGGCTCGCGGCGATGGCCCAGAATGGTCTCCACCATAGCAGCAATCTGGACAAGCTGGGGCCCGGCAAACGCATCCTGCTTCTCGATCTGTATGGATCGATCCGCCTCCGCCAGGGCCTCGGCCTTGCGGCCGAGTTGGGCCAGGGCGACCGCCAGATAGGCGTGCGACAAAGCTTCCTTCGGAAACACGGCCAGGCGGGCCCTCAGCTCGGAGCTATTGGCCGCAGCGGCCTTCAAGGCCCCCTGCCGGTCGCCAAGGCGCTCGCGGGCGAGGACGGACAGCATGGCGATCCGGTCCGGTTCAGGTGCCGGCAGCTGCCTGATTTCCTGGGGCGACAGACGAGCCAGGGCCTGCCGGTACTTACGCTCGTAGATGTCCAGCTTGAACGCGGTCCCCTTGAGCCTGGGAACTCCCTGGACAGGCGCTTGCTGAAGAATGGCGCGGGCCTTCCGCACGTCTCCCGTCCAGGCCAACTGGTTGAGAGTCAGCTCCTCCCAGAAATAGGCTTCGTCGGGAGCCAGGGAAATCGCCTGCCGATAGTACTCGTCCGCTCTCTGGAAGTCGCGGAGGGCCCTGTACGTCTCCCCGATCGCCCAGAGCGTCTCGCTGGAGCGCGGATTCAGCTCGGAGGCGCTGCGGAGCGCTTGAACGGCATCCCTGAAGCGACCCTTCCGGCGGAGCACCAGACCCAGCGACTGGAGCACTCCCGCGTCATTCGGGAAGAGCTCGGCGGCCGCGGAGAGCTGCTCGAGCGCCGCGTCGAAATCGCCCAGGCAGCGATAGCTGAAGTACGCCTGGGCCACGCGCACGTCCGGCGAATCCGGGGCCAGCGAAGTGGCCTTCTCCAGGGCGAGCCGCGCTTCCTTCGCCTCGCTCGGCGAGCCGTCGTTGTTGAAAGCCAGATAGGAATGTACCTGCGACAGCTCGGCCCAGGCATCCGCAAAGCCCGGGTCCAGCTCCACCGCCCGCTGGAACATGGATGCCGCCTTTTCCAGGTACTCCCCGGAGTAGAACGGCTGATTCTTGAGCTGCAGTCCACGAAGGTACGCACGGTAGGCATCCAGGTTTTGAGACCTGGGGCTGGGCTTCCGCGTTTCGCCGGGGATGAGCTTGATCCCCAGGGCCTCGATGACCTTCTGGGAGATCTCCTCCTGCACCTCGAAAACATCCCTGACCTCCAGGCTGTAGGCATTCGCCCAGACGTGGATGTCGTCAACGGCATGGATGAGCTGGGGCGTGACACGGACGCGTGGGCGGCCTTCCGTCCCCTTTTCCCATCGCACGGTGCCCTCCAGCACATACTCGACCCCCAGCTCGCGGGCGATCTCGCGCACGGACTTGCCGCCCCTCCTGTAGAGCAGGGCGCTCGTCCGCGAGGTGACTCTCAGCGCATGGAGGGAAGCGAGATCCTTCGTGATCTCCTCCGTCAGGCCGTCGGCGAAGAACGCATCCTCCGGCCGTCCCAGGTTCTCGAAGGGGATGACGACAATCGTCGTGCGCCCATCCGGACTTCCGCCCAGACGATCCAACAGCAGCCAGATGATCATCGCCACGAGGACCAGACCGGCGGACACAGACAACACACGCCAGAGGGATGGCTTCGTCGACGGTTGGACCTCCACCGCGGTTGTAGAGAAGGTCGGGCTCGAATGGGTACCTGTCGAGACCTCCGCCACGCCCTCCGCCACCAGCCGGTACCCCCGCTTCGGCACGGTCTGGATAAACCGCGACTGGCGTGCGTCGTCCCCCAGCGCCTTCCGGAGGCTGTGGATCGCCTGGGCCAGGGCCCCCTCTTCCACGAAAGCGCCGCCCCAGACGACCGTCAGCAGTTCCTCCTTGGAGACCACCCTCCCCCGGTTTGCGGCCAGGTGAATGAGCACATCCATGACCCGGGGCTCCAGCCGGACCGTCCGGTCTCCTGCACAGAGCAGGTCTTCGTCCTTGCGGACCTCCCACTCTCCAAGACGAAGGGGCGGCGAGGGGGCTGGCTCTTGGGGTTGGATCATTTCGGGCAGGATCAGAAGGAATGAGCTCCTGCTATCGGTTCATTCTAAGGCGCTTTCGGGACGCAAGCTCAGATTCCGGCTGCAGCCGTAGACGAAGGCTGAGCTTCCCAGAGTGGTTGGATTCAACCCGAATTCCACCCATACTCCACCCATGGCCCTGAACATCAAGAACCCTGAAGTGGAAAAGCTTGTGGACACCCTCGCCGCCATGACGGGAGAGAGCAAGACGGAAGCTGTGCGTCGGGCACTCATCGAGCGCCGGGAGAGACTGAGCCTGCAGCAGGCACGCCGCGAGCGTGGCAGCGACTTCCTCCGCTACCTGGAGGAAGAGGTATGGCCGAAAGCCCCGCCCGGCCAGCTCGGCCGCCGGCTCAGCCGAGAGGAAGAGGACGAGATCCTCGGATACGGACCGGAGGGTATGTGATCCTCGACACTTCGGCTATCAAGCTTGTCGGCGGCGAGACCACGCTGTTTCCCGTCCGACAAGCTTATCGGCGGCGGGACAACCTTGTTTGCCGGCCGGCAACCTTGACTTGCCGCGGATACCGTTATCCTGACTGCCGCTAACGTTATCTTGCCGCCAACAAGCTTGTCTTGGAGGCCGACAAGGTTATGTAACCTCCGATGAGTTGTCGGGCTTCCCGATGACATTAGCGGACGGCGGATAAGCTTGCCGCGCCCTGGATGAGTCGAGCATCTGAGTCGTCAACCTTGTTTTTCGGCAGATAAGTCTGTCTTGCCGCGCATCAAGCTTTCGCGGCGCCAGACAAGGTTGTCGCGTCTCCAGCAGCCTTGCCGAGCCGTGGATGAGTCGTCCCGGCGGACCTCCCACTCCCCAAGGCGGAAGATTGGCGGAGGGTCTGAGTCCTGGTTTTGGGTCATGCGGGGCCGGAATCGGAGAAAATCGACTTCCTCTGCCGTCTCATTCTAAGGCGCTTCTGGAGGTGTTCCTGAACCTTCCCAAATGTTTTCCTGAGGACGGCGAGATCCCTTCCGGCCGAAGCTGTCCTCGGACTGGTGCTGCGGCTCTTCTCGCCGCGGCCCTCAAGTTGGAGGCTTGAGATGGCTGGCAAGCTTGTCGAAACCCCGGATCTTGAACAGGAAACCGAGAATGGCCCGGAGAGCCATCAAGCCGGCTCTCCCTCGCGCGGCAAGGCTCTCCTCGAAGAGCACTACGACCTCATCCGGAAGAGGCTCGACCGGATCAGCCGCGGCAGCGGCCTCCCCTCGCAGGAGATCGAGGACTTCCGGTCCTGGGCCCTGGAGAGGCTGACCGACAACGACTACCGCATCCTCGCCAGCTGGGAGGGCCGCAGCTCGTTCGTCACCTATCTGAACGTGGCCCTGTCCAACCTGCTGCGCGACTACCGCATCCGTCTCTGGGGCAAGTGGCGGCCGTCCGCGGCGGCGCGCCGGGCGGGCGAGGAGGCCGTCCTGCTCGAGCAGCTCTGGCACCGGGACCGGCTCCCCCTGGAGGAGGCCATCGACCGGATGCTCGCGGAGCACAAGGTCGCCCTCTCCCGCACCCAGATCGAGCGGCTCGCCGGCAGGCTTCCCCACAAGGTGGAGCGCCGTTGGGTCGGCGAGGAGGAGCTTCAGACCCTCGCCGTGGACGGCCGGGTCGAGGAACGGGTCGAGAACGCCGAGCGCGCCCGGCTCGCGGCACGGCTCCGCGCGGAGCTGGTCCCCCGCCTCCGGGCCCTGCCCGCCGAGGAGCGCCTCCTGCTCAGGATGTGCTTCCGCGACGGCCTCACGATCGCCGCCATCTCTCCCATCCTGCACCGCCCCCAGAAGGAGCTGTACACGATGCGCGACCGGTGCCTGAGGAGGATCCGCCAGGCCCTCGAATCCCTCGGGCTCTGCCCCGAGCAGGTGCTCGGGCTCATTGGCTCGCCCCTGGACGAGCTGTTCCCGGAGGTCTGGGACGACTGAGGGGGAAATAAAAAAGCCGGGAGACGCGCCCGTCCCCCGGTGTAAAGGCGCTGACGCCCTTCCTGTCAACCTCCGGGTTGCTTCGGAGGCTGCGGGCCTCTGATCTTGTAGTGGGACGGTCGGGCCAATTATTTCAGGGGATCGATTTCACCGCCTCCGTCGCCTTCCTGCCGCCCGGGCCCGCTCTCCGCCAGAAACCACGTCACCGGTTTCCTGTAGAGCACCGCGAAACGGCACAGCTCCACCGGATCGATCCGGCGCTCCCCGGATTCCACTGCGAGAATGAACGACGGCGGACGGTCGAATCCATCCGCGGCTTCCTCGATCGTCAGTCCGGCTTCCTGACGCGCCTGCCGGAGCTTCTTCAGCATCTCCTTGTAATCGGCTTCCCAGTGCATTCCCGCCCCCATATCCCAAGATGGAATGAGCCGCGGGGATACTTGCAGAAAGCGTGCCGGAAAAACAATCCTTCTGAACCAGAGGAAGCGGATATGCTGGCCGAGGTCAATTGCTGCACTGATCCGGCAGGAACCAGACGAGCGGCTTCTTGTAGAGGTCGGCGAAGTAGCACAGCTCGACCGGATCGATCCGTCGGTCCCCGTTTTCGACCTTGGACACGAACGATTGCGGCCGGCCCAGGAGCTCCGCGACAGTCTCCTGCGTCATCCCGGCCTCCTGCCGGGCCTGCCGCAGACGTTCCACCATGGCTTCATACTCCGTTGCGTTGATCGTTCCCACGTTCAACCTCCTCTCCCACCCGATACTGCCTGGTGACGCGGACAAAGAATGCAGGGTTGATGCCTGCCCGGGGCCGGCCGGGCCGCTTTCCCGATCGGCCCCCTTCCGGTTACGATTCACAGTCAAGGAGCTTGAGCCATGACGAGAACCTGGAAGATTGCAATCCTGTTGGCCGCCGTCCCGACGCTCGCCTGGAGCTTCCAGTCGCCCCACTCCCAGTCGCCCCATGCCATGCCCACCGGTCCGGATGCGACCGAGGGCGAATCGCCGTTCGACGGCCACTACGAGCGCACCGGCGCGAAGGACGCGGCCGACGCGGTCAAGCCCACGCTCGACATCCTGCAGGTGGGCCCCGGCGTGCTCCGCATCAAGGGCGTCGCCGGGCAGGGCCAGATCTCCGGCACCGTGAAACCCGAGCGCCTCACGGCCCGCTTCGAGAACATGACCGGCTGCAAGCTGGACATCCTGTTCTCCGCGGAGGGCCTGAAGGTCCAGAACACGACCAAGGCCTGCGGCAGCCTGTACGACGGCGAGTACAAGCGGACCGGGCCGCCCACGCTCGGCAGGGCCGGAGGCCGCTGAGTCCCCTCCGAACGACGGGGTTTCTCCATCCCGCCAGTTGCGGTATCGTCAAGCGTTCCCCCGTGAGTGGAGCGACGCGCAGGGACACGCAACGAGAAGGATCATGTCGAACCACAACGAGCGCGAGACCGAGATGCACGAAGAGACCACAACACTGGCCGGGGAGCCCGTCTCCACCGAGCAGGACGAGCACGCCATTCTTTCCGACAATCACGAGCACGAGCCCGAGCCCGAGCTTCACGCCGAGGAGCCGGAGGCGCACGCCGAGCTCGCTCCCACGGCCGAGGAGGAGCAGGCCCGCCTGGAGGCCGAAGCCCCGCTCACCGACGAGGCGGTAGCCCACGCCGAGAGCCAGACCGATCAGCACCGCGCCGAGCTTGCGGCCGAAGGGGCCCGCTGGGGTTTCGTGGACGAGGAGGGCAACATCCGCCTCCGCGAGCCCGACGGCGGTATTTCCGACCAGCCCGGCGAGCCGGGCCGGGTCATCGGCAAGATGAAGGGCCGCAACCCCGAGGCCGCCCTTGCCTCCTTCGTCCTCAAGTTCCGCCAGATCACCGAGCGGGTCGAGGCCCTGGAGCGGGAGATGGAGGGCGAGGCGAACAAGACGCGCTTCGCCGGCCGCATCCGCACCATGCTCGGCTGGGTGCCCAAGGCCAACGCGCTCGGCGACTTCGACGCCCTGGTGCCCCGGCTCCAGGCCCTCGAGGAGGCCGCCCGCGCCCAGCTCGACGAGAACCTCCGCCGCAAGGAGGCGATCGTCGCCTCCATGGAGGAGCTGAGCGAATCGAGCGAGTGGAAGAGCTCGGCCGAGACCATCAAGGCCTTCCAGGCCGAGTGGAAGACCGTCGGCCCCGTGCCGCGCGAGCGCAGCGACGAGCTGTGGCAGCGCTTCCGGGCCGCGGGCAACCGCTTCTTCGAGCGCCGCAAGGCCCACTACGAGGGCCAGGAGCGCGAGCAGCAGGAGAACCTCGCGCGCAAGGAGGAGCTCTGCGCGAAGGCCGAGGAGCTGAGCGGCTCCACGGAGTGGAAGCCGGCCGCCGAGGGGCTCAAGGCGCTCCAGGCCGAGTGGAAGACCGTCGGCCCCGTACCCAAGGAGCACAACGACCGGGTGTGGGAGCGCTTCCGCAAGGCGAACGACGCCTTCTTCGAGCGCCGCCAGGCCCACTTCGCCCACCTCGACACGGACCTGCCGGAGAACCTCCGCCGCAAGGAGGAGCTGTGCGCGCGGGCCGAGGAGCTGAGCGGCTCGAACGAGTGGCGCGCCACGGCCGAGGCGTTCAAGACGCTCCAGGCCGAGTGGAAGGCGATCGGGCCGGTGCCCAAGGAGCAGAACGAGGCCGTCTGGGAGCGCTTCCGCAAGGCCGCGGACGATTTCTTCACCCGGCGCAAGGTGCATTACGACCAGCTCGAAAAGGAGCAGAAGGAGAACCTGCGCCGCAAGGTGGCCCTCTGCGAGCAGGCCGAGGCGCTCAGCACGGCCGAGGAGTTCAAGTCCACCTCCGAGGCGCTCAAGGCGCTCCAGGCCGAGTGGAAGACGGTCGGCCCGGTGCCGCGCGCCAAGGCCGACGCGCTCTGGGAGCGCTTCCGCAAGGCGAACGACGCCTTCTTCAGCCGCCGCGCCGCGTTCTTCGAGCAGCGTGACCAGGACCGCTCGAGCAACCGCGGCGAGTGGCAGGAGCGCCTGCGCGAGGCCCTCGACCGCAAGCAGGATCAGGCCGACCGGCTGCGCGAGTCGATCCGCTACGACGAGGAGACCGCCGGCCGCTGGCGCACCCGCCTCGCCGACGTCCGGCCCGGCGCGCGAGAGCAGGAGATCCGCCAGGACATCGAGAGCCGCCTCGCCGACATGGAGGCCAAGCTCGAAACCAAGCGCGGCCGTCTTCAGGGGATCGAAGAGGACATCAAGGCGATCGAGGCGAAGCTGTAGGCCCCTCACCCCCTGGCCCCCTCTCTCATCGCACTCCCCCCACCCGGGAGAGGGGGAACTCACCGGGGAACGATTTCGCTACGATCCTGCCTCGTACCCTCAGTCAGGTTTCCCCTCTCCCGGAGGGTTGGGAGGGGATGGGAGAGGGGGCCAGGGGGTGAGGGGTCCTCTCCTTGACCCCCGGCCGCCCGCGTCGTACCCTCCCCCCATCGTCTCGATGGGGGGAGAGCGGCCATGTCCGGTGACGAGAGCGTCGTCCAGATCATCTGCCTGGCGTTTATCGCGTTCACGTGGCTGCCCTGGCTCTGGGAAGCCGTGGCCTGCGCCCGCCTCGGCTCCAGGTTCGAGCACCGCTGGACCCTCCTCGTCGATCCCCTGATCTGCGCGGCGGTCATCTACGCGGTCCTCCGGCTCTACTCCTCCTCCGACGTGCGGGACAGCACGGTCTACATCCTCTTCTACCTGGCGATGGGCATGGCCTGGGTGGGGCTCGCGGCCCGCTACTTCCTGCCGTACTTCGGCCTCAGCGCGCGCGACGACGTGATCGAGCGCGGGAACCCGGCGGCGGCCCATGCTCTCGGCGGCGCCCTCCTTGGCGTCGCCCTCTGCTTCGCGGGCGGCAACATCGGCAACGGTCCGGGCTGGTGGGTGGTGGTCTTCTCCGCCGCGCTCTCAACCCTCGCGTTCTTCCTTCTCTGGGCCCTGCTCGACCGCTTCACGGGGCTGGCGGACGCGGTCACGGTCGAGCGCGATCCGGCGTCCGGCCTCCGCCTGGCGGGCTACTTCGTCGGCTCGGGCGTGATCCTCGGCCGCGCGGTGGCCGGAGACTGGGTGAGCATGGAAGAGACCGTGACCGATTTCGGGAAGCTGGCCTGGCCGGTCCTGCTGCTCTGGCTGGCCGCCGTGCTCCTGGAGCGCACCTTCCGGCCGACGAAGGAGACCCCGCTCCCCTCGCCGCTGACGCACGGCCTGGCACCGCTCTGCGCCTACGTGGCGCTGGCCTTCTTCTTCCTGGCACAGGCGGGATGGTGGAGCTGACGCTCCCTTGGGTCGAGACCGACCCGGTCGATCCCGCCGAGCACGCCCGCCTCCGGCGCCGGGCCATCTTCGAGTGCTGCAAATGGGATCCGCAGGTCGAGGACGTCTCGACCGTGGCGCCCTTCCCCCTGCTGCTCCGGCGCGAGGCCTGGGACGAGATCGCCCATCTTTCCGAGCGGCTCGCCGCCGAGGCCGCCGAAGCCGAGGAGGAGATGGCCCGCCGGCCCGAGCTGCACTGCGAGCTGGGCCTGCCGCGCCCGGTCCGCCACGCTTTGAGAGAGATCGCTGACGACGGCTCTCCGCCAGGGATCGCCCGGGTGCTGCGCTTCGACTTCCACTGGACGACCGAGGGCTGGCGGATCTCCGAGGCCAATACGGACGTGCCCGGAGGCTTCAACGAGGCCTCGGGCTTCGCACGGCTGATGGCGCCGTACTTTCCAGGCTTCGAGCCCTCCGGCGACCCGGCCGGCTGCCTGGCGGACGCGGTCGGGCCGAGCGGAACCGTGGCCCTCGTCCATGCCACGGCCTACACAGACGACCGGCAGGTGATGGTCTTCCTCGCCCGCGAGTTGGAGGCGCGAGGCCAAAGGGTCGTGCTCGCGGCTCCCGACCACCTGACCTGGCGCAACGGCGAGGCCTGGATCGGAGACGACAGGCTGGACGCCCTGATCCGCTTCTTCCCGGCCGAATGGCTGCCGAACCTGCCGCGGTCGAGCGGCTGGAAACATTTCTTCCGGGGCGGCCGGACGCCGGTGAGCAACCCGGCCTCGGCGCTCCTGCCGCAGAGCAAGCGCTTCCCCCTGGTCTGGGACCGGCTGGCAACCTCTCTTCCGACGTGGCGACGGCTGCTGCCGGAGACCCGGGACCCGCGGGAGGTCCCCTGGAGGACGGACGGCGGCTGGGTGCTCAAGCCGGCCCTGGGGAGGGTAGGCGACGGTATCGGCCTCGCCGGGGTGACGCCCGAGAAGGAGTGGAAGCAGATCCGCCGCGAGCTGCTCTTCGGCGGGCGCTGGTGGGCGGCGCAGCAGCGGTTCGAGGCGGTGCCGATGAAGGTGGATGGAGAGTCGTTCTATCCGTGCGTGGGTGTCTACACGATCGACGGCCGCGCGGCCGGAGGCTATGGAAGGGTGGCGCGCCGGCCGATCGTGAACCATCTGGCCCAGGATGTCGCGGTCCTCGTGGAGCCGCGGCAGGAGGAGGCGTATGGACGGGTCGCAGCTCTTTGAGGTCTGGGCTCCCGAGGAGTCGGTCTGGTCGCGCTGGGCCAAGCCGGCGCTGTTCGCCGGAGGGGCGCCGGTCTTCGCGGCCCAACCGGTCGCTCCGATGCCGGTCCACTCGACCGACCAGACAACGGCCTCCTACGACCCGGGCCCTCTCGACACCTGGACGGCCTTCGTGGTGGACATGCCCGGCGAGCGGTCGGTGGAGATCGGGATGGCCCTGGCGCGCACGGGCTATCGGCCGGTGCCGCTGTTCAACACGGCCTACAACCCGTCCGCCATCGTGGCGGTGGAGGCCATCCTGAAGCGTCTCCGCGACGGCGCGGACGAGCTTCAGGGGCTGGCGATCCCGGCCGACACGCCGCCGGTCTTCCTTCTCGACGCGAAACGCCTCGAGCCCGGCACGCCGCCCCAGCCCGGCAGGTTCGACAACCGCTGGGCGGTCTTCCCGCAGGACTTCCCGTCGGCGAACTTCCTGCTCTCGAACGGCATCCGGCGGGTGGTGCTCCTGCAGGAGGAGCGGCTGCAGGACAAGCCGCGGACCGATCTCGCGCATGTCCTGCTGCGCTGGCAGCAGGGGGGCGTCGAGATCTATATCCAGGACCCGGACGGCAACATGTCGCCGCGGCCGATCCAGGTGGAAAAGCCCTCGGCCTTCCGCAGCCTGTTCTACCGCACCCTCACCCTGACCGGCCTGAGGCGCAGCAGCGCGGGCGGGTTCGGCTCGGTGATCCCGATCCCCTCCTCGGGAAGAAGCGGGTTCGGCTAGACGCTTATACTGGAGAGAGACCTTGAGGAGACACCCAATGCGCCGATACTCGCGATCCTTCTCCCGAATCCTGACCGCGCTCCTGTGCGCGCTGGTCCTTCTCCCGCTCGCCGCCGACGCCCAGAAGAAGAAGGGCGGCAAGAAGGGGGGCAAGGACAAGGGCAACCAGCAGCAACCGCAGTCCCAGGACCAGCAGCAACCGCCGGGCGGAGGCCAGTCGAGCCCGCCGCCGGCCGCCGTCTTCACCGTGGACCGCAAGCTCTGGGAGTACCGCACCTCGGAAGCCCGCGCGGCCGTCCAGTCCGTGGCTGACCAGGCGGACAGCAATGGCGCCGTGGCCATGGCCATGGGCCGGGTCCTGGAGCAGGAGCAGAAATACGACGATGCCGAGGCCCGGCTGCGCAGGGCGACGGAGCTCTCGCCGTCCGATCCCGAGGCCCAGGTCTGGCTTGGCGAGGTCCTCCTCCGAAAGCACAACACCGGAGCCGCGGACTCCGCCTTCCACCGCGCCGCCGACCTGGCCTCGGCCAGCGGCTCCGACTACTACCTCGGCGTGGCCAGGATGCGCATGGGGCAGTACGACGAGGCGGCGGGAGCGCTGGAGAGGGCGCGCAGCGCCGACGGCGGCAACGCCCTGATCCCCTATCAGATCGGCCTGACGCGCTCCTTCCAGAAGCAGTGGCAGCCGGCTTACGACCAGCTCAGCCGCGCCCTGGACATGGACCCGGGCCTCGCCTATGCCTACTACTACCGCGGCCTCGTCGCCCAGGAGCTCGGCCGCAAGGACGTACTGGTCAACGACATGAGCCGATTCGCGGAGCTGGCGCCGAACTCCCCCGAAGCCGAGCGGGCGAAGGCGATCCTGCGGGCGGTGAAGAAGTAGCCTAGAAGGCGTTGCCGAAGCCGAAGTACAGCTTGTAGCTCTCGTCCTCCGGCCGGCGGTCGAGGGGATAGGCGGCGTCGAAGCGCAGCAGCCCGATGGGGGTTTTCACCCGCAGGCCCAGGCCCAGGGATTTGGCGAGGCCGGTCCCGAAGTCGCCCCAGCGGTCCCAGATCTGGCCGGCGTCGAAGAAAACCAGGCCGGTCAGCCCCTCGAAGGGCAGGGGGAAGCGCAGTTCCTGGTTGAGCACCAGGAGGGCCTCCTCCTCCGGGCGGCCGGTCGAGCGCAGGCTCTCGGTCTCGTAACCGCGGACCGAGAACTCGCCTCCGGCATAGAAGCGGTCGTCCTCGATCAGGGCCTGCCCACGGAAGGCCTGCGCCGCGCCGGTCCTCACCCCCTGCGCCCAGGTGAACGGCCGTCCCGCGAAGAAGAAGGTCTCGAACAGGTTCCACTGCCCGTAGAGGCGCGCGTAGTCGAAGTCGCTCCCGATGTAGGAGCCGCTGCCGGAGAGGTCCAGGCTCCGGAACTGGCCGGACGTGGGATCGACCTTGTCGTTCCGGCCGTCCCAGAGGACCTGGGTCCCCATGTAGGGGCGCTTCAGCTCGATGTCGAACGGGAAGGGGGAGAACGGGTCGGGCTCCAGCTCGAACAGGTGCGTGGTCCGGTAGCGGAAGTAGAGGCTGCCGGTCGTGCGGCGGCCGAACGGGCGGGAGAGTTGGAGCGAGCTCTCCTCGATGTCCTGCTGGAGGTCGCCCAGGATGTCGTCCTCGAACGTCTGCTGCCGCACCAGGCCGTAGGTCTCCAGCGAGATCCGTGTGCCGAACAGGCCCGTGCGCAGGAAGAGCCGGCCGCTGCGGTCGTCCGGCTCGTAGAGCGCCCGCAGGCCGAGCGTCAGCCCGCGGCCGAGGAAGTTCGAATCAACCGCATCCACCACCGCCGCCGTCCCCTTGCCGCTCTCCTGGCGGACGCCGTAGCCGAGGTGGAAGCGCGGGCTCTCCGCCACCGAGAAGGTGACCCGCGCCTGGCCGGGCTCCGAGCGGTCCACGTCCGCGGTCACCCTGGAGAACGCTCCCGTCTCGAAGAGTCGCGTCCGGGCCTCGGCCACCTCGTTGGCGTTCAGCGGCTCGCCCGTCTTCAGGCCGGCCGCCCGCGCGAGCTGGCGTTCGCTCGTCCAGCGCTCGCCCTCGAAGCCGACCTCCGCGAGCACGACGCGGTCCCCTGGCTCGACCTCGTAGCGGACGTCCACCGGCCCGGTCTGCGACGGCGGCGCGACCCGGACCTCGGCGTCCGGAAAGCCCTTCGACCGCAGCGCGTCCTGGATGCGCAGCGCGCCCTGGAGCACCAGGTCCCAGCGCACCGGCTCTCCCGGATGAACCGGCACGAGCGGCATCAGATCTTTGGGTTCGATCCCAGAGATCTCGATCCGGCCGAACGTCCGCCGCTCCCCCGCCTCCACCTGGACGAGCAGCCCGTTCCGGCTCACCTGGCGCCCGGCGATCCTGGCGCCGGGATAGCCGAGCGCTCCGAGAGCGTCGAGGAGCCGGCGGTCGGCGCCCGGGAGACCGGCGGCCAGCTCGGCGCGCGAGAGCCGGCCCGGGAAGCGGCTGGCGAGGAGGCGCGAGGCCTCCGGATCGACCCCGGCGATCTCCAGCTCCTCCAGACCCGCCTTGGACCCCGCTTCGGACCGGATGACGACCCTGCGCGGCGAGCCTTTCTGGACCTCCACCTCGACCTGCGGCTGCACGTAGCCGGCGCTGCGGAAGGCCCGCACCGTGGCTTCCTTCATCTCCTCCACGGACCGCGCCTCGTAGAAGTCGGCGCGATAGGTGGCCAGGATCTCCGGCCGGAAGGCGCGCGGCGGGCGGTCGCCCTTGAACTTGAACTTCACCCGCGGGCCCAGCTCCACCACGGCCACGTTCACGTCCACCCAGCCCGGCCGATCCTCGACCGGGACGGTCTCGGCGGTGACCCGGGCGTCGGGGTAGCCGCGGCGGCGCAGAAACTCGGCGAGGTCGACCTCGATGTCGAAGGCCGCATCCTCGGGCACGGCTTCCTTGCGCCGCAGGGGGATGGAGCGGCGCAGCCTCCATCTGGCGATGCCGTTGATGTCCGGCGCGCTGATCCGGAGCCGGCGCAGCCTCCCGACGGTCTCCTCCTGCGACTCGCGGCTGCCGCCGAAGTCGAGCGCCTGCTGGAGGCTGCCGCCCTGGCCTCCGAAGTCCGTGGTGAAGGCTTCGAGCTTCAGACCCGAGAGGCCGTTGAAGTCGTGGAGGTCGAGCAGCCAGGTCCGGCGCTCGGCATTGCGCAAGTCCACCGAGAAGGCGAACGAGGCATGGCGCGAAAGCTCCCCGCCCACGGTCAGGCGCGCGGTCGGGTCGGCCTCCTCGTAGACCAGGACCGGCCGCACGGACAGGCGCGTGAGGCCGACCGACTCGCCGAAGCGCGAGAACAGGCGGGCGCTGTAGTAACTGGCCAGGCCCTTGGTGAGGATCTCCTCCGCGCTCGGACCTTCCTTGGCGAGCGGGTCGCGCTCCACCTGGTTCAGGATGTCGAGCGGCGCCGTGGTGCCGCGGAGCTGGGCGATGCTCGGGTCCTGAAGCGAGCTGGTCGTCGAGAAGTCGATCAGCGGGTCCTCCAGGGGGTTGCCGGTGAAGATCAGCGAGCCGCGGTCGATGCGCGCGGTCTGGCCATAGATATAGAGAAGGCCGCCGGGATCGAGGTCCACGCGTCCACGGATCTCCGGCTCCTCGGCCGTGCCGGCCACCGCCAGCACGCCCCAGTGCGCGTGCAGGTCGGCCACGTTGTTCCGCACCCGGATGCCGTCCCGCGTGGTCACGTTCAGGTCCAGATCGATCCGGCTCGCCAGGGTCTCCTCGGTGCCGGGCTCCTTCTCCGGGGCCGTGAGCAGGGTGAACACCTCGCGGTCGAGGTTCATGTCCCGCACGAGCACGCCCCGGTCCACAGCCAGGGTGCCGTCGAGCGCCATGCGCGAGTGTTCCTCGAACGGCAGCGGGACCTGGAGCGAAAACAGGCCGGAGACCCGTGTGGTGAGGCCATAATCGAGCCGGTAGGGCACCGATTCGAGGCTCAGGCTCACGAGCGCGCCCTCACCCCGGGGCCGCGCTCCGAATGCGAGCTCGCCGCCGTTCAGGCTGGCGCTCCCCCCGGCGTTCCAGCTCCCTCCAGCCAGCCTGCCGCTCACGACCGGATTCTCGATCTCGACCGCCGCCGCCGGAAACTCGAACCGGGCGCCGGTCCCGTCCGCGTTGAACGAGGCCTGCAGCCCGTCGAGAGGTCCGTTCGCCGAGGCCGTGAACGAGAGCGAGCCCGAGGCCTCGCCGCCTTCCAGGAAAGGGTTCAGGAGCGCGGCGTCGAGCGTGCCGCCGGCCTGGCCGGAGACGGTCCGCACGAGGCTCGCCGGCGGATCTTCGAAAGGTTTCCAATCGGTCTTGAGGTCGGCCGAGCCGCTCGCGTCGATCGAGGTCGCGCCGATCTCGCCGCTCTCGACCCGCAGCCGCACCGGCCGCAGCTCCACCCGGCCGCCTCCCAGGCTGGCGATCACCGGCTCCTGGGCGGTCACCCGGCCGTCCTTGGACTCCAGGGTCAGGCCGTCGATCCGCACCTCGCCGCGGCCCGCGGCCGGGGCCGCCGGATCGAAGGTCAGGCTGGCCGAAACGCCGGCCCGCACCCGCTCCGGCCGGGGCTCCATGCCGAGCGCGGCGAGCAGAGTCTGAGAGTCCACGGACGGAGCCTGAAGATCCACCGAGACCTCGCCCGGAGCCGGCTCGATCGGCAGGGCCGCCAGCGTCTCGGCAAGCGCCGGAATCCGGGCAAGAGCTCCCAGCGGAATCGTGGCCTGGACGCTCGCCGGTCCGGCATCGGTATCGATCCGCGGGGCCGACACCTCGACGGTCCCGTTGCGCAGGGTGGCCGTCATCTCGGCCTCGCGCACCGGATCGACCGGCTTCACCAGCTTGAGATCGAGATCGGCCTCCTGGAGCAGGGGCTCGACCGTAAGCCTTCCTGAAGCCGCGAACGTCCGTCCTTCCGGAAGCGAGCCAGAGAGAGAGGAGATCCGGACTTCCTTCCCCTCCCCTGTCGCCTCGGCATGGAGATCGGTGAGAGTGACTCCGGACAGCTCGACTCCCGAAGCATCCAGCCGGGCCGTGGCCGACAAGGGAGTGAGCGACTGGCGGAACGTGCCGTCGCCGTCGAGATGGAACCGCTCGGCCCGGACCATGGTGGGAGCATCGAGGCCGGTGCCGTCCAGGCTGATCCGCCCCTGATAGGAGAGCGGCTCCAGCCGGAAGGTGCCGTCCGAGGCGAGTTGGAAGGTATCCAGCCGCGCCGTGTCTGAGGCGTTCGGACGGGCGAAGAGGCCGGAGCCGTCCGCGTTCACAATACCGGCGTAGGTGAGGGGGTGGAGGCGAAGCGAGCCGTTCGCGGTCACATGGGCCTGGTCCAGGCTGTCCAGGTAGGGCGGATAGGCGGCATGGAGAATGTTGGCGTCCGCCCGGGTGCGGTAGGAACGGGGGGAGCCGGAAAGATCGACCGTTCCGGACACGAACCCCTGCTGGCCCGCCAGGGCCAGCGGCACGTTCTCCAACTCCGCCTTCGCCGACCCCGTCCAGGTCGCCAGCCGGCCGTCGGCCTTGAGGTGGACCCGCGAGCCTGGCTCCGGCAGCCAGGTGGCGTCCACCTTGGCGAGCGGCGAGGCCAGAGATCCCGAAGCCCGCAGGTCCGCCTGGAGGGAGCCCTGGACCGGCACGGTTGCCGGGATCGCGGGGACCAGCCGGGGCCAGAGCTTGCGGATCTCGGCCAGCGCGGCCTTCACGTCCGGGAGCCGGACCTCGGCGTCGATCCTCTCGGCCGTGGCAGTGGCCAGTCCGGTCCAGCCCGCGGCTTCGACGGTTCCGCGCAGGTGCCGTTTTCCGGGCGAGCCCGGCAACAGATCGCCTTCGGCCGTCAGGCGGATCGCCTCTCCCTCGCCGGGTGTGACTCCGAGATTCATCCAGACGAGCTGGCGGTCCTGCCGCCGCCAGACCGCCTCGCCCTGGCCCGCCACCCGGGCGAGCGTCTCCGGACCGAGCGTGAGGTCGGCCTGTGCGTCGGCCACGGTTCCGGCCAGCGAAAGGTCCTGGAACAACGCGGTATCCAGATAAGGCCGCAGAACCTCGGCTGGGACCTCCCGGGCCAAGACCGCAACCTTGCCGGTTCCCTCGGGCAGCCGCACCCCGCCGCGGGCCCGGATGCTGCCGCCGGACGGCGCGCCGGCCACCAGGAGCCGCGGCTCGGCCTGAGCATCAAAGTCGGCGATCAGCGGGGTTCCCTCGAGGCCGACCGTGCCCGAGCCGTTGAGGCGCAGCCCGGGGCCCGCCACTCGCAGCGAGGGGATGCGGACCGGCTGGCCGTCGCGGTACTCCACCTGGGCCGCGGCCTGGAGCGTCAGAGGCTCGAAGCCGGGCCGCTCCACGTGGACCCGCGAGCTCTCGATCTTCAGATCCCAGAGCTCGTCCACCAGCGAGCCGCCGCCCTCGATCTCGTCGACCCGCCAGCTCTTCAGATATTTGGAGACCGGAGCCTCCGGCGGCGCCCCCGCGATCTTTCCTCGACGGATGACGATCCTCCGGATCTCGAACCCGAGCGGACCGGGGCTTTCAGGGATCTTGGGGATCGGAGCCGCCAGGTCGATCGAGGGGTCGTCGATCTCCAGAGACCGGATCACCCGAACTGGGGCACGCAGCGTCCGCATGTCCACCGCGACGTCCACATGGCGGGCGGTCAGCAACGGAGCGCCGCCGGGCGCGCCGACCTTGAGGCCGTCCATCGAGAACCCGCCCCAGCGCACCCCGAAGTCCTCGGCCTCCATGGCGAGCCCGTACTCGCGCCGGAGATATCCGGCCAGTTCGCCGAGGATCGACTGCCGGACCGAAGCCGAGCGCAGCGCGCTCAGCGCCGCCAGCGCCAGGATCAGCGCAACCCCGAACAGCGCCGCCAGGATCAGGAGGATCCGGCGGCGGCGCGAGCGCGAGGGTGGCATGGCAGGTTCGGACATAGGCCCGGCCTCATGGTATCCCGAGCCGATCCGAGGCGGAATTTTCCTCGCCTTCCTCTAAAGATCTCCCAATGCTCCGGCAAGGGTGGGGGCGCCCTCTCCTGCGCAGCAGGGGAGGGACGGGGAGGGGGTCTTCAACCTGCCGACCGCGTCAGCATCCCCTTCAACCGCTGCCAGAGCGTCGGCCGGGGCTGCACGGCCGGCGGCTCCGGATTTTCGATCCTTCGTATCAGCTCATCCATCTGGTCGACCTTAGCCGACATACCCAACAACTCGAAGGCACCGCGGGACGTGCGGAGGATTTCCAGGGCGCGCGGGCGGTCAGTGGGAGCGAGGAGTTGGCCATAGAACTTGCCACAGACAGCAATAGCCATTGCATGGCCGAGCTTGGAGATGATTTCCCAGGATTCGGCAAGCCGGTCCAGCGCTCGGCTCGTATTTCCCTGCTCAAGGTCGAGCCCCGGCAAGCTCGTACAGGGCGTTTGCGATCAACTCGGTATCGCCCAGTTGTCGGGCGACTTGGAGCCTCACCTCATGCAGCATGAGCGCCCCAGGCACGTCACCCGACTGTGCTCGCAAACGCGCTATGTCGCCAAGCGTCACCGCTCGAGACCGGACATCCCCCAAGCTTTCGTAGGTCTTCAGCTCTTCCTCATGCAGTTTCAAAGCTCCTGACACGTCACCCAACTGCGCTCGCAAACGCGCTACGTCGCCAAGCGCGGCAGCTCTCTAGCTCCCGGCCCTTCTCCTGGATCTCAGATTGCAGCCGGGCGTCCACCGTGTCGAGCGCGGGCCCCAGGTCCGCAAGGAACTGGCGCACCCGGTCTTCCGGGCGGCCCCGGAGATAACCGCCCAGAAGCTCCAGCGCCTTGGGGTGGCCTCCCAAGTGAAAGAGCATCTGCTTCCAGGCGGATGTAGGCAAGCTGCCAAGGCCCTCCGGATCGAGAGCTCGGAGCTTGCGACAGCCAGATGGGGAAAGTTCCCCCAGATCGAGATTCGCGACCGCGACCGGTCCATCCCCCAGCTCGACTGGCCGCCGGCTCGTGAACAGCAGGCGGAACTGCTCGCCGCCGAGAATGGCGAGATCGAATAGGCCCTTACCCAGGGCCGGATTCTTCAGATGCCCGTCGTCCTCATCCTGGTTGTCCTCGAAGTTATCGAGGAACAGCACCGTCTGGCCGGCGCGAAGCTCCTGCTTGATGCCCTGGCGGAGCAGCGCCTCCGCCTGCTCCGCGGAGACTCCGGCCGGCCGGGCAAGCCCGAGCTTCGCGGCCACCTCCTCGAACACCGTGACCGGCGCCA